>NC_014306.1:3300108-3600117 GCF_000196615.1 Erwinia billingiae Eb661
GTGATGAGCCAGCTGTTAACGCTATACACCACGCCGGTGGTTTATCTGTATATGGATAAACTGCGTCGCCGGCCACGTCAGGAACTCGTCCAGTCATGAATACGCTTCCTTCCACCGTGCGCTGGCAACTGTGGATCGTTGCCTTCGGCTTCTTTATGCAGGCGCTGGATACCACCATCGTCAACACTGCCCTGCCCTCGATGGCGGTAAGCCTGAACGAGAACCCGCTGAATATGCATTCGGTGATCGTCTCCTATGTGCTGACGGTGGCGGTGATGCTGCCGGTCAGCGGCTGGCTGGCCGACCGGTTCGGGGTGAGGAACGTGTTCTTCAGCGCCATCATTCTGTTCAGCGTCGGCTCGCTGTTTTGCTCAATGGCCAGCTCGCTGGATCAACTGATTATGGCGCGTGTGGTACAGGGCATTGGCGGCGCGATGATGGTGCCGGTCGGCAGGTTAACGGTGATGAAGCTGGTCCCGCGCGAGCAATATATGGCGGCGATGACCTTTGTGACCTTGCCGGGCCAGGTCGGCCCGCTGCTCGGCCCGGCGTTGGGTGGCGTGCTGGTGCAGTACGCCAGCTGGCACTGGATTTTCCTGATCAATATTCCGGTGGGCATCATTGGCGCCATTGCGACCCTGATGCTGATGAAAAATATGAGCCTGCCGCCACGTAAATTCGACTTTCTCGGCTTTATTCTGCTGGCCGCAGGGATGGCAACCTTAACGCTGGCCCTCGACGGCCAACGGGGCTTAGGGGTTTCGCCGCTGTTGCTCTGTCTGTTTATCCTGATTGGCGTGTTCTCATTGCTGTTCTATCTGATGCACGCCCGAGGCAACGAGCGGGCGTTGTTCAGCCTGAAGCTGTTTGATAACCGCATCTATTCCATTGGGCTGTTAGGCAGTTTTACCGGTCGCATCGGTAGCGGCATGCTGCCGTTTATGACGCCGATCTTCCTGCAGGTGGGCATGGGATACACGCCGTTCCATGCCGGGCTGATGATGATCCCGATGGTCCTCGGCAATATGGGGATGAAGCGCATCGTGGTGCAGATCGTTAACCGCTTTGGCTACCGTAACGTGCTGGTGGGCGCCACCATTGGCCTGGCGCTGGTGGTGCTGTTATTCCCGGCGGTGGCATTGATGGGCTGGGATTACCTGCTGCCGGTCGTGCTGTTCCTGCAGGGCATGGTCAATGCCATTCGCTTCTCCTCGATGAATACCCTGACGCTGAAAGAGCTGCCGGACGATCTCGCCAGCAGCGGCAACAGTCTACTGTCGATGATCATGCAGCTGTCGATGAGTATCGGCGTGACGGTGGCCGGGCTGATGCTGGGGACCTTTGGTCATCAGGCGGTGACTGACAGCGCGGCGGTGCATCAGGCCTTTATTTATACTTATCTGTGCATGGCGGTGGTGATCGTTCTGCCCGCGCTGGTGTTCTGGCGCGTGCCGCTGGATGTCAGTAAAAACGTGGTGTTGAGCCGCAAGAGGAAGTCTTAATGTTTGCAAAATTGCGTATCGGCATCACCGCCAAGCTGTTCGCGGCGATTTTTTCCACCTGCCTGCTGGTGCTGGTCACCATGCACTGGGGCGTGCGGCTGAGCTTTGAGCATGGCTTTATTGATTACATCAAGAAAGGCAACGAGCAGCGGCTGGTGATGCTGAGCGATGCGTTGTCCGATCAGTATGAGCAGCACGGCAACTGGGATTTCCTGCGTCACAATAACAAGCTGGTGTTTCAGATCCTGCATTCGCTGGAGCAAAATCCAGACTCCAACTCTCAGCTTCCGCCGCACGGCTGGCGGACACAGTTTTGGATTATCGATCAGCAATATCACGTGATGATTGGCCCGCGCGGCCCGGTGCCGCCCGAGGGGTCGCGCCGCAATATCACCACCAGCGACGGGCACATTGTCGGTTGGGTGATCGGTTCGCCGCCTGAGCGCCTGACCCGCAGCGCGGATATCAACTTCGATCAGCAGCAGAAGCGCACCAGCTGGATCATCTCGGGGCTGGCGATGCTGCTGGCCGCGCTGGTCACCTGGCTGATGTCGCGGGGCTTGCTTGCGCCGGTTAAGCGGCTGGTGGAGGGCACCCATCAGCTGGCCGCCGGCGACTTTACCAGCCGGGTGCAGGCCAACAGCCGCGATGAACTGGGCCGGCTGGGGCAGGACTTTAACCGGCTGGCCAGTACGCTGGAGAAAAACGAGAGTATGCGCCGCGCCTTTATGGCCGATATCTCTCATGAGCTGCGGACGCCGCTGGCGATCCTGCGCGGTGAACTTGAAGCGATTCAGGACGGCGTGCGCAAGCTGACGCCGGAGTCGATTGTTTCCTTACAGGGAGAAGTCAGTACGCTGACCAAGCTGGTGGACGATGTGCATCAGCTTTCCCTGTCTGATGAAGGTGCCCTCGCTTATCGCAAATGCAAAACGGACCTGGTGCCGCTGGTGGAACTGGTGGCGAGCAACTTCAACGGCCGCTATCAGAGCCGTAATCTTTCGCTCGATCTCCGTCTGCCGGAGCAGGCTCCGCTGTTTGGCGATCCCGATCGCCTGATGCAGTTATTTACCAACCTGATGGAAAACAGCCTGCGCTATACCGATGCCGGCGGCGGTCTGACCGTCACGCTGGTGTCACAAGCGGACCAGCAGATCCTGCATTTCGAGGATACCAGTCCGGGGATCACCGACGAGCAGCGGCAGCAAATTTTCGAGCGATTCTTCCGTGCGGAAAGTTCGCGAAATCGTGCCAGCGGCGGCTCCGGGCTAGGGCTGGCTATCTGTCAGAACATCGTTGAAGCTCACGACGGCAGCATTGTTGCGGACCACTCCGATGCCGGAGGACTGAAAATTACGGTACACTTACCCTGCAATACTAACTAAAGAGGTGTGTCACCTCTTGTTAAGCAGATGAGTGTTATGGAACAGGAAACGCTTGCCCCGCTGATTTTAGTGGTTGAAGACGAACCCAAACTTGGCCAGCTGATGGTGGATTATCTTCAGGCGGCCAATTATCGCACCCACCATCTTCTGCGTGGAGATGAGGTGCTGGACTGGGTAAAACAGACGCCGCCGGACATGATCCTGCTGGACCTGATGTTACCCGGCATGGATGGCCTGACGGTTTGCCGCGAAATTCGCCGTTTCTCCGATTTGCCGATCATGATGGTCACTGCCAAAACCGAAGAGATCGATCGTCTGCTTGGGCTGGAAATCGGTGCGGATGATTACATCTGCAAACCGTTCAGCCCGCGTGAAGTGGTGGCCAGGGTTAAAACCATTCTCAAACGCTGCAAGCGGACGCCGGAAGAAGCGCAGAAAGCCTCACTGCTGGTCATCGATGAAAATCGCTTCCAGGCCAGTTGGGACCAGGGCCCACTCGATTTGACGCCTGCTGAGTTTCGTCTGCTAAAGACGCTGGCTCAGGAGCCTGGCAAGGTGTTCTCCCGGGAAATGCTGCTTAACCATCTTTATGATGATTACCGCGTGGTCACCGACCGGACCATCGACAGCCATATAAAAAACCTGCGCCGTAAACTGGAGCTGCTGGATTCCGACCAGCCCTTTATCCGCGCGGTCTACGGTATGGGTTACCGCTGGGAAGCAGATGTCTGCCGTTTGATCTAGGTCAATTTACATTACCCGTCCCAACCTCTACAATTCCCGCAAATTTTGTAAGGCCGTCACTGACGGCCTTTATTGCTTTCAAACCTGATAACCATTGTTGAACGTTCTTTGCCCCTCCTGCACGCTCATCCCCATTTGGATTTCGGGTTGCAGCAAGGCGGCAAGCAGCTTCATCCCCGGGAGCTTACTGAAGTAAGTGACTGGGGATGGAGCTGAGCAGCCAACGCAGCTGCAGCCCGAAAGACATTGGGGATCCCTCAAGAGATACTCACGTTGAAACCGGAATTATTATCCCCCGCCGGCACCCTGAAAAACATGCGCTTCGCCTTCGCCTACGGCGCTGACGCCGTCTATGCCGGCCAGCCACGTTACAGCCTTCGGGTGCGTAATAACGAATTCAACCACGAGAACCTGGCGCTGGGCATTAACGAAGCGCATGCGCTGGGTAAGAAGTTTTATGTGGTGGTAAATATCGCGCCGCATAACGCCAAGCTGAAAACCTTTATTCGCGATCTGCGCCCGGTGATCGAGATGGGCCCGGACGCGCTGATCATGTCCGATCCGGGCCTGATTATGCTGGTGCGTGACGCCTTTCCGCAGATGGACGTGCATCTTTCGGTGCAGGCTAACGCGGTGAACTGGGCAACGGTAAAATTCTGGCAGCAGATGGGCCTGACGCGCGTGATCCTTTCGCGCGAACTGTCTCTGGAAGAAATCGCCGAGATCCGTGAGCAGGTGCCTGAAATGGAGCTGGAGATTTTCGTGCACGGCGCGCTGTGCATGGCCTATTCAGGCCGCTGTCTGCTTTCCGGCTACATTAACAAACGCGATCCCAATCAGGGAACCTGCACCAACGCCTGCCGCTGGGAGTACAAGGTGCAGGAAGGCAAGGTGGATGATGTTGGGCAAATCGTGCAGCAATACCAGCCGATCCCGGTGAAGACCGTTGAGCCCACACTCGGCGCCGGTCAGCCAACTGACAAAGTCTATTTGATTGAAGAAGCGATGCGCCCTGGCGAACAGATGACCGCTTTCGAGGATGAGCACGGCACTTACATTATGAACTCGAAAGACCTGCGCGCCGTGGCGCATGTTGGTCGTCTGACGCAAATGGGCGTGCATTCGCTGAAGATCGAAGGCCGCACCAAGTCGCATTACTACTGCGCGCGCACCGCCCAGGTGTATCGCCGGGCAATTGATGATGCCGCGGCGGGCAAGCCGTTTGATGAGTCGCTGCTCGGCACGCTGGACGGTCTGGCGCATCGCGGCTACACCGAGGGTTTCCTGCGCCGTCACACCCACGACAGTTACCAGAATTATGACTATGGCCATTCTGCCTCTGACCGTCAGCAATTCGTTGGTGAATTTACCGGTGAGCGTCGCGGAGACAAAGTGCTGGTTGAGGTGAAGAATAAGTTCAGCGTCGGCGACAATCTTGAGCTGATGACCCCAGCAGGAAACGTTAATTTCGATCTGCCTGAGATGGTAAACACCAAGCTTCAGCCCACTCTCGTCGCGCCTGGCAACGGGCATTTTGTCTGGATCAGCGTGCCGGAAGATATCGATCTGACGTTCGCACTGTTAATGCGTAACTTCCCGGATGCATCGGCAGAACCGGCGATCGATGCAGTTGGATCAACGGCTTACGCCGATCCGGCTGCCCGTTGATTGTTCCAGACTGGATGGAAGGTCGCACCGGCTAGCGCAATAAAGTTACTTCGGGTTACTTTTATTAGAATTTGATCACATAACCCCAGGCCTTTTCTGGCTAGAATGCGCCTTGTCAAAAACGAGAATTCGAAACGGCAGTCTTTATCAGGAACCACCTCCTTGGCCCGTCCGGCTCCCCCGGACGGGCTTTTCTTTTGCCTGCGCGGCCTGGTTTTTCGTTGAGGGTGCAAAATGTGCTATAACTGAAGCACTTTTGGGCCTGAACGGGTCAGCACTGACGGGAAAACAGACATGGAACAACCAATTACGCTGGTGATACTGAACGGCAAAGGCGCAGGCAATGAAGACCTGCGTGAAGCCATTTTTACGCTGCGCAAGGAAGGTTATCCCATTGAGATCCGCGTCACCTGGGAACACGGAGACGGCGAGCGTTACGTGCGCGAAGCCGTAGCAATTCAGGCTGAGACCGTGGTAGCAGGCGGCGGCGATGGCACCATCAATGAGATTGCCACGGCGTTGGCGAAACTCGACGCCTCACAGCGCCCGGTGTTGGGCATTATCCCGTTAGGCACCGCCAATGATTTTGCCACCTCTGCCGGTATTCCGCAGGAGATGGAGAATGCGTTACGGCTGGCGATCGTCGGCAAAGCGACCCCGATCGATCTGGCACGGGTAAATCAGACGCACTATTTCATCAATATGGCCACTGGTGGTTTTGGCACCCGCATCACTACCGAAACGCCGGAAAAGCTGAAATCCGCACTGGGTGGCGTCTCCTACTTTATTCATGGGCTAATGCGCATGGATACGCTGAAAGCAGACAGCTGCGAGTTAAGCGGCCCGGACTTCCGTTGGGATGGCGATGCATTGGTGATCGGCATCGGTAATGGACGTCAGGCGGGTGGCGGTCAGAGGTTGTGCCCGGCCGCCCTGATCAATGATGGCAAGATTGAGGTCAGCATTGTCACCTCCAAAGAGATCCTGCCAACGCTGTTAAATTCGGTGATCGGGGGTGATGATGACAATCCCAATATCATTCGCGCCTCTCTGCCGTGGTTAGACATCACCGCGCCGCACGAGATGACTTTTAACCTCGACGGCGAACCGCTGAGTGGAAAATCATTCCACATTGAAGTGATGCCCGCCGCCATCGCCTGCCGTCTGCCGCCGTCGTGCGAGCTGCTGGCATAGGGTTAGGGTTTAGGGATAAGTTGCCTTCCTGGCTGGTGCCAAGGTCAGGGAGATTTGACCGCTGAGCGTTAGCAAGTTGTCTGGCTGATCGGGTGGTCTGCTCAGGGAGATTTGACTGCTGAGCGTTAGCAAGTTGTCTTGCTGATCTGGTGGTTTGCTCAGGAAGAGCAGGGTGAACGCAAAGTCGCCGTGCACCCATCCCTGGGGGCTCAGCAGCGGCATCCCTGCCGCTGATGCTTTGCTATCACCCTGCTCTCCCTTCCCCTAAGCTTCATTGTTGCCTGTTTGATAAGGGCCACACAAATCAACATCTATACCCAAACCAACATCGTTATCCCTTCCCATGTCGCTGTTCATTTCGCCATCGACTTTCCGGTTGCCCTTGACCTGTGTATCCCCTCAATTAGCTCACAACGCCGATGTTATAAGGTGGCAGCATAGTGCACGTTAGCCGAGTGTCTGCCGCAGGGATGCGGCAGCCAAGCCCCCAGGGAGGGGTTCACGGCGTCTCGGATAACGTGCACTATGCGGACGCCCTGACACCGAAGCCCTCTTTGCCCTTAACAAAAGAATCCCCACAAAAATCTAACCCTCTCATCTTCCATAAACTGCATTTTCACTACCCTTGCTCTTGACCTGTGTGACCATCAACCTGAACAAAAACGCCGATGTTATAAGGTGGCAGCATAGTGCACGTTAGCCGAGTGTCTGCCGCAGGGAAGCGGCAGCCAAGCCCCCAGGGATGGGTTCACGGCGTCTCGGATAACGTGCACTATGCGGACGCCATGACACCGAAGCCCTCTTTGCCCTTAACCCCTTCCCCCACACTCCCTTAATCCTCCCCTCTCAATCCCTTAGTCCCTGCCTTAGCAATTAACAATCTCCCCCAAACCCACCATCCTCAGTAACAAATGTGATCCCCGTCGAACATCCGACACTGGCACCTTGTATGGTAGTACGCCAGAGCGTATTTTTTCAGCATACTAAGTCCATAAGGAAATGCCATGAAAAGCATCGTCATCGAACGCCCGGGTGAATTGCAGGTCCAGGATCGTCCTGAACTGACTCCTGCCGCTGGCGAAGTCAGAGTGAAAGTTCAGTACGCCAGCATCTGCGGATCGGATGTGCATATCTGGCATGGCCATAACCCGTTTGCCCGCTATCCTCGCGTCATCGGCCATGAGTTCTTTGGCCGCATTGATGCGGTGGGTGAAGGTGTCGATGCGGCCCGTATCGGCCAACGCGTCGCCGTTGATCCGGTGGTCAGCTGTGGCCATTGCTACCCGTGCTCCATCGGCCGCCCTAACGTTTGCAGTGAACTGCAGGTGATTGGCGTGCATCGCGATGGCGGGTTCAGTGAGTATGCGGTGGCTCCTGCGGCCAATGCCTATACGCTGCCGGAAAGCATCCCGGACAAACTCGCCAGCCTGGTCGAACCGTTCACCATCGCCGCGAACATCACCGCTTTCCTTAAGCCGCAGCCTGATGACGTCGCGCTGATCTTTGGATCCGGCCCAATGGGATTAACCGCGATTCAGGTGCTGAAAGGCGTCTATAAGGTGCGCAAAGTGATTGTGGCGGACCGCCTGCCAGAACGCCTTGCGATGGCGAAAGCCAATGGCGCTGACGTGGTGCTGAATAACAGTGAAATCCCGCTGGCTGCTCAGCTCGAAGGCGAAATGCCGACGCTTATCATTGACGCCGCCTGCCATCCGGCAATCCTCGCGGAAGCCGCTGCGCTGGCCTCGCCTGCCGGACGTATCGGCCTGCTGGGCTTCTCGGGTGAAGCCTGCTCGATTACTCAGCAAAGCCTGACCAGCAAGGAACTGTCACTGTTTACCTCACGTCTCAACAGCCATCGCTTCCCTGAAGTGATTAGCTGGATGGAACAGGGCCTGATCCAGCCAGAAAAGCTGGTCACTCACTACTTCCCTCTCGCAGAAATTGAACACGCGATGACGCTGTTCGAAAAAGATCCACGTAGCTGCTGTAAAGTCATCTTAGCCGTGGAATAAACCCGGGCTTGCCGGTGCCTCACCGGCAAGAAAAGTCACCACTATTATAAGAATAATCAAGGAATTACTATGTTCAAAAACCTACGTTGGACTATCGTACTTCTGCTGTTTATGGTCTACATGATCAATTACCTCGATCGTGTTGCCCTCTCGCTGACGGTACCGATGATCGAAAAAGATCTGATGCTGAATGCCGAACAGTTCGGCCTGATTTTCGGCAGCTTCTTCTTCGGTTACGCCATCTTCAACTTCATCGGTGGCCTGGCGACCGACAAGTTCGGCCCGACCATCGTGATGGGCGTGGCGGTTGGCCTGTGGTCTCTGTTCTGCGGCCTGACGGCGGTGGCAACCGGCTTCTGGTCAATGCTGATCCTGCGCGTGCTGTTTGGTATGGCTGAAGGCCCGATCTGCGCCTCGGCGAACAAAGCCATTAACGGCTGGTTCCCGAAAAAACAGGCCGCCACGGCCATGGGCTTCCTCAGCGCCGGCTCGCCTCTCGGTGGCGCGGTCGCTGGCCCAATCATCGGCTATCTGGCACTGGCATTCGGCTGGCGTCCGGCGTTCATCATCATTTGCTCGGTCGGCATCGTCTGGATGGTTGTCTGGTTCCTGATTGCCTCCGATAACCCATTGAAAAGCCGTCGCGTTAGTCAGGATGAACGTGCCCTGATTGCCAAGCTGAAAGAAGAACAAACCACGCCGGAAGATGAGTTAGCGCAGGCGGCTCACGGCCTGGGTTACTATCTGCGCCAGCCGATTATCCTGGTTACCGCATTTGCCTTCTTCTGCTACAACTACATCCTGTTCTTCTTCCTGAGCTGGTTCCCGGCTTACCTGGTGCAGGCGCACAACCTCGATATCAAATCAATGAGTATCACCACCATGATCCCGTGGATCGTCGGCTTCGTTGGCCTGGCGCTCGGCGGACTGATTTCCGATAAAATCTTTAAAATCACCGGTAAGCTGCTGCTTTCACGAAAAATTGTGCTGGTCGTCTCGCTGCTGGCCGCTGCTATTTGTGTGGCGCTGGCAGGTTCTGTAAAAGGGACCTATCCAGCCGTGGCGCTGATGTCGGTTTCGATCTTCTTCCTGTACATCACCGGTGCCATCTACTGGGCGATTATCCAGGATGTGGTGCACAAAAGCCGCGTCGGCGGGATCAGCGGATTCATTCATCTGATCGGCAGCCTGTCTGGCATTGTCGGCCCGATTGTGACCGGCTATATCGTCCACCACACCGGCAAGTTCGACAGCGCCTTTGTGCTGGCGGGCGCGGTCGCAGCACTCGGTGCAGTACTGGTGTTCTTTGTTATCAAAAGCCCGAAGACGCAAAATAAAGCGGTTTCAGTGTGACATTCAGCGCGGGTTCTCCCGCGCCGTAACAGAAGGGATTATCGATGCTTTCACTTGACCATCTTTCTGCGGACGTGGTCCGCCCGGATTACGACCGCCAGAAGCTCAAAACGCGCATGGTGCATATCGGCTTTGGTGCCTTTCACCGTGCCCATCAGGCCGTTTGTAGCGACAGACTGGCCAGCGAACGCGGCAGTGACTGGGGTTACTGCGAAGTTAACCTCAACAGCGGCGAACTGATTCAGGCCCTGAAACAGCAGGATTACTGCTACACCGTGGCCGAAATGGCCGGTGACCAGATGGCGCTGCGGGTGATTGGCGTGGTGAAGGACGCTCTGCATGGCAAATCAGACGGCATTGATGCGGTAATTGAAGCGCTGGCGCAGCCGGACGTGGCAATCGTTTCGATGACGGTGACCGAAAAAGGCTACTGCTACGAACCGTCCAGCGGCAAGCTGGATCTGGCGCACCCGTCGATTGTCCATGACCTCGCTCATCCCGACGCCCCCACTTCCCTGCCGGGCATTATCCTTGCCGGCATCGTCCGTCGTCGCGAACGCAACCTGCCGCCGCTGAGCGTGATGTCCTGCGATAACATGCCGGAAAATGGCCACGTTACCCGCAACGTGGTGCTTGGTCTGGCGGAAAAACAGAGTCACGAACTGGCGGAGTGGATTGCGCAAGCACGTCACCTTCCCTTCCACCATGGTCGATCGCATTGTGCCGGCGATGACGGACGAAACCCATGCGGCGATGCGCGACAAACTCGGTTGCGACGATCCGGTCAGCGTAGTGTGCGAACCCTTCCTGCAATGGGTGATTGAGGACAACTTTGTCAGCGGCCGTCCTGAATGGGAAAAAGCCGGTGCAGAGCTGGTCAGCGACGTGCTGCCATTTGAAGAGATGAAACTGCGCATGTTGAACGGCAGCCACTCCTTCCTCGCTTACCTCGGTAATCTGGCCGGATATGAGCACATCAGTGATTGTATGGCTGACCCCTACTATCGTCAGGCCGCCCTGAGTCTGATGCTGGACGAACAGGCGCCCACCCTGAGCACTCAAGGCGTCGATCTGCCGGCGTATGCCAACTCGCTGATCGCCCGTTATGAAAACCTGGCGATTAAACACCGCACCGCGCAGATCGCTAACGATGGTTCACAAAAACTGCCCCAGCGCTGGCTGGACAGCATTCGCTGGCACCTGAAGCATGGCGGCAGCTACGACTTACTGGCGCTGGGCGTGGCGGGCTGGATGCGTTATGTCGGCTGTGTTGATGAGCAGGGTCAGCCGATTGAGATCCGCGATCCGATGCGCGATCGGCTGGCGCAACGCGTTGCAGAAACGGCGGATGGCGAGGCGCGGATTGCCGCCCTGCTGTCGTTAAAAGCGGTATTTGGCGAAGATCTGGCCGCTGAACCGGCATTCGTCGCAAAAGTGAACCATTTCTATCAGCTTTTACGCGAAAAAGGCGCCAAAGAGACGGTAAAAATTGCCCTGACGCAGGCTTAAGCGAATAAGCGCTGGCGAAGAGCCAGCGCCCTGTTTAGACTTAGACTTTCGTCCAGAAGGTATAGGGATATTACTTAATGTCTACCGCTTATATCATTACCGCCAACGAACCGGTAAATCAGCAAATTTACCGCTTCCTGCGCCAGGACATCGTGACCTGCGCGATCCCACCGGGTTCGCTGCTGTCAGAAAAAGAGGTTTCCTCGCGGTTCAGCGTTTCACGCCAGCCGGTGCGTGAAGCCTTTATTAAGCTTGCCGAAGCTGGGCTGGTGCAGGTTTTGCCCCAGCGCGGTACCTTCGTACGCAAAATTTCGGCCAAGCGCGTGGCGGATGGACGTTTTATCCGTGAAGCGGTAGAAGTGGCGGTGATCCGCCGGGCGGCTGTCGAGGCGTCTGCCGAATCGCTGGCCCAGCTTGAACACAATCTTCAGCTGCAGAAAATGGCCGCTGAGCGTCATGACAGCCAGGCCTTCTTACTGCTCGATGATGAGTTCCATCGCCTGATTGCGCAGAGCATAAACTGCGAGCTGTCATGGGAAACGGTCGAAAACATTAAAGCGGCCATGGATCGGGTGCGCTTCCTGACGTTAAGCAAAGTCTCCCCGCCGGAAAGCCTGATCCAGCAACATCAGGAGATTTATCAGGCGCTGGTAGCCAAAGATGTCGACGGCGCCGAGCACGCCCTGCGCCGTCACCTTCAGGAGATGATTTTCTCCATCACGCCGATTGCTGAGCAAAACAGCGAGTGGTTTGAAAAGCCGCTATAACGCTGGCCATCTCTGCGTCGGATAGAGTGCCATGCGGATATTGAACAGATAGAACAGTGGCCTGAACAGCGCCATATCTGCACGGCACAATGCCTCGGTCTTAACCAGCAGCTGATTCAACTCCATCAGCAACGATTGCGGCGGCTCAAGGTGAATATCCTTGAGCCGCTTTTTAAAGTACTGATTAATCTCAAACATCACCGCATCGGTTTCCAGCTGATGGTCTTTGATAATCGCCTGATGCCTGGCGTAAAAGTCATAGCAGTTCACCCCAAGCCAGATTTCGGTAATCAGATTGCCCCCCAGCGCCACGCCGGGCGAAGGATCGATGCGGTTACGCGGCAGGATGACGTTGATTTTATCGATCATGCTGGCGACATACTGCTGACGCGACAGCAGCGAAGAAGCGTTGATTTTGATTTCGCCGGTGAACTGCAGCAGCTCCTTAATCCCTTTACGCAACACGCGTCTGGCAGACCAGGCCGGCCTTCTGTTACGGATAATGGCCGTGACCAGCACCGCCAGTAAAATGCCCACCACGGTTGAGATCGAGGCATTAAGGATCGACAGCAGGTCGGGCTGCAAATCGTGCGTCATGCCGATAAAACCGGGGATCTGGGTGGCGATAATCAGCCCGATAAAGTTGGTCGACGGATTGGCGATGACCAGTCCCAGCGCCAGCAGTCCCGGCGCCAGACAGATAATCAGTGATTCAAAGGTTACGGTCATCGGGATCAGCAGCCCGACGTACAGCACGCTGATCACAATGGCGATCAATACCCCTTTCAGAAACACCTTCATCGAAGCGATTGGGCTGTCCATCGCCGCGAAGAACGAACAGACAACCGCGGCTATCATCGGCGTTGACGCGCCATCTTTCCAGCCGGTGCCAATCCAGAAAATACAGCCGATCATCGTGGCAGTGAACGCGGTGAAGGCCGATAACAGGATCAGCCCTTTATCGCGATGCTTCCTGATCAGCTTAAGCCTGCCGCGCTTTTTCTCCGGCGACAGCTGGCTAACGCGCTCGCGGGCGTTGAAATAGGAATCGGCAATGCGGATAAAATTCAGCAGCCTTTCCAGTAACCCAATCAGCAACAAACCTTCTTCCGCGTTCATTTCACCGCGGCCATACAACGCTTTGATCCGCTCCTGCGAGGCAGTGATGTCTGCCTCAATCGACTGCGCCTGGCCGCTTTGTTCCGGGCTGTTCAGCCAGACAAGGAAGTGACTGAACGACTCGGCGACAAAGTCCGGGAAGGTGATGCCCTGCTCCGCCAGCAGGCTCAGGCGCTTCTCAATCGCGGTCAGCGTTGGGATCAGATAGGAAAGATGTTGATACTGCGCGCTGACCAGACGGATGAGCTTGCGCGCGGAGTCCCCTTCATACACGCAATGGGTGATCAGGGTTTCAACCGCCACCGGATAGTTCGCCATCTGCACCAGGATTTGGTCCCTTTCGGGCGAGCTCTCTTTCGATTCAATGGTCAGCAGTTCGGTGCAGACGTTCTTTGCAGTGTCGAACCAGTTACTGACGCTGTTTTCCAACAGATTGCGCATCCGTACCGGGAAAACCAGCATATGCACCAGGCTGCTGCAGATAATCGCCACGGTAATTTCTTCGATACGGGAAATCACTGTATAGGTGATCGACAGCGGCGTGGTGACATCGGCAAAGCCCATGATCGCCGCGCTGTAGCCTGCCAGCATAAACACGTAGCTCTTCGGCGTGCGGTCATGCAGCGACAGATACAGGCAGCAGGCAACCCACAGCGAAACGCAGAGGCTGAACAGCATCGGATGGGTAACGGTTATCGGGTAGATCAGAAAGATAAAGATCCCGCCCAGCACGGTGCCAAGAAAGCGGAACAAGGCTTTCGACAGGGTGGAGGCAGAATACAGCTGTGAAATCACGTAAACCGAGACCATGGCCCAGGCCGGTTTATCCAGGTTCAGTTTCAGCGCGATATATAAGGCGATAAAGGCGGCAATGCAGGTTTTGACGGCAAATAACCACGCATTTTTAGATAACCACTTCATTATTTACTTCACGGCTCACGTCAGACTAAAGCGCTATTTTAGCGATTTTCAGGCAAGAGTGGAGAGGCTTAAGCATCGATAGTTTGTAACAAAATAATCACATAGGGTGAAAGATAAGGGGCTAATCATTGTCAACCCCTTATCGTTAGCGATTAAGCAATGGTGACGTCTTTCGCCAGATAGACATCCTGCACCGAATTGATCAGCGCCACGCCATCCTTCATCGATTTCTTAAAGGCTTTACGGCCCAAAATCAGCCCCATACCGCCCGCACGCTTGTTGATCACCGCGGTGCGCATAACGGCGCGACACCGAGGCCAGCACGCCATAAGTGGAGGCCACGCAGTTACAGCCCGACTCGATGGCCAGCTCGACGATCTTCTTTGGATCGAAATAGAGTGGATTGGCAGCAAATGACGCGCCCGCCAAGTGCTCGACGCCCTGATCGTCCGCTACCACCAGCGATGAAAATGGTGCACCGGGCCGATGCCCTTGCCGACTTCCAGCGAATCGGCCTGCTCCAGCGCGCCCTGTAACCAGCCCTTGGCGTCCTGCACCGTCGACACCCAGTTATCATGCCGGGGTCGCAGCGCGGCCAGCGCAGCGGAAAGCGTACAGCCGGTGCCATGGGTATGCTTTGTTGGCACGCGCGGCGCGGTAAAACGCTGCTCCAGCTGGCGGCTGAACAGCCAGTCCGGGCTTTCGGCATCGCTCAGATGTCCGCCTTTCATCAGCACCGCCTGGCAACCCAGCGCTAACAGCGCCCTTCCCTGTCGCCGCATCTCATCTTCGTTAGTGGCAACCGGACACTCCAGCAGCGCCGCCGCTTCCGGCAGATTTGGCGTGATCAGTGAAACGTGCGGCAACAGGCACTCACGCAGCGTGGCAACCGCCGTCGGCGAAAGCAGCGGATCGCCACTTTTCGCCAGCATCACCGTATCCAGCACAATCCACGGCACGGACGAGGCCTTCAGTCCTTCAGCCACCACCTTGACGATATCGCTGCTGGCTAACATGCCGATTTTTACGCTGTCGATGCGCACGTCGCTCAGCACGGAATGTAATTGTGCCGCGACAAAGTCGGGCTCAATGCGGTAAACCGACTGCACGCCACAGGTATTCTGCGCCACCAGCGCGGTGATCACGGTGGTGCCATAGGCACCCAGCGCCGAGAAGGTTTTCAGATCGGCCTGAATGCCCGCGCCACCGCTGGGATCGGTTCCGGCAATGCTCAGTGCGTTGATGCGCTTCATCCCTGAACCTCCAGAGTGAACAGCTCGTCGAGGAACAGCGCAACAAAACTGCCGGGACCCGCTGCCGCCATCGCCGCGCGTTCGCCTGCCAGGCTCATTATCCGGCAGGCGCTGGCAACGTGCGTTAACCGGTCGCCAGGCAGCGCGGCAAATCCGGCCACCACCGCCGACAACGCGCAGCCGGTGCCGACCACGCGGGTCATCAACGGCGAACCGCCAGCCACAGCCAGCACCCGTTGGCCATCGGTGACGTAATCCGTTTCCCCGGTGACCGCAACGATGGCGCCGGTGGTGCTGGCCAGCAGACGAGCGGCGTCCAGCGCCAGCGCCGAGTCATGCAGGCTGTCGACGCCGCGCCCGGAGGTTGCCTGGCGCGCCAGCGCCATGATTTCCGAGGCGTTGCCGCGAATAGCCGCAGGACGGTGTTCCAGCAGCTGCTGACAGAATTCAGTGCGGAAGGTCAATGCGCCGACGGCAACCGGATCCAGCGTCCAGGCACGCTGCGCCTTTCCGGCCGCGTGCACAGCGGCCAGCATCGCTGTACTGCGGGAATGGGTGAGCGTGCCGACGTTGACCAGCACGGCATCGGCAATGGCGCTGAACTGCGCGGCTTCGTCGGGATCAATCACCATCGCCGGCGATGCGCCCAGCGCCAGCAACACGTTGGCAGTAAAAGTCTGCACCACATCGTTGGTCAGGCAGTGAATTAACGGCGATTTTTCACGGAAGAGGTGGAGCGACGCCACGGCATCCGCCGCGACAAAGGTATGAGGTTGGTTCATGGTACAACTCCCAACCGGCGATCAAGAAGGCGATGCGGTCAGGCATCTGACTTCCCTCCGCTGGCATTATCCAGTTCAGGTTCGACGGGTTTTTCTCAGCCCTTTCTTTGGAAAGAAACGGCACCCCGAGTCATTTACTACGTGCTTTCAGCCGCCAGATTACGGGATGGCGCTTTTCTTTACCATCCCCCAGGCGTTAATCAGATCAACATTCCACCGCTACACCGGGATGCGGCGACCGATCTCCACCACACGGTCACTGGGCAGGTAGTAGTAGTCGGTCACATGCATGCCGTTGCGCGCCATCCAGCTGAAAATCACGCGCTGCCAGGCCGGCAGGCCGCCGCTACCTTCGCGTGGGATGATGTTTTCATGGCCCAGATAATAGGTGACATCCTCGGTATCCAGCTCGCAGTTATCCAGTTGCGGATAGCGTAACAGCGCAGGGATATTCGGCCGCTCCATAAAGCCATACACCGCCAGCGCGTGCCAGAAGCCCGGCGCAAGCTGGGTGACGGTTAAGCGCTCGTCGGCATTGATGCGCGGAACGTTGTCGATAGCGATCGTTAGCGACAGCACGTGCCCATGCAATGAGCCGTTTCGCTTCACCTGCCACTGCATCACCGGCGGCGTGCCCTCTTTCTCCCGCGTCAGAAACACCGCCGTGCCCGGCACTCTGGGTATGGCTTTTTCTTCCAGCATTGCCAGGAAGTCGTCCACCGAAATAAATTTTTCGTGCACCGCCCTGCTCGCCGCTTCCACGCCGCGGTGCCAGAGCAACATCACACCGTACACGACCAGCGCCAGGATCAGCGGCATATAGCCCCCCTCGAACACCTTACTCATATTGGCGACCAGGAAGCACAGGTCGATGACAAAGAACACACCGGCAATCAGCAGGCTGGTGAGCCGGTTCCAGCGCCACACCTCATGCATCGCAACATATAACAGCCCGGAGGTCATGATCATCGTCAGCGACACGGCGATGCCATAGGCTGCTGCCAGCTTGTCGGAAGATTTGAAGAACACCGCGAGGAAGATGGTCACCACCATCAGCAACCAGTTAATCGCCCCGATATAGATTTGCCCGTAGCTCTCTTCGGTAGTCTGTTTAACCCGCAGCCTCGGCAGCCAGCCTAGCTGAATTGCCTGACGGGTCATGGAAAACGCACCGCTGATAATCGCCTGACTGGCAATGATGGTGGCGAGCGTGGCGAGGATCACCAGCGGGATTTGCAATACCGGCGGGCAAAGCCGGAAGAAAATATTTTGCGTTACGTCAGCACCTGAAAGCAGTAACGCTGCCTGTCCGGCGTAGTTGAGCAGCAAGCTGGGAAAGACGATAGCAAACCAGGCCAGCCAAATCGGCTTTTTGCCAAAATGGCCCATATCGGCATACAGCGCTTCCGCACCGGTGACGCAAAGGAATACGCCGCCGAGCACCAGAAAGCTGACGATGCCGTTGGAGAAGAGAAAGTCGATACCGTACATCGGGTTGAGCGCCACCAGCACCGCAGGATGCTGCACAATCCCCCAGATGCCCAGGCCGGCGATAACCGCGAACCACAGCGCCATAATCGGACCAAAGACTTTGCCAATCTTCGCCGTGCCCAGCGGTTGAATGGCAAACAGCGCCAGCAGGATCACCACCGCGCCAGGCAGGATCCAGGGTTGTGATTCCGGCAGGATAATGGTCAGCCCTTCAAGGGCAGAGAGTACCGAGATCGCTGGCGTGATCGCACCGTCGCCATAGATCAGCGCCGCACCGAAAAGCCCGGCAAACAGCACCAGCGGTCGCCGTTTATCCTTGCGTACTAATAGCGACATCAGCGCCAGAATGCCGCCTTCGCCATGGTTGTCGATGCGCATCGCAAACAGGGCATACTTTACCGAGGTGATCATCACCATGGTCCAGAACAGCAGCGACAGCAGCCCGAGGATCACCTCCGGCGTGGGTCCTTCGCCCGACAAAGAGAGCACGGTTTTTAAGGTATACAGCGGGCTGGTGCCGATATCGCCAAATACCACCCCCAGCGCGCCGGCGGCAAGTACCGGCAGGCTAAGCGTATTTTCTTGTGTGTCCTGACTGGCGGTCATTGCGCCTTCCTTATGAAACCCCAATCTCTTTACACTGGCCTGGAGATGGGAAAGCGTCAACTTCGCCCAAGGACTCTTTTGGCTAACGGCCAACAATACGCTACTCTTGGGCATCATCCCGTCCTGAGCCGAGACAATACGCAACGCATTATGACCAGACCGCTTAATGAACAGTACGGCATCAGCGTGGCAGCGCTGAAGATGCTGCAATACCTGAAACAGATTTCACGCGGGGATCGGGGGTT
Organism: Erwinia billingiae Eb661; assembly: GCF_000196615.1. NCBI lineage: Bacteria > Pseudomonadati > Pseudomonadota > Gammaproteobacteria > Enterobacterales > Erwiniaceae > Erwinia > Erwinia billingiae. Next base: position 3,318,663 of record NC_014306.1, read on the forward strand.
TTCTATCCTCGACACCACGCTTAACCACCGTTGCAACGTGACGCCACCGGATAATTTTAAGGTGCTTGATGAGCTGTTTGAGGCCGGAAAAATTGACTACGACTATCGCGGCACCGGGCTTGATGGCGAACGGCATGTCAAGCCGGTCTGATAATCCCCGCGCGCGCCGGAGCCAGTCGTGAACGTTCGTCCCTTTACTGAGGCCGACCGCCCTTTCCTGCGCACGCTGTTTCTTGCGTCGCGCAAGGCAAACTGGCACTGGCTGGATGGCAGTGACTGGGCGCTGGAAGATTTTGATCGGGTCACGCTGGGCGAGCGCATCCTGGTGGCGGAAGACAACGGTCACCGCCTCGGATTTGCGGCGGTGTTACCTAACGATAATTTTCTGCACAGCCTGTTTATCGACCCCGACTGGCAGGGAAAGCACGTGGGCAGCCTGTTGCTGACCGCCGTGCAGGCGGCGTTCACCTCCACCGGCGCGTTGAAATGCATGAAGGCCAATCATCATGCGGTGGCCTTTTATCAACGGCATGGCTGGACGATAATTTCTGACGGCGAGAGTGAACACGGTGAGTACTGGCTGATGCATTTTGTGCGCTGAACGCTCTCCCGGCGATGAAACCGGGAGAAGGTGACTCAGACCGCGCGGAAGGCGATATCGGCAGGGATCACTTCCCCTTGCCAGTAAAGCTGGGCAGCCACCGCACCGGCCAGTTGGCGATACATCGCCGTAAACTCACTATCCGGACGACGCACCACCGTTGGCTGTCCATCATCCAGATCCTCACGCAACGTAATGTGCAGCGGCAGCTGGGCCAGCAGGCGCGTATGGTATTGCTCTGCTAATTTCTCCGCCCCGCCGCTGCCAAAAATAGCCTCGTGGTGACCGCAGTTGCTGCAAATATGCATACTCATATTCTCAACGATACCTAATACCGGGACGTTAACCTTCTCAAACATCACGATACCTTTTCGGGCATCCACCAGCGCGATGTCCTGTGGCGTGGTCACCACCACCGCACCGGTCACCGGCACATTCTGCGCCAGCGTCAGCTGAATATCACCGGTACCCGGCGGCATATCCAGCACCAGATAGTCGAGGTCCGGCCACATCGTTTCGTTCAGCAGTTGCATCAGCGCTTTGCTGGCCATCGGCCCACGCCAGACCATGGCGTTATCGTCCGTCACCAGATAACCAATCGAGTTGGTTGCCAGGCCGTGCGCCATAATCGGCGCCATATGCGTGCCGTCTGGCGAGGTTGGGCGTTCATCACGGGTGCCGAGCATGTCGGGGATCGAAGGACCGTAAATATCGGCATCCAGCAGCCCGACTTTGGCTCCTTCAGCGGCCAATGCCAGCGCCATATTGACGGCGGTGCTGGATTTTCCCACGCCACCTTTGCCCGAGCTGACGGCAATAATGTTCTTCACGCCGGTGGCACCGGGATGATTTTTCACTCTTTTCAGCGTGGCGATGTCGTGCGTCAGGCGCCAGCTGATAGCGGTGGCGCTGGTCAGACGTAACAGCTCGGCGCTGGCCGACTCTTTCAGCGCTTCAAAACCGCTATGCCAGGCAAATGGCATCACCAAATCAATATGCAGGGTATTGTCCATCAGCGCGCAGTGGTGCAACGCCTTCAGGGTGGTGAGGTTATGCTTCAGCGTCGGATGTTCAAAAGTGGTCAATGTGCCCATCACCATCGCACGCAGCGCTTCCGGTGAATGTTGACCCTGAGCTTGTACCGTCATCCCGGCTCCTTGTTTTCTTTATCAGTTCTTTAATGGGTTCAGATGGGTTTAAGCATATCAGAAGTGGCAGGCGGTGATGTTACCGGCCTTAAAAAACGGCGGTGAGATCGCGGGATAGTTTACGCAGGGACGGCCTTTCGGTTACCATCTATCCCCCCTTTTAAAACAGGTATAGCAAGTCTTACTATGACTCAAGTCGCGAAAAAAATATTGGTAACGTGCGCACTGCCGTACGCCAACGGTTCCATTCATCTCGGCCACATGCTCGAGCATATCCAGGCAGATATTTGGGTCCGTTACCAGCGAATGCGCGGCAATCAGGTTTACTTCATCTGTGCGGACGATGCACACGGTACGCCAATTATGCTGAAAGCTCAGCAGTTGGGTATTGCGCCTGAGCAGATGATTGCTGAGATGAGTCAGGAACATCAGACAGATTTTGCAGGCTTTGACATCAGCTACGATAACTATCACTCGACGCACAGCGACGAGAACCGTGAGCTGTCAGAGCTGATCTATACCCGTCTGAAAGAGAACGGTTTCATCAAGAACCGCACCATTTCACAGCTGTACGATCCGGAAAAAGGCATGTTCCTGCCGGATCGTTTTGTTAAAGGCACCTGCCCGAAATGCAAATCGCCCGATCAGTACGGCGATAACTGTGAAGTGTGCGGCGCGACCTACAGCCCGACCGAGCTGATCAATCCGCAGTCGGTGGTCTCTGGCGCGACGCCGGTGATGCGTGATTCTGAGCACTATTTCTTCGACCTGCCAGAGTTCAGCGCCATGCTGCAAGCCTGGACCCGCTCCGGCGCGCTGCAGGAGCAGGTGGCGAATAAAATGCAGGAATGGTTCGAGTCTGGCCTGCAGCAGTGGGATATCTCCCGCGATGCGCCTTACTTCGGCTTCGAAATTCCGGGTGCGCCGGGCAAATACTTCTACGTCTGGCTGGATGCGCCAATTGGCTATATGGGCTCGTTCAAGAACCTGTGTGACAAGCGCGGCGACATCGATTTTGATGCCTTCTGGAAGAAAGATTCCGATGCCGAGCTTTACCACTTTATCGGTAAAGACATCGTCTATTTCCACAGCCTGTTCTGGCCAGCGATGCTGGAAGGCAGCAACTTCCGTAAGCCGACCAACCTGTTTGTACACGGTTATGTGACGGTAAACGGCGCGAAGATGTCAAAATCTCGCGGCACCTTTATTAAAGCCAGCACCTGGCTGCAGCACCTGGATGCAGACAGCCTGCGTTACTACTACGCGGCGAAGCTCTCTTCGCGCATTGACGATATCGACCTGAACCTGGAAGATTTCGTGCAGCGCGTGAACGCCGATATCGTTAACAAAGTGGTGAACCTGGCTTCCCGTAACGCCGGTTTCATCAATAAGCGTTTCGACGGCAAACTCTCCGCGGAGCTGGCCGATCCTGAGCTGTACAAAACCTTCACCGATGCCTCCGCCAGCATTGGCGAAGCCTGGAACAGCCGCGAGTTCGGTCGTGCCGTGCGCGAAATCATGGCGCTGGCCGATGTGGCAAACCGCTACGTCGACGAGCAGGCACCGTGGGTTGTCGCCAAGCAGGAAGGCCGCGATGCCGATCTGCAGGCGATCTGCTCGATGGGCATCAACATGTTCCGCGTACTGATGACCTGGCTGAAACCGGTGCTGCCATCACTGACTGAACGCACCGAAGCGTTCCTCAATGTGGAAATGAGCTGGGATGGCATTCAGCAGCCGCTGCTGGACCATAAAATCTCGGCCTTTAAAGCGCTGTACAGCCGCATTGAGATGGACAAAGTCAACGCGCTGATTGAAGCCTCGAAAGAAGATGCTGCGGTGGCCAATGCGCCTGCGGTTGCAGACAGCAAAGCGAAAAAATCCGCCGAGGCAAAACCTGCGGTAGCGGCTGCTTCAGCCGATGCCGACGTTGGCGACACCATCAGCTTTGATGACTTTGCCAAAGTGGATATGCGCGTGGCGTTGATCAAAACCGCTGAGCTGGTGGAGGGTTCTGACAAGCTGCTTCGTCTGGTGCTGGATATGGGTGGCGACGAAACGCGCCAGATCTTCTCCGGTATTCGCGCCGCCTATCCAGACCCATCGGTGCTGGAAGGTCGTTTGACCGTGGTGGTGGCCAACCTGGCACCGCGCAAAATGCGTTTCGGCGTGTCAGAAGGCATGGTGCTGTCTGCCGGCCCTGGCGGCAAAGATCTGTTTATCCTCGGTGCCGACAGCGGCGCTCAGCCGGGTATGCAGGTTAAATAACTTCCCGTTGCGTTAAGATGTTTAAGGGGCGAATCCAGGTTCGCCCCTTTTTTGTTTGTCTCTTCTGCCCAGTGTGACCGATAGCACGTTTTAGCATTTCATCGTATGATTAACGTTCTTAAAACCAGGAGCTTATCATGCGTACCGCCCTGTCCCTTGGTTGGCAATATCTTCGCGCCTTTGTCATCATTTACCTCTGTCTTTATGCCGGAACAGCCCTGGCTGGCCTGCTGCCCGTGACGATCCCCGGCAGCATTATTGGCATGCTGATCCTGTTTGGTCTGCTGGCATTGCAGATCCTGCCGGTGGACTGGGTGAAACCCGGCAGCACCCTGTTGATCCGCTATATGGGCCTGCTGTTTGTGCCGATCAGCGTCGGCATCATGAGCTACACCGATATTCTGAGCGCGCAGTTTGGCCCGATCGTGGTCTCCTGCGTGCTGAGTACCTTTATCGTGCTGCTGACCGTCGGGCTGGTGTCACACCGGTTACACAGCCGTCCGCTGATCAAACCAGGAGCCGGCGATGAGTGATATCTGGTGGTCACTGCCGCTGACGGTGATGGTGTTTTTTGCCGCACGTCGCGTGGCGGCAAAGGTGAAAATCTCGCTGGTCAATCCGCTGCTGGTATCGATGGCGGTGATCATCCCGCTGCTGTTACTGATTCAGATGCCCTATGCGCGCTATTTCCAGGGTAGCTCGGTGCTTAACCATCTTCTTCAGCCTTCTGTCGTGGCGTTAGCCATTCCGCTGTATGAGCAGATGCATCAGATCCGCGCGCGCTGGAAGTCGATTATTGGCGTCTGCTTTATGGGCAGCATGACGGCGATGGTCTCCGGGACGGCGATTGCGCTGTGGATGGGTGCCACGCCGCAGATTGCCGCCACCATTATGCCGAAGTCGGTCACCACGCCGATCGCGATGGCCGTATCTGGCACCTTAGGCGGCATTCCGGCGATCAGCGCGATCTGTGTGCTGATCGCCGGCGTGCTGGGAGCGGTATTTGGTCATATGCTGCTGAACCTGCTGAAGATTACCGGCAAGCCTTCGCGCGGGCTGGCGATTGGCAACGCCTCCCATGCGCTGGGCACCGCGCGCTGTGCGGAGCTGGATTATCAGGAAGGGGCTTACAGCTCGCTGGCGCTGGTGATCTGCGGGATTATTACCTCGCTGCTGGCGCCGTTCCTGTTCCCGTTGCTGATGCACCTCTGGGGTTAAAATTTGCGATGCGTCGCGCATTTTGTAATTCGCTTTCATAAATTGCATTGCTTGCGTGATATCAATCACATATAACTCAGCAACTGCCCGCTACACTTAGCGGCCGAACTTGTTAAAGAGGCCCGATAATGCACCCACGTTTTCAAGCCGCGTTTGCCACGCAGCCGACAGCCCTGCAAACCGCCCTGCTGCCGATCCTTTCCGCTGCTGACTTTCAGGCATTCCTGACGCCAGCGCAGGTGGCTGACGTAAAATCCGCATCAGGCCTGGACGATCGTGAGCTGGCTTTTGCTCTGCTGCCGCTGGCTGCCGCCTGCGCCGTGGCGCCCCTCTCCCACTTTAATGTTGGCGCGCTGGCAAGAGGCAAAAGCGGACACCTCTATTTCGGTGCCAATATGGAGTTTGTTGGCGCGACCATGCAGCAAACCGTGCATGCCGAACAAAGTGCGGTCACCCACGCCTGGATGCGCGGCGAAGCCTCGCTGGAAGCCATCACCGTCAATTACACGCCTTGCGGTCACTGCCGCCAGTTTATGAATGAGCTAAACAGCGGCACCGCGCTGAACATTCATCTTCCGGGCCGCGCACCGGCCACGCTCGGAGACTATCTGCCCGATGCCTTCGGCCCGCGCGATCTGGAGATCAAAACGCTGCTGCTGGATGACGTTGACCACCAGCTGAGCATCAAAGGCGATGCGCTGACGCAAGCCGCGCTGCAGGCCGCCAACCGCAGTCATGCACCTTATACTCAGGCCTGGAGCGGCGTGGCGCTGCAATCCGCAGACGGCGCGATCTTCGCCGGCAGCTACGCGGAAAATGCCGCCTTCAACCCCAGCCTGCCGCCGTTACAAGCCGCCCTCAACCTGCTCAGCCTTGCCGGCCATGATGTGCTGACCATTCAGCGCGCGGTGCTGGCAGAAGCGCCAGATGCCAGGGTCATTCAGCGCCAGGCGACTCAGGCGACGTTGCACGCGCTGGGCTGCGCCAATCTGACCACCGTTCCGCTGGACTGATCCCTTCAACGCCAGGATGCAGCGTTACGCTGCATCCTGTTCAGCTTTCGCAAAAATTGAATACAAACCGTTCCTTTTGTTATAACCCGTTAACAAAAGCTGTACTTTCAGACTAATTATTTTAGGATTGGCCCACAACATCCCGATCCGAATGAGTATTGATTGCATGGAACTCGAATACGAAAGTAAACGACCGCTGTATATTCCTTATGCCGGCCCTATTTTGCTGGAATTCCCGTTGTTGAATAAGGGAAGCGCCTTCTCTGTAGAAGAGCGAAATGAATTTAACCTGCGCGGCCTGCTGCCTGAAACGGTGGAAACCATCGAAGAGCAAGCCAAGCGTGCCTGGAAGCAGTTTCAGGACTTCAAAAACGATAACGACAAACACGTTTATCTGCGCAATATCCAGGACACCAACGAAACCCTCTTCTACCGTCTGCTGGACAACCATCTTGAAGAGATGATGCCGATTATATACACCCCCACCGTCGGCGCGGCCTGTGAACACTTCTCCGAAATCTATCGTCGTGCCCGTGGCGTGTTTATCTCCTATCCGAACCGCGGCAACATCGAAGATATGTTGCAAAACGCCACCAAGCAGAATGTCAAAGTGATCGTGGTTACCGACGGCGAACGCATTCTCGGCCTGGGCGACCAGGGCATCGGCGGCATGGGCATTCCCATTGGTAAGCTCTCGCTGTACACCGCCTGTGGCGGTATCAGCCCGGCGTACACCTTGCCAATCGTGCTGGACGTCGGCACCAACAACCAGCAATTGCTGAATGACCCGCTGTATATGGGCTGGCGTCATCCGCGCATCACCGGCGAAGAGTACGATAACTTCGTCCACGAGTTCATTCAGGCGGTGAAGAGCCGCTGGCCGAATGTGGTGCTGCAGTTTGAAGACTTCGCACAGAAAAATGCGATGCCGATCCTCGAACGCTACCGTGACGAAGTTTGCTGCTTCAATGATGATATTCAGGGCACCGCCGCCGTTACGCTGGGTACGCTGATTGCCGCCAGCCGTGCGGCGGGCAGCACCATGAGCCAGCAGAAAGTGGTATTCCTCGGTGCAGGCTCTGCCGGCTGCGGCATCGCCGAGCAAATTATCGCGCAGATGAAGTCCGAAGGCCTGAGCGATGAAGAGGCCCGCGCCCGCGTGTTTATGGTGGACCGCTTCGGTCTGCTGACCGACAAATTGCCTAACCTGCTGAACTTCCAGAGCAAGCTGGTGCAGAAAAGCGAAAATCTGGCGGACTGGCATGCCAGCTCCGACGCCATTTCGCTGCTGGACGTGGTGCGTCACGCTCAGCCGGATATCCTGATCGGCGTTTCCGGCCAGCCGGGTCTGTTCAGCGAAGAGATTATCCGCGAGATGCATAAGCACTGCCCGCGCCCTATCGTCATGCCGCTGTCCAACCCGACGTCACGGGTTGAAGCCACGCCGCAGGACATTATGGCCTGGACCGATGGTGCCGCGCTGGTGGCAACCGGTAGCCCATTCTCTCCGGTGATGTGGAAAGAGAAAACCTACCCTATCGCCCAGTGCAATAACTCGTATATCTTCCCGGGCATTGGCCTTGGGGTGATTGCGTCCGGCGCTACCCGCGTCACCGACAGCATGCTGATGGCCGCCAGCCGTGCCTTAGCCGACTGCTCACCGCTGGTTAACGATGGCGTCGGCCCGGTGCTGCCAGAAGTGAAAGATATCCAGGGCGTATCGAAACTGATCGCTATGGCTGTCGGCAAAGCCGCACAGTTAGCAGGCGTGGCGGTCGTTACCTCTGAAGACGTGCTGTCCAAGTCAATTGCGGCCAATTTCTGGCTGCCGCAATACCGTAACTATCGTCGGACCTCAATCTGATTGATCGCGGCCGGGTGCTTTCTGCACCCGGCTCTCAACTTTGCCCTTTTCTTCCGGCGATTTGTGCGAAAATCCGCCAACCGGTGCGCTGTTGCTTGCTTCACCCCGCCGGGTCAAGTAGCCTTGATTCACCCTTTTTCTGCAAGTCTGAGCGCTCTCTGGCATGGTAAAACGCTTGATTTATGGTCTGATTATCATCATAACGTTGATGGTACTGACCGCGCTCGGCCTCGATCGCTGGATGAGCTGGAAAACCGCTCCCTATATCTACGAAAATCTGAAATCGCTGCCGCATCGCCAGGTCGGTGTGGTGCTCGGTACGGCCAAATATTATCGCGGCGGCGGCATCAACCAATACTACCTGTATCGCATGCAGGGCGCGCTGAACGCCTATAACAGCGGCAAGGTCAATTACCTGCTGCTGAGCGGTGATAATGCCCTGCACAGCTACAACGAACCGATGACCATGCGCAAGGATCTGATTGCCGCCGGCGTCGATCCGGCCGATATCGTGCTGGATTATGCCGGTTTCCGGACGCTGGATTCGATTGTGCGTACCCGCAAAGTGTTCGATACCAACGATTTCATCATCATCACCCAACGCTTCCACTGCGAACGCGCGCTGTTTATCGCCCTGCATATGGGTATTCAGGCACAGTGTTACGCGGTTCCTTCGCCGAAAAACATGCTGAATATCCGGGTTCGCGAAGTCGGTGCCCGTCTGGGCGCGCTGGCCGATTTGTATGTGATGAAGCGCGAGCCGCATTTCCTCGGGCCGCTGATCCCGATTCCTGCACGGGTGGAAGTGCCGGAAGATACGCAAAGCTATCCGGCGGTCACGCCTGAGCAACTGCTGGAGCTGCAGGAGAAGCTTGAGGCTCAGGCGAAAGCTGCCGCCGCTGCCAAACTTCAGCAGCAGCAAACGCCGCCGCAACCGCCTGAAGACAGTGGCAAACCCGCAGAGCCCGACTCGCCAAAACCGGCGCCGCCCTCACCCGCACAGCCAGCCGAAGTCCCTTCCGGGCCGTAATAGCAGATTTAATCGAAGAGTCAGGGCACTGAGGCACCTTTTTGCTGAAATGGGGAGGGTTAAACGCCTTTCGCAATACGCTCAATCGCCACCTGAGCAAGGAAACCAGAACGGCTTTTAAACTCAGGGTGTGTGGCCACACAGCGATCTATACGGTCAATAAGTGACTTCGGTAAAGTCACGTTGATTTTCTCAGTGCCCCCTAAGAGCCGGGCCAGGTCCACATCGACAAGCGCCCAGGTATAGCCAGCATACTGACTATCGGCAACAAGAGCGCTCAGGGAGGATACGGCCGGAATATCGTCACCCAGCTCGATAAGCAATTCAATATGTCCAGTAATCGCCTCTTTGGCATTGTTCACGGCTTCTTCTAACGTTTCTCCGGCAGAAAAACAACCGGGCAAATCTGGCACGGTCACGCCGTAAGCATGGTGCTCGTCACCGTTCTCAATAGCAATTGGATATAGCATGAATTACCCTCTCTCGATGAAAACGAGGATTACATCCCCGCTTGTTTCTTAATACTCTTTATCGTTTTTATGGGTAAATCTTTCTTTGGATGGGGGACAGTCACTACCCCTTTTTTGGTAGGGTGCCTGAAATGATGATGACTTCCATTTACCCTAATCAGTTCCCAACCGTCAGCTTTGATTTCAGCGATTAACGTCCTGCTATCCATCCTTTTACCCCATTGCGTCCTGGCGCAAGAATAATAACTCCAATAACCCCAGCATGCAACGGCGTTACTGGGGTTATAAATTATTCTCATTCAACGCCATGGGCAAACTACGGTGAGGTTGAGATGCGCATTTGGTCAGATCAAACCCGGGCGGACTTACAGGCAATAAAAAAGGTCAGGCAGCTTGCGCTGCCTGACCTTTTGTCTGCCGGAGAAGGGTTACTTCTTACGGGCGTATTTCAGTGAATCCAGTGCCACGGCGAAGATGATGATGCCGCCCTTAATGATGTACTGCCAGTAAGGGTTGACGCCGATATAGGTCAGACCGTAGTTGATAACGGTGAAGATCAGCACACCGGTTACCACACCGGCCACGGTACCGACACCACCGGCAAACGACACGCCACCCACCACACAGGCTGCAATCGCATCCAGCTCATACATAAAGCCGAGGTTGTTGGTTGCCGAACCGATACGGCCCGCTTCCAGCATCCCGCCGAAGGCGTAGAACACACCCGACAGCGCATAAATCAGGATCAGGTTGAAGTTAACGTTAACGCCTGACACACGTGCCGCTTCCGGGTTACCGCCGATGGCAAAAATGTTTTTACCAAAGCGGGTTTTGTTCCACAGCACCCAGACAAAGAACACCGCAATCGCTGCATAGAAGGTGATGTAAGACAGCTTGAAATCACCTAAGCGCACAAAGCCCTGGGCAAAGGTCGAGAACTTCTCGTCAAAGCCGGCAATCGGTGAGGCACCGACAAAGTCGTAATACAGGGAGTTAATACCGTAAACGATGATCATCGTACCCAGCGTGGTGATAAATGGCGTCACCTTCAGGTAAGCGATGATCAGGCCGTTGACCAGACCAATGACGCCGCCGATCACGCAGACTGCCAGGATCACCAATGGAATTGGCACCGTGTCCATATGCGGGAAGACTTTGTTGGCATTGTCCATCGCCTGCAACAGCGTGGCGGCAACCACCGCGGCCAGACCCACCTGACGGCCGGCTGACAGGTCAGTACCCTGGGTGACGATTAACCCGGCCACGCCCAATGCAATAATAATACGCACGGAAGACTGGGTTAAAATGTTACTCAGGTTCATCAAACTTAAGAAAGTTGGGTCCTGGAAAATAATGATTGCCAGCAGTACCAGCAACACAACGTAGATCCCACCTTCTTTTAACCAGGTGAGTGCACTTTTTTTATTCACTGCTTTCATGGTAACAGCCCTTACCCTATTAAAGGTGCAACGATGCTAAACGTAAGATTTCGTTTTGCGTTGTCGTTTTTGTTTCTACTATGCCCGCAACCATGCCGTTACTCATTACCAGAATCCGGTCGGTAATGCCTAAGAGCTCTGGCATTTCAGAAGAGATAATAATGATGCCTTTATCCTTCTTCGCCAGCTCTGAAATTAACTGATAGATTTCGAACTTCGCCCCGACGTCAATACCGCGCGTCGGTTCATCCAGCATTAGTATTTCCGGCTGCGTTAATAACCAGCGACCGATAATCACCTTTTGCTGATTCCCTCCCGACAGTGAACCAATTGAGGTGTGATGGCCCGGCGTTTTTACGCGCATTGAGTCAATCACCCATTGGGTATCACTTTTCATCCGGTTATTATCCAGCAGGCCAATGCTGTTTTTATATTTACGGATATTGGAGATCAGCGAGTTAAAGCCGATATCCAGGAACGCGTAAATACCGGTCGCACGACGCTCTTCGGTCACCAGCGCAAAGCCATGGTTGATCGCTTCGTTAGCGCTGTGGTTATTGATCTTTTTGCCGTGCAGCTTGATGGTGCCGCCAGACTTCTCACGGATACCAAACAGGGTTTCAACGATGTCGGTACGCTTCGCGCCTACCAGCCCCGCTATGCCCAGAATCTCACCTTTGCGCAGGTCGAACGAGATATCCCGAATCGACGGCTGACGCAGAGAAGTCAGGTTACGCACTTCGAGGATAGTCTCACCCGGGACGTTGGTTTTATCCGGGAATCGCTGGTTCAGCGAACGCCCTACCATCATCGAGATGATCTTATCCATATCCAGCCCTTCAAGCGGCTGAGTCACGATCCACTGACCATCACGCAGGATGGTAATTTCATCACACAGCTGGAAAATTTCTTCCATCTTGTGTGAGATATAAACAATGCCGCAGCCACGATCTTTCAGTTTACGGATAATAGTGAACAGGTGGTTCACCTCTTTTTCCGTTAACGACGACGTTGGCTCATCCATGATCACGATTTTGGCATCATAGGAGAACGCTTTGGCGATTTCGATCATCTGCATCTGCGAGACGGAAAGGTTAATTACCTTGTCGCGCGGATCGATATCAATATCCAGTTCATCAAAAATGGCTTTGGTATCACGGTACATTTTATCGTGATCGACAAAGATCCCTTTACGTGGGTAACGTCCCAGCCACATGTTATCCATCACCGTGCGCTGCAGAACCAGGTTTAATTCCTGGTGAACCATTGAAACGCCGTTTTCCAGCGCCTCTTTCGAACTTTTATAATCGATTTCCTTGCCCTGGAAAAGGATGCTCCCCGTATCTTTACTGTAAATGCCAAATAAGCATTTTAATAACGTGGACTTCCCTGCGCCGTTCTCACCCATCAGGGCGTGAACAGAGTGGGGGCGAATTTTTAAATTCACATTGTCCAGTGCTTTAACCCCAGGAAATGACTTACTGACGTCCGTCATCTCCAGCAGATATTCGCGCTGTGTTGGCACTTTATCACTGCCCATAATTCTACCCGGCTGAAAGTGGCGTGAAATCAGGCGAGCCCGATAGCAAGCCTGGGAGTGGGCGCAGCACGCTGCGCCCGGTACAGGTAACGCTTATTATTTAACGAACTGAGACAGGTTTTCTTTATCAACCGGCACGTAAGCAACGCGAACCACTTTGCCGTCAAGCTTGTAGTTGGTGCCTTCGGTCGCAGGCTTGCCCGCTGCCAGGTTTTTCGCCATCTCGAAGGTCGCTTTGGCCTGGTTTTCCGCATCGTTCAGCACGGTTCCGGCCATTGCGCCCGATTTCACCATCGCCAGCGCTTCTGGCAAGGCATCCACACCGAATACCGGTACAGAAGATTTGTTGTGTGCTTTCAGCGCTTCTACCGCACCCATTGCCATCGCATCGTTGTTGGCGATAACCACTTCGATTTTGTTACCGTTCGGGCCAGACAACCAGGCATCCATCTTATCTTTCGCCTGAGCGGTGTCCCACATGGCGGTATCAAGATGCAGCTGCTGCGTTTTCAGGCCGTCTTTGTTCAGGGTATCAATAACGTATTTGGTACGGGCTTCCGCATCCGGGTGACCTGGCTCGCCTTTCAGCAGCACGAACTGGATCACGCCATCTTTGTTCAGATCCCAACCTGGGGTCGATTTCCAGTGCTTCTCAATCAGCTCGCCCTGCTTAACGCCTGACTCTTTAGAGTCAGTGCCGACGTAGTAAGCTTTGTCGTAGCTGGCCAGCGCTTTCGCGGTTGGCTCTTTGTTGAAGAACACGATTGGGATTTCGTTGGCTTTCGCTTTGCTGATCACCACGGCCGCTGCTGCCGGGTCAACCAGGTTGATGGCCAGCGCCTTCACGCCCTTAGCAACCAGTACGTCGATCTGGTCGTTCTGGGTAGACTGGCTGTTCTGTGAGTCATTCATCAACAGCTGCACACCCGGGCTGTCTTTCGCATCTTTCTCAATGTCTTTACGTACGACAGACATGAAGTTGTCATCGTATTTGTAGATGGTCACGCCGATACGGGTGTCCGCAGCGTGAGCTGTTGCACCAAACATCATGCTGGCAACCAGGGCAGTGAGCGTGAAAGCCTTCTTATTCATGGTATCTCCGGTTTTTTTGTAGGGTCTTACGCAACGTCCGGTGCGCTCCTGTAAGGGGAGGACCCGACGTTTATTTTTCCGGCAAGGCATAAGGTGGAAACGTTACGCAAAGCCGATTATTTGTTAAATCAAACCCGACTTCCCTGTACGGTAACGCTTCCTGAAAGCTGTGTAATAAACTGTTTCACAAGGGGTGAGGTTGCCGCTATAGCTGGCCCCATCAACGTTACATAATGTTTCACCCTTTGTAAGTTACTGTCATCATAGAGAAGCTGATGTTAATTAACTGTGAATTTACTCACAGATTGAAAACGGTTACACCGCAGAATCGGTTGAGTTAGTGATCGGGGCCACATTTTGCCGTGTGGCGACGGAATGACGGCGAACCAGCGTCGGCATAAAGCAGTGCTGTGCCGTTTCATCCAGTTCGCCCGCTGCACCCTTCAGCGCCAGCTCAGTGGCCAGTTTCGCCATAGAAACAATGGGATAGCGTACTGTCGTCAGCTGAGGGTCGGTGTAACGGGAAATTGGGATGTCGTCGAAGCCGACCACGGATAAATGCTGTGGCACCGCAATGCCGTTATCTTTCAATGCCGCAAGCGCACCGGCAGCCATGCTGTCGTTGTAAGCAAACACCGCCGTCAGGTGCAGATTGCGCCCTAACAGCTCAACCATCGCCGCTTCACCGCCCTGCATATCCGGCTCGCCGCTGGCGATCCAACTCTCGGAAGGCGTCACGCCCTGCTCTGCCAGCGCCTGCTGCCAGCCCTGGCGACGTTCGCCCACATCCTCAATCGGATGACTGGATCCCAGATAACCTATGCGCTGGTGGCCCTGCTGTTGCAGCATGCGGGTCGCCATCAGCGCGCCGCTGATATTGTCCAGACAGACGCAACGGTGGGCATAGCCGGGCACGGTTCGGTTGATCAGCACCATGCCGGGAACCTGATCCATTAATGAACCCAGTTCTTCATCGCCCAGCGCCTTGGCATGTACCACCAGCGCGTTACAACGCTGGCGGATCAGCACTTCAATCGCATGGCGCTCTTTGTCTGCCTGATGGTAGGAGTTATTGATAAGTACATGTTTTTGCATGCGTTGGGCAACGGTATCCACCGCTTTCACCAACGCACCAAAGAAGGGATCGGAAACGTCCATCACCACCACACCGATGGTGTCACTGACCTGGGTGGCCAGCGCCTGCGCATTGGCATTCGGCCGGTAGCCCAGCGTTTCTACGATATTCAGAACGATTTCGCGGGTTTCAGGGGTCACTGCGGCGCTGTTATTGAGCACGCGGGACACCGTTGCTACCGATACGCCGGCCTCTCGGGCCACATCACGAATGGTAATCATAGGGGATTACCGGTGGAGAATAAGATTTGCATAGCCCTTCCTGACACAGTGTTCTGGGGGCTATTCTGGCAGGGGTCAACGCGGGGCTACGTGAATCTCGTCACACTGATGAAAACGGTTACATACAAATCAGCAACATTTGTGACGGATGTCATCCTTCAGCCCGATTCAGCGGCTTACCGCCCGTCAGTTCGGTGAGTCGACGCCACAGCCATTCAACCGGGCCCTGACGGAAGTAACGCAGCCACAGCACTGACAACAGGATATTGACCGCCCACACTGCAGGCACCACCGCCAGCAACTGCAGTCGGTCCAGCTGGTTAAATAAGCCGAGACGATCGAACAGCGTGGTGCAAATCAGGGTTTGCAACAGGTAGTTGGATAAGGCCATCCGCCCCACGCAGCTGATGGCGTGAGTCATTTTCAGCCGGCTGAGCGTGGGCCAGAAGCCGTAACACAAGGCGGCATAACCGAGCGCCTGCAACGGCGCGCCGAGTTCGCGCGGCACCTGAAGGAAGAAAGCGGCCCAGCGGAAACTCCAGCCGGTGCTCCATTGCAGATACAAGCCGGGGAGTTGAATCAGCCACGAAAGGGAGATCAGCATTACCGCGCTGCGGCGATACTGTTGCAGGCTGCGCTCACCCTTCAGCCAGCCGTTGCCGATCAGCGCGCCACCTATCATCATCAGCCCGGCCAGTTGCCAGCCATATTGCGCCGCCAGCGCCATCAGGCTGCCGCTAAAGCGGTCCATCCGGCCCTGAATCGCCTGCCATCCGCCCTGAATATGCCAGAAGGTTTCGTACTGCACGTTGGCCATGCCGGGTAGCCACGAGCTGCTAGGCTCCGGCCCGGTGCCCAGCCCGAGGATCAGCAGCACACCGCTGCCGACGACGTACAGCATCACCCCGGTATTCAGCAGCAGTCGGGAAGAACTGACGTCGCGGATCATCCGCCAGACGGCCAGCCCGACCAGGCCGTAATCCAGCAGGATATCGCCATCCCATAACAGCAGATTGTGCAACAGCCCGATCGCCATCAGCCAGATCAGGCGTGACTGGAGCCAGCGCTTACCGCGTGGTTGTAACAGTTGCAGACTGGCGCCGAACAGCAACGCAAATAGCGAGAGGAATTTAACCTGGGCAAACAGATCGGTCGCGGCCCAGGTGATGATTTCGCTTAGCGGCGGCGGGGTTCCCTGCCAGGCAGGATTAAGATAGGCCGCCGACGGCAGCCCAAAGGCGACAATATTGAGAAGCAGGATCCCCAGAATGGCCAGGCCACGGATAAAATCCAGAGTATGAATACGTGGCATGCCGGGGATCTCTGTTTAAACCTTAGCTATGACGTACCGCACGCAAGAATTCCTGGCGGGTATTCTGGCTGGATTTGAACAATCCGCCCAGCGAGGTGGTCGTGGTGGCGCTGGTCGCATCACGGATGCCACGCGCCTTCACGCAGTAATGCACGGCATCGATGGAGACCGCGACATTATTGGTGCCCAGCAGGGTTTGCAGTGCCACCAGAATTTGCTGCGTCAGACGCTCCTGAACCTGCGGACGTGACGAGAAGAACTGCACGATGCGGTTGATCTTCGACAGGCCAATCACCGTGTCTTTCGGGATATAGGCCACGGTCGCCTTACCATCGATGATCACAAAGTGGTGTTCGCAGGTGCTGGTCAGCGTGATGTCACGCACTGTCACCATCTCATCCACCTTCATCTTATTCTGGATGACGGTAATTTTCGGGAAGTTGCCGTAATCCAGACCCGAAAACACTTCATCCACATACATCTTGGCGATGCGGTGCGGTGTTTCGGCCAGGCTGTCGTCTTCCAGATCGAGGTTGAGCAGTTGCATGATCTCGGTCATATGACCGGCAATCAGACGTTTACGGCTTTCGTCATCCATTTCACGCGCAGGTGGGCGTAACGGGGTTTCCAGTCCACGGGCTAACAGCGCCTGGTGAACGAGTGCGGCTTCCTGACTTAACGCAGCCATGGTGATTCTTCTCCAGCAGATGAAACTCCGGCCCCGAACGGGACCGGCATAAATTCTGAGGCGGTATTTTGGTACACAATGCGCCGTTAATCCAGTGAATCAATTTAAACAGCGGTGAAACAGTTTCACTCTGCGGCCGGATCGCGCCGCCAGACCAGCGCACCGGCGACCACCAGCCCTGCCCCGGCGACGTACAGCGCGGGCTCGAGCTGATGGGTCAACGCGGTCGAGATAGCCGACAGCAGCGGCCCCACCAGTTGCCCCACCGCGTAACCGGTGGTCAGCAGTCCAGCCATGTAGCGCGTATGGCGCGGTGCCAGCTCGCGGGCATACTGCAAAGAAAGCTGCACCACACAGAGGAAGCCGCCGCCGATCAACGCCGCGCCCAACGCCAGCCCGGTAATGCCTGGAATGATATCGGCACAGAATACGCCGATGGCCTGCGCCCACAGCGCCAGAGCCAACCGGCTGTTGGCGTTACCATAATGCCGGGTCGCAATGCCTAAGAGGATGCCGAGCACCGCTGCGCCGCCAAAAATCGGCCAGACGTACTGTGAAACCGGGCTGCCGGGAAAACGGGAAGCCGCCATCTGCGACAGAAAAGTGGCGGGCAGTATGTAGCCAAATCCGGCGAGGCTATAGCTCCAGACCAGCTTTTTCAGCCCTGAGGTCAGCACCAGCGGCTCCGGTGCCGTTTCCGGGCGATGAAGTTTTCCCCGGCGCGGCAGGTTACGGGCGATTAACAGCACCAGCAGCAGTGCCAGCACCCCATAGGCGCACCAGGCCCAGGCGGCATTGACCTGATGGGAATGCAGGATCACCGCCAGCATGCCGCTGAGGAAAATCCCGGTGCCCGGCCCGGCGAACACCGCCGCACTCAGGCCAGGGCGTCCCAGCTTGTGCAGCTGTTCATTGCTCCACGCCGCAATCAATACCATCGCCCAGCCGCTGGCCCAGCCGATAAAGAAGCGAATAATCCCATGCAGCCAGGGACCGGTGACGCAGGCCGACAGCAGCGTCAGTACTACTGCGCCCCAGATCCCCAACTTCAGGCGCAGCTCAACCTGTTGCGTTGCCCGCATGGCGTTCCACGAACCGCAGAGATAGCCAAGATAGTTAAAAGCGGCGACCACGCCCGCACTGGTCAGCGATAACTGATGTTCATCAATCATCAGCGGCACCTGTGGCGTAAAGGCGAACCGGCCGATCCCCATCGCCACCACCAGCGACAGAAACGCGCTAAACGCGACGCGAAAAGCCATAGTAACTCCCTTGATTCAGTTCAATCCGGCCTCAGTGCCGGGAAAGTGTTGCAGCTATCCTGCCTGATGGTTACACTCACGAAAAGTGAATAATAATCACCAAGTTGCTTACGGGAAGAGAAATAGTGGATCTGACCCAGCTGAAAATGTTCTGTTCGGTGGCCGAAACGGGTTCGCTGGCGCGTGCCGCGGAAGTGCTTCACCGTGTGCCGTCCAACCTGACCACCCGCCTGCGCCAACTCGAACAGGAGCTGGGTACCGACCTGTTTATCCGCGAGAAGCAGCGTTTACGCCTGTCGCCGATGGGCCACAACTTTCTCGGCTATGCGCAGCGGATTTTGGCGCTCAGCGAAGAAGCGATGAGTATGACCCATAGCGGCGAACCCGGCGGCAATTTTGCGCTCGGTTCGATGGAGAGCACCGCCGCCACGCGCCTGCCCGCGTTGCTGGCCGCCTACCATCAGCGTTTCCCCTCGGTGGCGCTGTCGTTGATTACCGGCACCTCCGGTGAAATTATCGAGCGCGTGCGCGAAGGCACCCTGGCGGCAGCGCTGGCCGATGGGCCGATCCGCGTTGATGAGCTTAACAGCTGCATCGCTTTCCATGAGCAGATGGTGTTGATCTCCAGCCTGGAGCATGCGGATATCCTCGAGCCAGCCGATGCCTCCGGCGACACCCTGTTCGCCTTCCGTCCCAGCTGCTCGTATCGCATCAGGTTTGAGAACTGGTTCCGCAGCACCGGCGTACAGCCGGGCACCTTTATGGAAATTCAGTCCTATCACGCCATGCTCGCCTGCGTCGCCAGCGGTGCCGGCCTGGCGTTACTGCCGGAATCGGTGCTGGAACAGATGCCGGCGAAAGATCGCATCAAGCGCCATGCCCTGCCGGCTGAGGTACGCGATGCTGCCACCTGGCTGGTCTGGCGGCGCGATGCTTTCACCCCTAACGTTGAAGCGCTGAAATACTTGATTATTGAACAGATTGACGATGCGCTAACAGGGGAAGACCTTCATTCCTGATGAAATTCGTCCATACTGACTTTTATCGTTTTTGATTTGACTAAACTCCCGAGCAGTAGCCGGATCACCTTCTAAGAGGAAAAATTAGATGCAAATGATTAAGACTCGCGCGGCGGTCGCCTGGGCTGCGGGTGAACCGCTTTCTATCGAGGAAGTGGACCTGATGCCACCGCAGAAAGGCGAAGTGCTGGTGCGTATCGTCGCGACCGGCGTGTGCCATACCGATGCTTACACCCTGTCAGGCAAAGATCCTGAAGGCGTGTTCCCGGCGATCCTCGGCCATGAAGGCGGCGGCGTGGTGGAAGCGATTGGTGAAGGCGTAACCAGCGTTGCCGTTGGCGACCATGTTATCCCGCTGTACACACCCGAATGCGGCCAGTGTAAATACTGTCTGTCAGGTAAAACCAACCTGTGTCAGGCGATCCGCGCCACCCAGGGCAAAGGCCTGATGCCGGACGGCACCACCCGCTTCTTTAAAGACGGTAAGCCTATCTTCCATTACATGGGCACCTCGACCTTCTCCGAATACACCGTTATCCCTGAAATCTCCCTGGCGGTGATCAGCAAAGACGCCCCGCTGGAAGAAGTCTGCCTGCTGGGCTGTGGCGTCACCACCGGCATGGGTGCGGTGATGAACACCGCCAAGGTGAAAGAAGGCGATACCGTTGCCATCTTCGGTCTCGGCGGCATTGGTCTGTCGGCGATTATCGGCGCAAAAATGGCGAAAGCCGGTCGCATCATCGGTATTGATATCAATACCAGCAAATACGACCTGGCGACCAAACTGGGCGCAACCGACCTGATCAACCCGAAAGATTTCGACAAGCCGATTCAGGAAGTGATTGTTGAGATGACCGACGGTGGCGTCGACTTCTCCTTCGAATGTATCGGTAACGTCAACGTGATGCGCTCCGCGCTGGAATGCTGTCATAAAGGCTGGGGCGAGTCGGTGATCATCGGTGTAGCCGGTGCCGGCGAAGAGATTTCTACCCGACCATTCCAGCTGGTGACCGGCCGCGTATGGCGGGGTTCTGCTTTCGGTGGCGTTAAGGGCCGCTCACAGCTGCCGGGCATTGTGCAACGTTACCTGGACGGCGAATTCCAGCTTAACGACTTTATTACCCATAATATGCCGCTGGAAGAGATCAACGACGCCTTTGAGCTGATGCATGAAGGCAAATCGATCCGTTCAGTGGTGCATTTTAAAAAATAAATCAGGAGGATTGATGCCATCCACTCTGGAGCTACTTGAAGAACACCGAATGTTTGGCGGCTGGCAGCAGCGTTATCGCCATCCGTCCACCTCGCTGAACTGCGCGATGACCTTCAGCATATTTCTGCCCGGGCCGAAGCGCGATGCGCCACCGCCGGTGCTCTATTTCCTGGCGGGTCTGACCTGTACCGACGAGAACTTCTCCACCAAATCAGGCGCTCAGCGCATGGCTGCGGAGTTAGGGATCGTACTGGTGATGCCGGACACCAGTCCGCGTGGTGAAGGTGTGCCGAACGATGAAGGTTACGACCTGGGCCAGGGCGCGGGATTCTATCTCAATGCCACCCAGGCGCCGTGGAATGCGCATTTCCGCATGTACGATTACCTGAATGAAGAGTTGCCTGCGCTGATCGCCGGTAACTTTAACGTCAGCGATCGTCAGGCAATAATGGGGCACTCAATGGGCGGTCACGGCGCGATTATGCTGGCGCTGCGTAACCCGCAGAAGTTCACCTCTGCCTCCGCGTTTGCACCGATTGTTAACCCGGCGGAAGTGCCGTGGGGACAAAAGGCGTTCAGCAGCTATCTGGGTGAGGATACTCAGGCCTGGTGTCAGTACGACAGCTGCTGGCTGATGCGTCAGACCACGGCGAAGGTGCCGATGCTGATCGATCAGGGTGACAGCGACCAGTTCCTCGCCGATCAACTGCATCCTGAGCGGCTTGATGATATTGCGCGTGAAAAGGGCTTCCCGCTGAACGTGCGCATCCAGCCAGGCTACGACCACAGCTATTTCTTCATCGCCAGTTTCGTTGAAGACCATCTGCGCTTCCATGCGCAGTATCTGCTGGCATAAAAAAAACAGCCGGGCATTGCCCGGCTGCTTATTCCTGTCATTCCGGCGATCAGAAGGTGTAATCCACCGCAGCAAAGTAACGACGGCCATCTTCGTTATAGCTGTAACTGT
This sequence comes from Erwinia billingiae Eb661, assembly GCF_000196615.1. Taxonomy (NCBI): domain Bacteria; kingdom Pseudomonadati; phylum Pseudomonadota; class Gammaproteobacteria; order Enterobacterales; family Erwiniaceae; genus Erwinia; species Erwinia billingiae. The sequence continues at coordinate 3,340,163 of NC_014306.1, forward strand.
CTCGGTTCAAATCCTTATCCCCGAGGTTTAACACACCAGCCCGCAGCTTAACGGCTTTGCTGGCCTGCCACGATGCGCCGGTATTCCACAGCACATAGCCGCCAGGCGTTAAGCCATCATTATTCAACGTCCGCCGCTCGCCAGAATAGTTAGCCTGCAGATAGAACGACCAGTCCTGCACTGGCGTCCAGTCCAGCGTGCCGTTTGCGGTATGCAACGGCAGCTGCTCCAGCGGCTTATTGCCGCCGCCGCTGATATCACGCCCATCGGTATAGGTGTAATTCAGCGTCAGCTTCCAGGCATCATCAAACGGGATCTTCAGTTCCGTTTCCAGCCCGGTGATCCGCGCTTTGTCGACGTTGTAATAACGGAATACCGGCCGGCCACTGGCATCAAACCCAACAAAGTTGCTGTAGCCAGGTGCGAGGCTGACTGAAGACGTACGGGCGATATTGATCATATCGTCGATATTGTTCTGGAAAGCGGTAATGCTGCCGGTTACGCCATCCAGCAGTCCGTCTTCACCGGCGTAATAGATCCCCAGCTCGAAGCTTTCGCTGGTCTCGGGCTTCAGCTCAGGACTACCGACAATCGCGCAGCTGCCACGGCAGGAATTGGTCTGCCAGTCCGGGCTCAGCTGCAGCAGCGAAGGTGCTTTAAAGGCGTTGGCCCAGCCGCCTTTGACCGTCACGGTATCGGTGGCGTTATAGACCAGATACGCGCGCGGACTCCAGTGATCGCCATAGGTTTGGTGATCGTCCATACGTACGCCGGTGGTCAGCGCCAGCGAATCAAAGATCCGCCATTCATCTTCCACAAACAGCGCATACTGGCTGGCGGAGGTCGACCCGCTGCCGGACAGATTGACCGGATCCTGCAGTTTGTCGTGACGCACTTCCCCGCCAAAGGTCAGCAGCTGGTTAATTTCCGCCAACGGCAGGATCAGCTTGCCATCCAGCGAGTTGTTTTTAGCAATAATATTCTGCCCGCCGGTGTAGTTATCCACCTGGTCACCGTAAAAGCGCAGCTCGGTGTTGCCCCATCCCCAGCGGCCATCATGACCAACAGAATAGTTCTGCCGCTCCAGGCGGTTTTTGTCCAGCGAATCGGAATCACGATCCTGACGATCGAAGCCGTAACCGAAGGTCATGTTCTGGCTGTCGGTCGGCGTGAGTGCGAACTCCACGTTGCCATCACGGGCGGTGTAGCCTTCAATACGCGGGCTAAGGCCGGTGGCAGAGGTGGAAGACGGCTGCTGGGCATCCTTTTCACGCTTGCCCAGGCTGCCGTAAATTTTCACGCCCAGCAAATCATCAATCAGCGGTCCGCTGGTGAAGAAGTTACCGTTGTAGCTGTCGCCGCGATCGCGATGTTCCTGCACCGTGGTATCGGCGCTGAAGGTGCCATGCCAGGCTTTACCGACCTTGCGGGTGATGATGTTGACCACGCCGCCCAGCGCGTCCGAGCCATACAGTGAGGACATCGGCCCACGCACCACTTCGATCCGCTCAATGGCATCCGCGGGGATCCAGTTCAGATCGAAGTCGTTATGGCGGAAAACGGCATTGCGGGAATTGACGCGCTTGCCGTCAATCAGGATCAAGGTGTAGCTGCTGTCGAGGCCACGCAGGCTAATGCCTTTGCGGTTGTCCCCTTCGTTAGTGAGCTGAACGCCAGGCACATCACGCAATACGTCCCTGAGATTCTGCACCGGCCGGCGTTTTATATCGTCGGCGGTAATAACGCTGATACTGGCGGGAGCTTCTTTTAAATTCACTTCAACCGCAGAGGCCGTGACGACCATGGTGTCTTCTTCTTTCTTTTCCGCTTCTTCCGCGGCTACCGGAAAGGTGAAGGCCAGCGCAGACGCGCATAGCCCGCAGCGGACAACGGGATTCAACCTGAACATGCTATTCTCCATGAGGCGCATTTTAAAATAGTGTTATCAATACCTTTTGCTCACACGAAAACCGCAGAGTGTTCTCTGCTTAATCATCCCGGTATCTTCCGGTTTGTTTTTTATCTTTATAATAGTGGGCGGAAAGATTCCGCCCTTTGCAGGTGTCTTGCCAGACAGAATAATTACAGCATCGGTTCCGTCACCAGGCCATCAATCAGCACCTGCGGGGTTCCCCGCGTACAGCGCTCGATGCGCCCCTTGACGCCATAGACTCTGGCCAGGCTGGCCGGGGTGATCACTTCTTCCGGTAAGCCATCGGCAATTAACTCACCGTTTTGCAGCATTAATACGTGTTCACCGTGACGCAGGGCGATATTAATATCGTGCACCACCACCACCGTAATAATATTTCTTTTCTGCGTTTCTCTGCGCACCAAATCCATTACGTGAAATTGATAATTTAAATCCAATGCGCTGAGGGGCTCATCGAGTAATAACAGCTCCGGCCGACGAATTAAGGATTGCGCCAGACCGACCAGCTGTTTTTGCCCACCGGAAAGTTGATCCAGATAGCTTAAGGCCAGATGGGCAATCCCCAACTGCTCCAGCACCGACATCACTTCGGCTTCACTGGCGGCGCTGCTGCGACCACCGGAAGCACGCTGTGCCACGATGATTGATTCCAGCACATGCAGATGCACGCCGGCAGGCAGCGACTGCGGCAGATAAACCACCTTCTCTGCACGTCGGGCAAACGGCTGCGACATCAGTTCCGTGCCGTTCAGCCAGACTTCGCCTTCGGCGCGGTTGAGACCGGCCAGCGAGCGCAGCAGCGTGGATTTGCCACAGCCATTTGGCCCCAGCAGCACGGTGATTTTGCCTCGCGGCAACAGCGGCACGTTCAGGTCGCTGATAATTTTGCGTTTTGGGTAACCGGCGTGGAAACCACTGATACGTAAGCCTTCCATCAGACGGTCCCCCGGTGACGCAGAATAATACTCAGGAAGAACGGCACGCCCACCAGCGAGGTGACGATGCCCACCGGGATGATCACACCCGGGATCAGGTTTTTCGACACCACCGAAGCCATCGACAGGACCAGCGCACCGGTCAGCGCACTGGCTGGCAGATAGAAACGGTGGTCCTCACCAAAGATCATCCGTGCGATGTGCGGCGCGACCAGGCCGATAAAGCCGATCGGGCCAACAAAGGCCACCGCCAGCGCGGAAAGAATACTGATGCGCAGCAATGTCCCCAGACGCAGACGGCGGACATCAATGCCAAAGCTGACGGCGCGATCTTCACCCAGACGCAGCGCGGTCAGCTTCCAGGAACTCATCATTGAGAACGGCACCAGAATGGCAAAGGCCAGCGTCAGCACGCCCAGCTTATCCCACGAGGCTCTCGCCAGGCTGCCCATGGTCCAGAACACCAGGCCCTGAAGCGTGTCCTCGCTGGCGATAAACTGCATCATCGACACCAGCGCATTAAAGGTAAACACCAGCGCGATACCGAACAGCACCACCCCCGAGGTCGCTACCCGCGTCCAGCGCGTCACGCCATCCAGCATTAATGCGGCAAACAGCGCAAAGACAAAGGCGTTAGCCGAAATGAACCACTGATCGGGGATTCCCGGAAGACCGATACCCAGCACGATGGCCAGCGCGGCGCCAAAAGCCGCCGCTGAGGAAACGCCCAGCGTAAACGGGCTGGCCAGCGGGTTATTCAGGATGGTTTGCATCTCTGCACCCGCCAGACCCAGCGCCAGACCCACCACCACCGCCATCAGGGCATAAGGCAGACGAATGTCCCAGACGATAACGCGCGTGCCGGCATCAACCGATTCCGGTGACAGCAGCGTGTGCCACAAGGTGTCCAGCGTCAGGCCGGACGGACCGAGGGTAAAATCCAGCACCAGCGAGGCGAGGATTGCCAACACCAACACACTCATCATCAGCAGACGATGACGCAACATATGATGGTAACGGCCCATCACGCCTTCGGCTTGGGGCTTTTCGGCGTACTGCACCGGGTCGTGGGTCACACTCATTCTCAATACCTGTAATTACTCGGTTTCAGTCCAGTAAGTGCCCGTTGGTGGCACCGCCAGAAACTGCTGATACACCTGTTTCTCAGTAGCGGCCACATCGAGGTCAGCGAACTGCTCGGGGTATAACCATTTGGCAAACGCCTGGATAGCCAGGATGTTATACGGCGAATTGTAAAAATTATGCCAGATAGCGTAACTGCGTCCTTCTTTCACCGCGTCCAGCTGGTTAATGCCCGTGCGCTTCAATACGGTGGCCAGACTGGATTGCGCTTCTTGTTGGCTTACCTGCGCGCCAAGCTTAATGCCCGGTCCGGCAGCGCCCGGCGCTTTACCGCCGCTGGCGATATAAATCTTCGGCTGGCTGGCGATCACCTTTTCCAGGTTAACGGTACCCAGCGGGCCTGGTAACAGGTCGCGGGCGATATTGTTGCCGCCGGCGAGGTCAATAAAGTCGCCCATATTGCCTTTTCCTGCGGTACCGCAACACTCGGGCATCGAGGCCGCGCGCAGCTCAATAAACACCGAAGGCTTATCGGCCGCCGGGATTTTGCTGGTGATGTCGGTCACCCGCTTAAGGTTCTGCTGATAGAAGCTGATGTAGTTCTCGGCTTCCTTTTCGCGGTGCAACACTTTGCCGAGCACCCGCATGCTGGGCACGGTATTTTTAAGCGGATTTGCACGGAAATCGATAAACACCACCGGCACACCAGCGCTTTCCAGCTGACTGACCAGCTCGCTGCTGCGGCCCGGCCCATGGCCGGATAAGCCAAAAATGGCCACGTCCGGGTTCAGCGTCAGCACTTTTTCCGGGCTGATGCTGTCGGCGGTGGTGTGGCCAATCAGGGGAATATTATCAATTTTTGGGAATTTTTTGCGGTATTCCGCGTAAGTCTGGGTGTCCAGTTTACGGAAATCGCCCTGCCAACCCACGATGCGGTCAACAGGCTTCTGCCCTTCTAGCAGCGATACGGCGTAAAACAAACGCCCTTCGCCAAGCAGGATCCGGTCGGTTTTTTCCGGCAGCGTCACTTCACGTCCGGCAATGTCTGTGACGGTTGCAGCCCAACTGCTGCCTGCCGTCAGCGCCAGTAACGTCAACGATACTGCGATTTTTTTGATCACTAACCCGCTTAAATTTTCCACGCCTGATTCCTTAGCAAAGAAGAAAAAGTAACGGCGGTAACAATAAAGCAAATGATAATAGTTATCAATAATATTTGTAATAACTCCTTACAAACAAAAAAGGCGCGGGATCCGCGCCTTGTTCATTTTACGGCAACTACTTACCGGTATATTTCGGAAACTCCATTTCGCTGTATTTCACAAAACGGGTTTTCCGCGTCAGCTTGAAGCCGAACCAGATAATCAGGAACAGTGGAATACCGATGTAGGTCGCCGCCACGCCATACCAGTCAATGCGATCCGACAGGAATGCCTGATAGTTCTGCCCCAGCGTAATGATCAGGCACAGCACAAAGGCGAAGATCGGGCCCAGCGGGAAGAAGCCGGAGCGGTAAGGCAGATCGGCCAGATCAAGTCCCTGCGCAACATAGCCACGGCGGAAGCGGTAATGGCTGATGGCAATGCCTAGCCAGGCGATAAAGCCGGTCATACCCGAGGTGTTCAGCAGCCAGATATAGACGCTCTGGTTGCCAAACATCGAGGTCAGGAAGCACAACCCGGCAACCACCGTGGTGGCGTACAGGGCATTGCGCGGCACGCCGCCGGCGGACAGTTTGCCAAAGATGCGCGGCGCTTTGCCTTCGCGGGCCAGGTTAAACAGCATACGCGTGGAGGCATACATGCCTGAGTTACCGGCTGACAGCACGGCGGTCAGGATCACCGCGTTCATTACCGCAGCCGCAGACAGTAAGCCCGCGTGTTTGAACACCAGCGTGAACGGGCTGATGCTGATATCGGTCACGTTGTTACGCAGCAGGCTTGGGTCGGTATACGGAATGATCAGGCTGATCACCAGAATCGCAAAAACATAGAACAGCAGGATACGCCAGAACACCTGACGCACCGCCCGCGGGATGTTTTTCGCCGGGTCTTCAGACTCACCGGCGGCGATACCAATCAGCTCGGTGCCCTGGAAGGAGAAGCCGACGATCATCGCCACCCCGATCATCGCCGAGAAACCGCCGGCAAAGGGCGCATCACCAATCTGCCAGTTATGCCAGCCCGCCGTTTCACCGCCGCGCAGGATGCCAACAATCATCAGCACACCCACCACGATAAAGACGATAACGGTCACCACCTTGATTAACGAGAACCAGTATTCCGCTTCACCAAAGCCTTTTACCGAGATGTAGTTCAGCAGGAAGATTACGCAGAGGAATAACGCGCTCCAGATCCAGCCTGGGGTGTCCGGGAACCAGTAGGTCATCACCAGCTGCGAAGCCACAAGGTCAACAGCAATGGTCACTGCCCAGTTGTACCAGTAGTTCCAGCCCAGCGCGAAGCCGAAGCCCTCTTCCACATAGTTGGCGCCGTAAGTAGAGAAGGAGCCAGAGACCGGCATAAAGGCCGCCAGTTCGCCGAGGCTGGTCATCAGAAAATAGACCATCAGGCCGATCAGCATATAGGAGAGCAGCGCGCCGCCCGGGCCCGCCTGAGAAATTGTCGCGCCTGAGGCGACGAATAAACCGGTGCCAATGGATCCGCCGATGGCGATCATCGTCAGATGACGCGCTTTTAACTCACGCCTTAGCGCAGGTTGTTCTGTTGTTTTTGTGTCCTGAACCATCTTGAAATGCTGCGTCCTTGGAAAAATGAGGCGCGATTGTAGCAAACTGACCGGTCTCGCCTAGTGATTCCGCCACGTTATAAGATAGCTTCATGATTGCCGCCGGATTATTAGTTCCAGCGTCTTTTCCCCTGAAAAAGGCAGGCCAACTGGCTTTATCCCTTGGCTGAGCCGGGGACATAAGGGAAATTTTACTCGGTACAGTAACTCAAAAAACGCAGCAGCGACTTGGACAGATGCTTCTGCTTATGGTGAATGCGGTACAGCGTGCGCTTCAGTTTGGGTAACGGCACCGGCACTTCTTTTAAGGTGCCCACCGCCAGCTGTTCGGCAATCACCCGCCGTGAAAGACAGCTGATCCCCATTCCGTGGCGGACGGCATGTTTAATCGCTTCGGAGTTACCAAGTTCCAGCGCCAGCTTGAACTGCGGCAGGTGTGACAGCAGCAAATAATCAACGATTTCGCGCGTGCCGGAACCGTGCTCGCGTAAAATCCAGGCGGCAGCGGCCAGGGTTTCCAGGGTAACGGGTTGGGCAAAGATTTCCGCATCGGGCGCGGCAAACACCACCAGCTCATCTTCAAGCCAGGGTTCACTAATGATTTCACTCATATGGCACGGGCCTTCAATCAGGCCAATATCCACCCGGAAATCCGCTACCGCAGTGATCACATCCTGGCTGTTGCCAACGCTGAGTTCCAGCGGCAGATCGGGATAGTCCTTGCGCCAGCCGGCGAGCATGCCCGGCAGCAAATAGTTACCGATGGTGCTGCTGGCATACACACGCAGCGCCCCATTATCCTCGCGGAACAGCTGTTCGATTTCGGTTGCCTGCTCAAGCAGCGCCACGGTGCGGGGATACAGCAGGCGGCCATGTTCATTGACCACCAGCCGCTTACCCACGCGATCGAAAAGCTGTACGTTGAGCTGGCCCTCAAGATCGGCCAGTGCGGCACTCACCGCAGATTGCGACAGCGACAACACCTGGGATGCCTGGGTTGTCGACCCACTTTTCAGGACTTCGGCAAACACTTCCAGCTGCCGTAACGTAATGTGCATTGCTTCTCCTCGATCGCTGCCCTGCCCCGGCTGGCGGGTTATGCCCTTGCGCAACAGGGGGAAAGGTCATCTATCACTTATAGTGGTTAATTATAAATATATAATCAATTTCTCTTTTAAGCCACCTTTCTCCATGCTGTCCGTATTGAAAAGGAGCTTGCCATGACGACCCTGACGCTACACCACCCAAAACTTCAGCCTGGCCGTTATGCGGCCGGATTACTGTTAGCCTTAATGCTGGCAACGGGCGCAACCTGGCTGGGAACGGTGCCTTCCGTTGCCGCGCTCGGACTGGGTGCCCTGACGCTGGCTATTGTCGCCGGGATAGTCGCGGGCAACACCCTTTACCCGCGCCTCGCCGTCAGCTGCGATCCGGGCGTCATCCTCGCGAAACAGCAGCTGCTGCGATTAGGCATTATCCTTTATGGCTTCCGCCTGACGTTCCAGCAAATCGCCGATGTCGGTGTTAGCGGCGTGCTGATCGATGTGCTTACGCTGAGTTCGACCTTCTTTCTCGCCTGCTGGCTGGGACGCCGGGTGTTTGAATTAGATCGCGATACGGTGTGGTTGATTGGGGCCGGCAGCAGCATCTGTGGCGCGGCGGCGATCCTGGCCACCGAACCGGTGATCAAAGCAGAAGCCTCTAAAGTGGCGGTGGCTATCGCGACCGTGGTGATTTTCGGTACGCTGGCGATCTTTATCTACCCGCTGCTCTATCCCCTCGCGGCATCGCTGTTCACCAGCATTACGCCAGCCAGCTGGGGCGTGTTTACCGGCTCAACCATGCATGAAGTCGCGCAGGTGGTGGCGGCCGGACATGCGGTCAGCCCGGAAACGGAAAATACCGCGGTGATCGCGAAAATGCTGCGAGTGATGATGCTGGCGCCCTTCCTGCTGTTACTGAGCGCCAGAATGCGTCGCTCCGCTCCCGGTGGGAACAGCACCCTAAGCCCGTTACGCTTCCCCTGGTTTGCGCTGGTGTTTATCGCCGTGGCGATGTTCAACTCGCTGCACCTGCTGCCTCAGCCGGTGGTAAACACCCTGAACCAGATTGATAATATTGTGCTGGCAACCGCCATGGCCGCACTGGGCCTGACCACCCGACTCAGCTCGCTGAAAAAGGCCGGACTGAAGCCGCTGCTGTTAGGGCTGGTGTTGTTTATCTGGCTGATGGTCGGCGGTGGCGCGATTAACCTGCTGATCCCGCATTTGTTGTCATAACTTCCCACCGTTTCCGGTTATCATTGCCCGCTCGCGTCCTTTGATGCAGCCCAATAACAGGAGAACGGCATGAAATATATCGGTGCCCACGTCAGCGCGGCTGGCGGTGTGGATCAAGCGGTGCTGCGCGCACATGAACTCGAAGCCACTGCCTTTGCGCTGTTTACCAAAAATCAGCGCCAGTGGCGGGCAGCCCCGCTGACTGATGAGGTTATTTCCGCCTTCCGTGCGGCCTGCGAGAAGTATAATTACACTTCCGCGCAGATCCTGCCGCACGACAGCTACCTGATTAACCTGGGTCACCCGGTGACCGAAGCGCTGGAGAAATCCCGCGACGCTTTCCTCGACGAACTGCAACGCTGCGAGCAGCTTGGCCTGTCGCTGCTGAACTTCCATCCCGGCAGCCACCTGCATCAGATCGAAGAGGATGACTGCCTGAAGCGCATCGCCGAGTCGATCAATATTGCGCTTGATAAAACTCAGGGCGTGACGGCGGTGATCGAAAATACCGCCGGCCAGGGCAGCAACCTCGGCTTCCGCTTTGAACATCTGGCTGCGATCATTGATGGCGTGGAAGACAAGTCCCGCGTCGGCGTCTGCATTGATACCTGCCACGCCTTTGCCGGTGGTTACGATCTGCGTACCGAAGAAGAGTGCATCAATACCTTCGCCGAATTTGAACGTATCGTCGGTTTCCAGTATCTGCGTGGCATGCACCTGAATGACGCGAAAAGCGCCTTCGCCAGCCGCGTTGACCGCCATCACAGCCTCGGTGAAGGCAACATCGGCAAAACGGTGTTTAGCTGGATGATGAAAGATGCGCGTTTTGACGGTATCCCGATGATTCTGGAAACCGTAAACCCGGATATCTGGAAGGATGAGATTGCCTGGCTGAAGTCAGAGCAGCGTTCCGCCGGGTAGAAAAGGTGGATGTCACGGAGAAGCCGATTCTCCGTGAGCCAGAAATAAAAAAGCGCGGTCGCCCGCGCTTTTTTATTGCCTGTGGTTGAGTAATCAGGCTTTCGCTAATTCTGCCTCAGGGCGTTTCAACACCGCGTAAGACAGGCCAGCAACTGCCGTACCGATAATAATGGCCATCAGGTAACCGATCACCGGGGTAATCGCCCCTGGGATCAACAGGACGAACAATCCACCGTGCGGCGCCATCAGTTTGGCACCCACCGCCATGGAGATTGCGCCGGTCAGCGCACCACCAATGATACAACATGGCAGAACGCGCATCGGGTCACGGGCCGCGAACGGGATAGCGCCTTCAGAGATAAAGCACAGTCCCAGAACCAGCGCAGCCTTGCCGCCTTCCTGCTGACCTTTGTTGAACTTACGACGGGCCACCAGCGTTGCCAGCCCCATCGCCAGCGGTGGCACCATACCGGCCGCCATGATGGCTGCCATGGGTGCGTAGGTCTGCGAACTCAGTAAGCCAACACCAAAGGCATACGCCACTTTGTTCACCGGACCGCCCATGTCGGTACACATCATGCCGCCGAGGATTGCGCCCAGCAGGATGGCGTTCGCCGTCCCCATGTTCGCCAGCCAGTGAGTCAGGCCTTCCATGATTTTCGCCACCGGCGTACCCACCACGTAGATCATCAGCAGACCGGTGATCAGGCTGGCAACCAGCGGGATAATCAGGATCGGTTTCAATGCTTCCATACTTTGCGGAAGTTTGAGTTTGCTACTGATAAATTTCGCGGCGTAACCGGCAATGAAACCGGCGATGATCCCGCCGAGGAAACCGGCGTTGATGCTGGTGGCCAACATACCGCCGATCAGACCCGGCGTCAGGCCCGGACGGTCAGCAATCGAGAAGGCGATAAACCCGGCCAGCACCGGCACCATCAGCGCGAAGGCGCTACCGCCACCGATCTGCATCAGTGCGGCGGCCAGCGTGCCCTGCTCTTTAAAGGCAGTGATACCAAAGGCGAAGGACAGGGCGATACTCAGACCACCCGCAACCACCATTGGCAGCATATAGGATACGCCGGTCAACAGGTGACGGTAGGCACCCGCGCCCTCTTTCTTATCGTCAGAGGAAGAAGACTGCGCGCCGCCTTTCGGTTGATACGGTTTCGCTTCCGCGACGGCCTTATCCAGTTCCTGCGCGGTTTTCTTCAGCGCCAGACCGGTTGAGGTGCGGTACATCGGCTTACCGGCAAACTTCGCCAGGTCCACTTCGATGTCTGCCGCCACAATCACCAGATCGGCTTCTGCCACTTCTTCCGGTGTGATGGCGTTGCCAGCACCGACCGAACCCCGGGTTTCCACCTTCACCCACCAGCCGCGTTTTTTCGCTTCGGTATCGATGGCTTCAGCAGCCATAAAGGTGTGCGCCACGCCGGTTGGGCAGGCAGTCACCGCAACAATACGTTTAGGTCCTTTGGTGGCGACCGCGCTGGCCGGCGTTGCCGCTACCGCTGGCGCATGCCAGGGTTTGGCGTCGGTCTGCGCTTTCGCCAGTACCGCTTCCGGCTGACGCAGCAGCTGTTCAATGTCGGCCAGATAGATGGCTTTGCCATCCAGCGAGGCGTCCGCAGGGATGTTTTTCCCGGCCACAATTACCTGGTCAGCGTCGGCCAGGTTGTCGGTCAGCGTCAGGCCTTTACTGGCCGCCGCAGCCGTGGTGATATTTTTTGCCAGATAGCCCGTTGCCAGCCCCAGCGAAGAATCTATTATCAGCAGCGTTTTCATTATGCTCTCCTGCTGTCAGTTAAATGGTTGTAGGTCGACACGCGCCATCATCGCGGCCAACTGGGTACGGTCTTTAACGCCCACGTTGCTCTGGCTGACGGCCATGGCCGCCACTGCCGTTGCCAGACGCAGCGTGTGCTCGCTGGATTCGCGCATTAACAGGCCGTAAATCAGCCCGCCAACCATCGAATCCCCGGCACCTACTGTGCTGACGACTTCACAAGCCGGTGGTTTGGCGATCCATTCGCCTGAAGCATTGACCCACAGCGCGCCTTCAGCGCCCAGTGAGATCACCACGTGGGCAATACCCTGCTCGCGCAAGGCATGCGCCGCTTCAATCACGTCCTGCAAATCTGGCAGTTTACGTCCGGCCCAGATTTCCAGTTCGCGGCGGTTCGGTTTCACCAGCCATGGCGCAGCCTTCAGTCCGGCTACCAGCGCTTCACGGCTGCTGTCAAAGATGATGCACGGGCAGTGAGTGCGCAGCGCAGTCATCCACTCGGTAAAGGCATCCGGATCCACGCCCGCCGGCAGACTGCCGCTGACGCAAACCATATCGAACTGGCCCAGCCAGGTCAGAGAGTCGGTAGTGAAACGCTCCCAGTCCTGCGGCGTGACTTCAAAACCGGAGAAGTTCAGGTCCGTCACGTCGCCATCTTTTTCCGTCAGCTTGACGTTGATGCGCGTGCGGCCTTCAACCACCTGGAACCGGTTAGCAATGCCCAGCTCGCTGAACAGGTGCTGGAAGCCATCCTGATTCTCTTTGCCGAGGAAGCCGCCGACGGTGACATCAATGCCGAGGTCCTTCAGCACCTTGGCGACGTTGATGCCTTTACCGGCAGCGTGCAGGCCGGTGGTTTTCACCAGGTTGACTTCGCCCCGCTCAACTTCCGGGGTGTAACCCACCAGATCATAAGCCGGGTTCAGGGTAATGGTTGCAACGCGTCTGCTCATGATGCGCCCTCGCCCAGACCCGCTGAGATCGCCTCACCGATGGCGGTCAGGCAGGCTTGTGCATCTTCGCCACTGGCGGTGAAGCGCAGGCGGTGGCCTTTCTTCACGCCCAGCGCAACCACTTTCATCAGGCTGCGTCCGTTAGCCGGTTTGCCGCTGCCGTCGAGATTGGTGACGGTAACATCACAATTGAACTGTTTGATGACGGTGACCAGCGCGGTACCCGGACGGGCATGCAGACCATGCTCGTTGCGAATAGTGAACTCTTCGGTCAGCACGTCGGCCTGCTCGGAGACGTCGCTGGTCAGCAAGGCCAGAATGCCCGCCGCATCCGCACTCAACAGGCGATCGGCTTTCTGCTGGATCAGCAGGTCGCTGAGGTAATTCAGCACGCTCATTGGTTTATCGTCCGCCACCGCTACGGTCAGCAGCAGCGCGGCTTTCTCGCCATCAACATCAAAGGCATTCGCCACGCGGCTCACCGCCACTGCGCTACCCAGGTTGCCTTCGGTGCTGTCGCTGAGCCAGATGCCCTGTCCCAGATTCAGCGGCTTGCCAGAAATGACGCTGCTGACAAAGCTGGCATCAACCGCGCCAGCCTGCTGCAGACGACCGGCGTTCAGCGCCTGTAACGTCATTAAGTCGCTGGCCGCCACGTCGGTCGCAATCAATGAGGTGTCGAATTTAAATTCGGTACCCTGCTTTTCGCCCATTAACAGGGCACGCAGCGTTTCCGCAGAGTCGGTGGTTTTCAGCTCTTCAGCCACGCTGTCGTCACTGAGAACGTGCGTCAGCTGGCGAAGAAGCGCCAGGTGTTCATCAGATTTGGCGGCAATACCAATCACCACATACGCGGTCTGATCGTCACCCCAGGCAATCCCCTGTGGGAACTGGAATACCTGCACACCCGTTTGCAGCACCAGATCACGCGTGTCGGTGGTGCCGTGTGGGATAGCGATTCCGTTACCGAGGTAAGTGGAGGTCTGCTGCTCGCGGGCAAGCATCCCGTTGATGTACCCTTCCGCCACATTACCGGCTGAAGTCAGTGCAGCGGCAACCTGGTGGATGGCCTCTTCTTTATTACCGGCGGTGGCACCGGGATGAATGGCGTTCAATGCTAGCTGGAACATAGTTCTCCTCTCTGCTGAATTTGAATCGTTTCAGCTAATTTGAGAAAAAAAGCGCTGTCTGTGGAGTAACAAGCTGAACAGGCAACGCTGAAACGTTTCAATGAGTTTGGTCCCGATCCTCAATGGGTTGCAAGTTTTACCGCTAACGGCGTAGCATATTTTTGATGCTACGCACACTTTGCTGACCTTTTCAGGAAAATCCAGGCGGTTGCCGTTGCGTTTGCTGACGGCTGCTGAAATCGCCGTTTGCCTTAAGGAACTGAATTCAAACGGGAGGGTCTGCCAGGGACGCGTTTGGTGCAGAAAATGCGATTTTTGTCTGTGCTTTATTGGAACAAATGAAACGGCTTTTTAATTGCCTGTGCTGGGCGTAGAATTCAGCCGTTTTCCTTAAGATGAACAGGGTTTTTCATGCAAAATCCGCCGGTAAGAGTCCGCATTCTGCCCGATTCTCAGTCACTTGCCTTCCTTGTTGTTGCCTTTATTACCGGCCTGGCGAGCGCGCTGCAAACCCCGACGCTCAGCCTGTTCCTGTCTGGTGAAGTCCACGTGCGGCCGTTTATGGTGGGGCTGTTTTTCACCGTCAACGCCATCGCCGGGATCTTCGTCAGCCAGCTAATAGCGCGCTACTCCGATCGTCAGGGCGACCGCAAAAGCCTGATCCTGATCTGCTGTCTGGTCGGTGCCTTCGCCTCGCTGTTATTCGCCTGGAACCGCAACTACTTTATCCTGCTGCTGATTGGCGTGGTGCTGTCCGCCTTCGGCAGCACGGCCACGCCTCAGATGTTCGCGCTGGCACGTGAGCACAGCGATAAATTGGGCCGCAGCAGCACCATGTTTACCTCGGTGATGCGCACCCAAATTTCGCTGGCCTGGGCGATTGGCCCTCCGCTGGCCTTTATGCTGGCGCTGGGTTACGGCTTTAAGAACATGTATTTGTGCGCCGCCCTGGCCTTTATCCTGTGCGCGGTGATTGTGCGGGTAAAGCTGCCTTCGATGCGCAAAACCCGGCCGATCACCGCCACACGGTTACAGGCTCCCCGGGAAAATCGCCGTGACAGTTTGCTGCTGTTCGCCGGGTGCACCTTAATGTGGGCGTGCAACGGGCTTTACCTGATTGCCATGCCGCTGTACGTGGTCGGCACGCTGCATCTGTCTGAGAAACTGGCGGGGATGCTGATGGGCCTGGCAGCAGGCCTGGAAATTCCCATTATGCTGCTGGCGGGTTATTACGCTAAACGTTTTGGTAAGCGCCTGATGATGCGCATTGCGGCCCTGTCTGGGCTGCTGTTCTATTGCACCACGCTGCTGTTTACCAGCGAGATCCCGCTGCTGTTAAGCCAGATGCTCAACGCCGCCTTTATCGGCATTATGGCCGGGATCGGCATGATCTACTTTCAGGATTTGATGCCCGGACAGGCTGGCGCGGCAACCACGCTGTTCAGCAACTCCACCCGTATGGGCTGGATTATTGGCGGATCGCTGGCGGGTATCGTGGCCGAAATATGGGGATATGCTGCGGTGTTCTGGTTTGCGGTAGCGATGATGGTGCTGGCCACCGGCTGCATCTGGCGGCTGAAAGAGGTGCAGTCCGCGCAACCTCAGCGGGATCCAGCAGAAGCGACGCGGCCTTAAGGTGCCGTCTGGCGCTCAAGGTCCAACAGATAGACCATCGCTTCCTGATGGCTGGTTTTACACATCTCCCGCGAGGGCTTTAATCCGGCGCAAACCGCTGGCCGTAACGGAGAGTTAAAAATCTTGCAGCGGGACTGTTCGTCCAGCTCAATGCAGCGGGTATTCGCCGGTTTGCCGTTCGGCATCCCCGGCAAAGGCGATGAAATTGAAGGCGCGGTACAACAGGCCCCACAGGCAGCACGGCACTCCATTTCATATTCCCCTCAGCAATAAAGCGCGACAATAGCAGGCGGCGGTCAGGAAGGCTATTCTTTAGTGAAAGCCTGTGATGGCGCAAAGATCCGCGCTTTTTCTCCTGCATAAATCAGCTATGCACTTGCCTGAATTCTCAAGCCGGAGTAATTTGACGCGAGAATTTTTCACGGCCCTGTTATCGAGATAAAACCCATGCCAAGAGCAAATGAAATTAAAAAAGGGATGGCGGTCAGCCACAACGGCAAACTGCTGTTAGTAAAAGATATTGATGTGCAGAGCCCAAGCGCCCGCGGTGCTTCTACCCTGTATAAAATGCGTTTTACCGATATCCGTACCGGGCTGAAGGTAGAAGAGCGTTTTAAGGGCGATGAGATCATCGACACCATCTCCTTGAGCCGCCGCCAGGTCACCTTCTCTTATATAGACGGTGATGAGTACGTGTTTATGGATGATGAAGACTACACCCCGTACCTGTTTAAGTCGGAGCAGATCGAAGAAGAACTGCTGTTCCTGCCAGAAGGCGGCATTCCGGGCATTCAGGTATTAACCATGGATGGCCAGATTCTGGCGCTGGAACTGCCACAGACGGTGGATATGGAAATCGTCGAAACCACGCCGGGGATTAAAGGGGCGTCTGCCAGTGCGCGGACCAAACCTGCGACCATGAGCACCGGGCTGGTGGTTCAGGTGCCAGAATACCTGAGCAATGGCGATAAAATTCGCATTCATATCGCTGAGCGTCGCTACATGAGCCGCGCAGACTAACGATGTTAACCGGCGATGCGCAGCGCATCGCCGTAATTGTTATATTATAACAAATCAATTATAGTTGACGGTGAGTTCGCCAAACTTATGTGCCGGATCCAACCAGCGAAAATCCGATCGTCCCACCCCTTTCGGCAACGCCTGATTTGCCATCAATGAAGAGGTCGTCAGTTGGTTTTTTCCCTGCCGGTAGCAGAGGCTTTGAACCTGACTCTTCCGGACAGACATATCACAGCCAGACTCCACAATTGCGCCCTGGAATGTAATCACTCCTGAGGCGGTTCTCCCCGACGTCTCCTGTGCCAGAACATGACTCGTCCATGAGGTCAAAAGCACCATCACCACAACCGATTTAATGCCGTTCATAGAAACCTCATACTGTTGTTCTACGCCTGTTGAGCGTAGCTGGGCGTTGAGATAAACAGATCGGCACTATTGGCGAAAACTTAAATTTTTTAGTCTTAAATGTCTGGAGTGAGAGATGACCCGCGTAAACCTGATCACCGGCTTTTTAGGCAGTGGCAAAACCACAACCCTGCTGCACCTGCTGGCCAATAAACCCGAAAATGAGCAGTGGGCCGTGCTGGTCAATGAGTTTGGTGAAGTCGGCATTGATGGTGCCCTGCTGGCAGACAGCGGTGCGATCCTGAAAGAGATCCCGGGCGGCTGCATGTGCTGCGTCAATGGATTACCGATGCAGGTCGGGTTGAATATGCTGCTGAGGCAGGCGAAGCCCGATCGCCTGCTGATTGAACCGACCGGTTTAGGCCATCCCAAACAGATCCTCGATATGCTGTCCGCCGAGGTTTACCGTCCGTGGCTGACGCTGGATGCCTCTTTATGTGTGCTGGATCCTCGCCAGCTTGCCGACCCACGCGTGGTGGAAAATGAAAATTTCCGCGACCAGCTGGCGGCCGCGGACATTATCGTCGCCAATAAAGAAGATCGCTGGCAGCAGGCAGATAAAGACGCGTTGGCGCAGTGGCAGGCAGCCGATGAACATCAGCGGCCCGTTGTTACCACCCACTTTGGCAAAATTGATCACGCTCTGCTGGCCGAACCGCGCATCAATCTGCGTCAGCTGCCAGCAGGTCAGCATCACGCCCATTCGCGTTCACAACCGCAGTCGGGCCTCGCGGCGCTGGCACTGACCTCGGGCGCGCGTTGGCGGCGGTCGTTGAATGCTGGCCAGGGTTATCATGCCTGCGGCTGGATATTCGACGCGGATACGGTGTTCGACACCATCGGGCTGCTGGAGTGGGTCCGGCTGGCGCCGGTTTCCCGCGTGAAAGGCGTTATGCGCATTGCGGAGGGATTAGTCAGTGTGAACCGTCAGGGAGACGACTTTCATATCGAAACCCGCGCGTCTTCCCCACCGGACAGTCGTATTGAGATGATCCATGAAGGAGAAGCCGACTGGAATGAACTACAATCTGCCTTGTTGAAACTTCGTTTAACTTTCACGGGTTAATCTGCCCGGTTATTATTTCTTAATAAATCCTTAACACAAATGACCACTAAACGTTTACTGATGATCCTGCTGCTGAACGCGCTGGGATTTGCGCTGTTTTTCTCATGGTATCTGCCTGAAAACCATGGCTTTTGGTTCCCGATAGATAAAGACCTTTTCTATTGGTTCAACACCCATCTGGTGACCAGCAAGCCGCTGCTTTGGCTGTTGGCTATCACTAACTTCCGCGCGTTTGATGGCGTGTCGTTGTTAGCAATGGGTGCGCTTTACCTGCATTTCTGGCGCCGTGAAACGCCCGTCGGCCGTCGCCGCCTGTTGGCGATCGGCATTGCGATGCTTATTTGTGCCGTGGTGCTGAATCAGCTGGGCCATTTAATTCCGGTTTCCCATCCCAGCCCGACCAAATTCTTCCCGGATGTGAATCACGTGTCGAAATTAACCGGCATTCCGGCGAAAGATGCCTCGGCAGATAGTTTCCCTGGCGATCACGGTATGATGCTGATGATATTTGCCTGCTTTATGCTGCGTTATTTCAGCCGCAGGGCATTTATGCTTGCCGTGGCGATTGTGCTGATCTTTGCCGCGCCACGGATCATGATTGGTGCGCACTGGTTTACCGATGTGGTAGTCGGTTCGCTCTCAATCGTGCTGGTGGGCATGAGCTGGTGCCTGATGACGCCGTTAAGTGACTTTATTGTAAATGCGTTATATCGTCATTTGCCGGGTAAATATAAGCCTGTTCAGTCATCTTCTTAGCAATAACGCCAGCCGTTAATGGGATAACAGGAAATCGTCCTGCCATTAACGGCTTAAAAAATCGTTAGCATCCTAATTAAGTGACACTCAAAAGATTTCATTATGGTTACAGCCCTCTTAAAATGGTGACTTAACGCCATTGTCCAGCGTGATTAATCTCACTTTTTTAGCATAGCCTTTTTTTTACCCAATTTTTCTCATATTTCCCTCAAGCTTTCCTCACGATTGTCGATATTGTAGGCGCATTCTTACATTTCTGTTTCACATCATAAAATCCTATAAAAAAGTCGCTAAAACCCCTCGCCACGGGGCTTGTATTCGGGTAACCTCAATTTCCATTAGGCTGCATTCGTAGACTAATTCCAGGATTTACACTCAAAACTGTGCGCTTTTCCACAATTTCGGGTTTCAGGAATTGTCTTAGACTGTTGCGCTAATTAATCTCGTTCCGTTTTATCACTTATCTAGCGACCTCGTCGTTAAGGACCTCAAGGGATCACAAACATAATGGTCAAGTCTCAACCAATACTGAGATATATCTGGCGGGTGTTACCCGCGGTCGCGTTAGCGACAGTTTTATCAGCATGTAGCTCGACGAATACCAGCAATAATGCACAAACTGATACTCATGCAGTTAAGGGCCAGAACGGCTTTTTACTTCAAGCGTCTCAGGATGAATTCGAACAGATGGTCCAAAATGTGGATATCAAATCCCGCCTGATGGATCAGTATGCAGACTGGAAAGGCGTTCGCTATCGCCTTGGCGGTACCAGCAAGCGCGGCATTGATTGTTCGGCATTTGTACAGACCACCTTCCGTGAGCAGTTTGGACTCGATCTGCCTCGTTCAACTTACGAGCAGGAAGACACCGGAAAGAGCATTAATCGTGGCAAGTTACGCCCAGGAGATTTAGTACTGTTCCGCGCCGGTTCCACCGGACGCCATGTCGGTATCTATCTTGGCAACGATAACTTTGTACACGCATCGACCAGCAGCGGCGTGATGATTTCGAATCTGAACGACAGCTACTGGAAGACGCGGTATCGCGAAGCTCGCCGGGTCCTTAGCCATATGCCTGGCTGATTTCAATCCCTTGAAGTCCGCGGAAAAACGAGATAACAGAACGCTGCTTCGGCAGCGTTTTTTTTGGTTTACAGGGACATAAAAAACGGCGCTCCCCGGAGATCCCCACAATGCCACTGACAAAAACGATAACGCGGCATGTGACCAATCCGCGCAAGATTGCCCAGTTTAGTGCCGCTATTGGCGTCTTATTATTTTTTCTCTTTATTGTCATTACCCTGCTTTTGCTCTGGCACCAGCGCGCCAGAAATCATGACCGGCTGGCCAGCGAAACCCAAAATTACGTCATTCATTCTTTGACAGAGCTGCGGCAGACGCTGGCGCCGTTACTCTCAGTCACCACCCTTTCCTGCCCTGCGGTAAACAGCACGCTGACGCAGAAGGCCGCCTTTGCCGGTAATATCCGGGCCATTTTACTGGTCAGTGATAATATCGCCTTTTGCTCTTCCGCCACTGGCGCCATGCAGGTCGCCGTTTCCCGGCTGTCACCAGACACGCAAACCAGCCATGCGTCTGATATCCAGCTCCTTGCCGACACGCCAATGGTGCCCGGTAAACCGGCGATTGCCTTGTGGTTAAAAGGCCCCGGCGCGCAGGGAAGTGGTGTCCTGACCACGCTAAATATTAACCTCACAGATTATCTGCTGATGGCCGCAACGCAGCAGGAAGTCAGTGGTATGGCCATCGTGGCAGGGAATAACGCGCTGACCACCTGGCAGCGACGGGTCATTTCCGTTAAAGACCTCCCCGCTTCCCCACTTAAAACCATCGCCATTCCTGGCTATGACATGACCCTGCAACTGTATGGCAAAACCTTGCCGGCAAAGGATATCAATCTGATCCTGCTGGCGGGGTTACTGCTGGGTCTGCTCGGCGGCAGCGGCTGCTTCCTGCTGATGACGCTGAAAATAAAGCCCGGCAAGGAGATCCTGCTGGGTATTAAGCGCGGTGAGTTTCATGTGGAGTATCAGCCGGTGGTCGAAGTTTCCACCGGCAAAGCAGTAGGACTGGAAGCGCTGCTGCGCTGGACGCACCCAACGGAAGGCCCTATCTCGCCAGATACCTTTATCAGCTATGCCGAAGGGAAAAATATGATTATCCCGCTGACCCGTCATCTGTTTCAGCTGGTCGCCAGGGATGCGCACAAATTTCGCCATGCGGTGCCTGCCGGCGTGAGCCTGGGATTAAATCTTTCTCCTAAGCACCTTATTGATGCCGGTTTTATTCAGGACGTGAAAAACTGGCTGGCTTCGATGCCCGTTAACCACTTCAGCTACATTTTCGAAATTACCGAACGGACGATGGTGGAAAAGAATAATGCTGATGAAGTGTTCGACTGGATCCACCAGCAGGGGATCCGCATTGCCATTGACGACTTTGGCACCGGGCACAGCGCATTAATCTATCTGGAACAGTTTAAGTTCGATTATTTAAAAATCGATCGCGGCTTTGTGCAAAGTATTGGCCTGCAAACCGTTACCTCACCGGTATTGGATACCGTATTAACGCTGGGCAGAACGCTTAATCTGCGCACCGTTGCCGAAGGGGTGGAAACCCAGCAGCAGGTCAGGTGGCTGCTTCAGCACGGCGTCACCTATATGCAGGGGTTTTATTTCAGCCGCCCGCGTACGGTTTCCCAGCTGATTGAATATTTTAATGAAGAGCGGGCGCGGGGTCCTGTGTCCCTGCCGGCCAACGACTGTCTGGAAGCGTAAAGTGCGGGATTTACGCATTGCTTCGCCTGTTCTCCTGCTGCTACGCTTGCACAGTGCGTTTTTTTCTCCCGGAGCCGAATAACACCATGATATTGCGCTGGTTTACTTTTTTACTCTTCAGCGTGACGGCTGCCGTCGCCCAGGCTGAAAATATCAATGAGAGTTATGCCTTCGCGCAACTCGGTGAACCCAAATACGCCACCGACTTCACCCACTACGACTATGCCAATCCTGCTGCGCCCAAAGGCGGCAGCGTCACGCTGTCGGCGATTGGCACCTATGACAACTTCAACCGCTTTGCGATGCGCGGCAATCCCGGTGCCGGTACAGACACCTTATATGATTCCCTGTTCACCACCTCCGATGATGAAACCGGCAGCTATTATCCGTTGATTGCCGAGTTCGCCCGTTATCCGGATGACAGCCGCTGGGTGGAAGTGACGCTGAACCCGCAGGCGCGATTCCAGGACGGATCGCCGATCACCGCCGACGACGTTGCCTTCACTTTTCACAAATTTATGACCGAAGGCGTGCCGCAGTATCGCGTGTTTTATAAAGGCGTGACGGCGAAAGCCATTTCCCGCCTGACCGTGCGTTTTGAACTGCCTGAAAGCGATCGCGATAAAATGCTTTCCCTGCTCTCGACGCCGGTATTTCCAGAGAAATTCTGGAAGGATCACAATCTGGGCGAACCGCTCGCCAGCCCGCCGTTATCCAGCGGCCCTTATCGCATTACCGCGTATAAAGTGGGCCAGTCGATCACCTATTCTCGCGTGAAGGATTACTGGGCCGCCAATTTACCGGTGAATAAAGGACGGTTTAATTTCGATACGCTGCGCTACGACTATTACCTTGATGACAACGTGGCCTTTGAAGCCTTTAAAGCCGGTGCGTTTGATTTTCGCACCGAAGGGTCGGCCAAAAAGTGGGCAACGCAATATCGCGGCAAGAACTTTGAGAATCACTTCATTACCAAAGACGAACAGCCGAATGATGTGGCCACTGCCAGCAGCTGGCTGGCGTTTAACGTGCAAAAACCGCAGTTCAGCGATCGTCGGGTGCGGGAAGCGATCTCCCTCGCCTTTGATTTTGAATGGATGAATAAAGCGCTGTTCTACCATGCCTATAACCGTACCAACAGCTATTTCCAGAACACCGAATATGCCGCGCGAAACTATCCGGATGCCAAAGAGCTTGAGCTGCTGGGCCCCTTAAAAGGCAAAATACCGGATGAGGTGTTTTCACAAATTTATCAGCCACCGAAAACCGACGGCAGCGGCTATGACCGGGCGAATTTGCTTAAGGCGCTGGCGCTGCTGAAACAGGCCGGCTGGGAGCTTAAAAATCAGAAGCTGACCAATGTGAAAACCGGCAAGCCCTTTACCTTTGAACTGTTGCTGCGCAGTGGCGGCAACGATCAGTGGGTACTGCCTTTCCAGCATACGCTGAGCAGATTGGGCATCACGCTGAACGTTCGCCAGGTCGACAGCTCGCAGTATCTCGCGCGCCTGCGCAAAAGTGATTTTGATATGCTGCCCTCGCCCTACCCGGCGATGACCTTCCCGGACAGCAATCTGCAATTCTACTGGGCGTCCTCTTTTATCAGTTCCAGCTATAACCGCCCGCATGTGATGAACCCGGTTCTCGATGAGCTAATCGCCCAGATCAACCAGCATCAGGGCGATCGGGCCGCGCTTCTGCCGTTGGGTCGCGCGCTGGATCGGGTGCTGACCTGGAGTTATTACATGATCCCGATGTGGTATAACGCCACCAACCGGTATGCTTACTGGAATAAGTTTTCAATGCCATCGACCCGCCCGACCTATTCTCTGGGCTTCGATAACTGGTGGTATGATGTGAACAAAGCCGCGCAGCTGCCGGCCCAACGTCGTTAAGGAGTCAGGATTGGGCGCTTATTTACTCCGCAGACTGCTGCTGGTGATCCCCACGCTGTGGGCGATCATCACCATCAATTTCTTTATCGTGCAGATTGCGCCCGGTGGGCCGGTCGATCAGGCTTTGGCGAATATTGAGTTTGGCCAGACCACCGGCATGCCGGGCGGCAACAGCGGTGAAAGTCAGAGCCGGGCCAAACTCAGTGCTAATCCCGGTGACAGCCAGTATCGCGGCTCGCGCGGCTTAGACCCGGAAGTGATCGCTGAGATCACTAAACGCTACGGGTTTGATAAACCGCTGTATGAACGCTACTTCACCATGCTGTGGAACTATGCCCGCTTTGATTTTGGCGACAGCCTGTTCCGCAGCAGCTCGGTGCTCCAACTGGTCAAGGACAGCCTGCCGGTCTCCATCACCCTCGGGTTATGGAGCACGCTGATCATTTATCTGGTCTCCATTCCGCTGGGGATCAAAAAAGCGGTGCGCAACGGCAGCGCCTTCGATATCTGGAGCAGCACGCTGATCATTATCGGCTATGCCATTCCCTCCTTCCTGTTCGGTATTTTATTGATCGTGCTGTTTGCCGGCGGCAGCTATCTCGACTGGTTCCCGCTGCGCGGCCTGGTGTCAGCGCAATTTGATTCGCTGCCGTGGTACGGCAAGATTGGAGATTATCTCTGGCACATTACCCTGCCGGTGATAGCCACGGTCATTGGCGGCTTTGCCACCCTGACCATGCTGACCAAGAACTCGTTTATGGATGAGATTCGCAAGCAGTATGTGGTGACCGCCCGTGCCAAAGGGCTGGATGAGAAGAAAATTCTCTATCGCCACGTGTTCCGTAACGCCATGCTGCTGGTGATTGCCGGTTTCCCGGCCACCTTTATCAGCATGTTTTTCACCGGCTCGCTGTTAATCGAAGTGATGTTCTCACTCAATGGCCTGGGCCTGCTGGGCTATGACGCCACTATTCAGCGCGACTATCCGGTGATGTTTGGCACGCTGTATATTTTCACGCTGATTGGCCTGCTGCTGAATATCCTTAGCGATATCACTTATACGCTGGTCGATCCGCGCATTGATTTTGAGGGACGATAATGAGCCGCTTAAGCCCCGTTAATCAGGCGCGCTGGGCGCGATTCCGTCATAACCGCCGCGGTTACTGGTCGCTGTGGATTTTTGCCATGCTGTTTGTGCTCTGCCTGGGTGCCGAGCTGCTGGCCAACGACAAGCCGCTGCTGGTGCATTATCACGACCGCACCTATTTCCCGCTGGTCATCGATTATGAAGAAACCGATTTTGGCGGCCCGCTGGCCACCGCAGCGGATTATCAGGATCCCTGGCTGAAGTCGCGTATTGATAAGGAAGGGTGGGCGATTTGGGCGCCGATCCGCTTCGGTGACGGCACCATTAACTTTGCCACCACGGTGCCCTTCCCTTCCCCACCTTCAGCGCAGAACTGGCTGGGCACCGACGCCAACGGCGGCGATGTGCTGGCGCGCATCCTCTACGGTATGCGCATCTCCCTGCTGTTTGGCCTGATGCTGACGCTGATTTCCAGCGTGATTGGGGTGATTGTTGGCGCCTCGCAGGGCTATTACGGCGGCAAAGTGGATTTATGGGGCCAGCGCTTTATTGAAGTCTGGTCCGGGATGCCAACGCTGTTCCTGATTATTCTGTTGTCGAGCGTCATCCAACCGGGTTTCTGGTGGCTACTGGCAATTACGGTGGTCTTTGGCTGGATGCAGTTGGTGGGCGTGGTCCGGGTGGAGTTTCTGCGCACCCGCAACTTCGACTACATTCGTGCTGCGCAGGCGCTGGGCGTAAGCGACCGTAAAATCATGTCGCGCCACATGTTGCCCAACGCGATGGTCGCCACGCTGACCTATCTGCCGTTTATCCTCTGTGGCTCGATCACCACGCTGACCTCGCTGGACTTCCTTGGCTTTGGCCTGCCGCTCGGTTCGCCTTCGCTGGGTGAACTGCT
Source organism: Erwinia billingiae Eb661 (assembly GCF_000196615.1). Lineage (NCBI taxonomy): Bacteria > Pseudomonadati > Pseudomonadota > Gammaproteobacteria > Enterobacterales > Erwiniaceae > Erwinia > Erwinia billingiae. The sequence goes on from NC_014306.1 coordinate 3,365,497, forward strand.
GTTGCAGGGCAAAAATAATCTGCAGGCGCCCTGGCTTGGCATCACCGCCTTCTTCTCGCTGGCGATCCTGCTGTCGCTGTTAATTTTTATCGGTGAAGCGGTTCGCGACGCCTTTGACCCCAGTAAGGTGTACTGATGACGCTGCTGACCGTTAAAAATTTAAGCATTGCCTTCCGCCAGGCGGGCGTTGACCGCCAGGTGGTCAGTGACCTGTCGCTGTCGGTGGATGCTGGCGAAACGCTGGCGCTGGTCGGCGAGTCGGGGTCCGGCAAAAGCGTGACCGCACTGTCAATGATGCGTCTGTTGCCCACGCCGCCGGTAATTTACCCGCAGGGGGAAATCCTGTTTAACGGCCAGGATGTGCTGAAGGCCGATGAACGCACCTTGCGCGGGCTGCGTGGCAACCGCATGGCAATGATATTTCAGGAACCGATGATCTCGCTGAACCCGCTGCACAGCATTGAGAAACAGCTGTACGAAGTGCTGTCGCTGCATCGCGGGATGCGTAAAGAGGCGGCGCGCGCGGAGATGCTGAGCTGTCTCGATCGGGTTGGCATCCGCCAGGCGGCGAAACGGCTGAATGATTTTCCGCACCAGCTTTCCGGCGGCGAGCGTCAGCGCGTGATGATCGCCATGGCGCTGTTGACGCAGCCACAGCTGTTGATTGCCGATGAACCGACCACCGCGCTGGATGTGACCGTGCAGGCGCAAATCCTGACGCTGCTGCGCGAGTTAAAGCAGGAGCTGAATATGGGCCTGCTGTTTATTACCCATAATCTGCGGATTGTCCGGCAGCTGGCAGACAATGTGGTGGTGATGCGCAACGGCCAGGCGGTGGAAACCAATAGCACCACACAACTGTTCAGTGCGCCGCAACATGCCTATACCCAGGCGCTGCTGAACGCCGAACCGGAAGGTCGACCGGAGCCGGCAGACGTCGATGCTGAGCCCTTGCTGCGGGTTAAAAATTTGCGGGTGGCCTTTCCGATCAAACAGGGCTTTTTACGGCGCATCACCGGCTACCATCATGCATTGAAGTCGTTAAGCTTTACCCTGCGGCCCGGCGAGAGTCTTGGGCTGGTAGGCGAGTCTGGCTCCGGTAAAAGCACCACCGGGCTGGCGCTACTCCGCCTGATCCAGTCCGAAGGTGAGATCTGGTTTAACGATCGGCCGCTTCATCAGTGGGATCGTCGTCAGATGCTGCCGGTTCGTCGTCAGGTGCAGGTGGTTTTCCAGGATCCCAACTCGTCGCTGAATCCGCGCCTTGACGTGCTGCAGATTATTGCCGAAGGCTTGCAGGTGCATCATCCCGATCTGAACGCGGCCCAGCGCGAAGCTAGAGTGATTGCGGCGATGGAGGAAGTGGGGCTGGATGCGGAAACGCGCCACCGCTATCCGGCAGAATTCTCCGGTGGCCAGCGCCAGCGCATTGCGATTGCCCGCGCGCTGATCCTTGAACCGCAGCTGATCATTCTGGATGAACCGACCTCTTCCCTCGATCGCTCGGTGCAGAAGCAGATTCTGGCCCTGTTGAAAAAACTGCAAAACACCCACCGGCTGGCGTATATCTTTATCAGCCACGATTTACAGGTGGTGCGCTCGCTCTGTCATCAGGTGGTGGTGTTGCGGGAAGGAGAAGTGGTTGAACAGGGAGAGTGCGAACAGCTGTTCGCTGCCCCGAAAGCCGACTATACCCGCCAGCTGCTGTCACTGGCCTGAGTCACTCTCTGCCTGATACGTTCAGGCAGAAGAGTCTTTAAGGGTTTCTGCAATGCCCACGCCGAAGTTTTTCAGGCGACAGGTGGTGGTGCACTCATCATGACGTGAGACAAACAGGCAAGGTTCCCCTCCCCACTCCACCACGGCACAATCGAGCTGGATTTCAGCCAGCGCGTCTTTAATCATCTGCATAATGTCCCACGCCTGCGCGCCCTGATGGCTGAGCAGCGTCAGACCGACCAGATCGTCATCGGCAGTGATGCTGTTAAGAATAAGCGGTTCGACACAGGTGCCGGTTGGCCCTGCGCCCCAACGATAACTTTGCGGTAAACGGTGTACCACCGAATGTTGTAACGTATTCACCCGAACTCCCCAGACCGGTACTGCAGTCTTCCAGCGGCCAAAGCCGTAAACGTTGCCATGAGAATGGCTTATTTTTGAGAAGTACCTCTCATTTTAACGTTATATTTACCGCGTTAACGGCGTGATAACAACCCCTTTTGTTGCATGAAGGTAACTTTTCGTTGGGTTATTTTCACATATCTATAACATTAGTGCGGGTAAAGCATTCAGGCAAGGTCTGGAAAGAAGGGATGTGACAGGGAATAAGCTGTGCGCCTTGCGACGCACAGTCGGTATCAGGCAGCCGCGCCCTTACGTGGACGGGTGGCGTAGATGAACAGCAGGATGGACAGGGTCGCGCAGATAAAGATAGATCCCACCATTGGCCAGGCGCTCTGGAATGACAGCGTGGAAAGCAACGCCCCCACCAGCGCACCGACACCAAAGCGTAACGTCCCGGCCAGTGAAGACGCGGTACCCGCCATATGCGGAAACTCTTCGAGGATCACCGCCATTGCATTCGATGACACCATCGCCACGCAGCCGATAAACATTGCCACGCCAAACACCAGAGGCAGGAAGCCAAGGTTAAGCGCACTGACGATCACCATCCACACCGCCATGGTGAACTGCACCAGCAGCCCGAAGCGGAACATCGCCAGCGGGCCGAAACGGCGCACCGAACGGCTGTTCAGCAGGGTCATCAGGAACAGGAACACCACGTTAAGCGCAAAGTAGTAGCCAAAATCCTGCGGCGTGATGTGGTTCAGCTCAATATAGACAAACGGCCCGGCATTAAGGAAAGAGAACAGCCCGGCAAACGAGAAGCCGCTGGCCAGCATATAGCTGAATACCCGCTTATGGCGGAACAGCGACAGGAAGTTACCCATCGTGGTGCGCAGATGGAATTTTTGCCGCTTATCTTTGGGAAGCGTCTCTTTAATCTGCGTGACCACCAGCACGGTGGTGATGACAGCCGCGCCGGAGATGGTCCAGAAAATGGCGTGCCAGCTCCACAGCAACAGCAGCCAGCCACCGACAATCGGCGCCATCAGCGGGGCGATAGTGGTCACCAGCATCACAAACGACATCATGCGTGAAAACTCCTCTTTCGAGTAGGTATCACGCATTAACGCACTGATCACCACGCTCCCGGCCGCCGCCGACAGGCCATGCAACAGGCGCATAAAGATCAGCTGGTCGATGGTTTGCGACATCGCACAGGCCGCGGCCGCGACGGCAAAAATCAGCGTGCCGGCGGCAATCACCGGTTTGCGGCCAAAGCTGTCGGCCAGCGGGCCATAAATTAGCTGACCCAGGGCAAATCCAAGAATGTAGATATTCAGCGTCATCTGCACGCTGCCTGCCGACACCCCGAATTCACGAGCAATTTGCGGTAGCGCAGGCAGATACATATCAATCGACAACGGCATTAACATGGCCAACAGGCCGAGGATCACCACCAGTCCCACTGATGAGTTCTTGTCCTTACGCACCCTCATTGCTCCTCACTTCCGGTTTGCTCTTTAAATGTTATTAGCGGGGAACGACCACACTGGCAATTTCTTCTGCCGTCAGTGGGCGATATTCCCCTTCTCCCAGGTCTTCATCCATCACGATGGCACCAATGCGCTCACGGTGTAATGCCACAACGTGGTTACCCACCGCTGCAAACATCCGTTTCACCTGGTGATAACGTCCTTCGCTGATGGTCAGACGTACCTGGCACTCGCTGACCACTTCCAGCGTGGCGGGTTTAGTCAGGTATTTCTCGTTGTGCAGCTGTACACCCGCCGTGAACTGCGCGGCGGTGTCATCGGCAAGCGGTGACTCCAGCGTTACCAGGTAGGTTTTTTCGCAATGATGGCGAGGAGAAGTAATCCGGTGTGACCACTGACCGTCATCGGTCATCAGTACCAGGCCGGTGGTATCGATGTCCAGTCGCCCTGCCGCATGCAGTTTGTAGGCGGTGGGCTCTTCGAGGAAATACAGCACGGTAGGATGATCCGGATCGTCAGTAGAGCAGACGTAGCCTTGTGGCTTGTTCAGCATAAAGTAGCGCGGGCCGAACTGCAGGTGCAGCGGATTACCGTCATATTCTACCTGGTTTTCCGGCTTGAGCTTGAAGGCTCCCTGCCTGACCACTTCCCCGTCTACGGTGACTTTATGAGCCCGCAGCTCACGAAGGGCAATCGCCCGGCTGATTTCCAGTTGCTGAGACAAAAATTTATCAAGTCGCATTAAATCTGCACTGCCTGTTTAAATGAGAATGAAACCGACGCACCGCTAACCGGCACGTTTGAAGAGAGAATCTCGAAATGAACCCACAGTATATCGGGAGTTAGGCCTCAGGCACAGAGGCTGACAGGCATCAATGCTGCTTTCGTGGCATAATGCGGTTTTGCTCCCAGATTGCCTGAAAATTCATGTCGTTTACCCTACGCCCTTATCAACAGGAAGCGGTTGATGCCACGCTCAGCTACTTCCGTCGCTCCCATCAGCCCGCCGTTATCGTGCTGCCTACCGGTGCGGGCAAAAGTCTGGTGATTGCTGAACTTGCCCGTCTGGCAAAAGGTCGGGTGTTGGTCCTCGCGCATGTGAAAGAGCTGGTGGCGCAAAATCACAGCAAATATCAGGCTTACGGTCTGGAAGCCGATATCTTTGCCGCCGGGCTGCAACGCAAAGAGAGCCGCAGCAAAGTGGTCTTTGGCAGCGTGCAGTCCGTGGCACGCAATCTGGCGCAGTTCGATGCGGAATTCACCCTGCTGATCGTCGATGAATGTCACCGCATCAGCGATGCCGACGACAGCCAGTATCAGCAAATCCTCGCGCATCTGCGCCAGCGCAATCCTCACCTTCGTCTGCTGGGCCTGACCGCCACGCCCTACAGGCTCGGCAAAGGCTGGATTTACCAGTTCCATTACCACGGTATGGTGCGCGGCAACGAACGCGCGCTGTTCCGCGACTGCATCTATGAACTGCCGCTGCGCTATATGATTAAGCATGGCTTTCTGGTGCCGCCTGAACGGCTGGATATGCCGGTGGTGCAATACGATTTCAGCCGTCTGACCGCTAACGAGAATGGCCTGTTCAGCGAAGCCGATCTCAACCGGGAACTGAAGCAGCAACAGCGCATCACCCCGCATATCATTCAGCAGATCGTCGAGTTCGCGCAGGATCGCCAGGGCGTAATGATTTTTGCCTCAACGGTTGAACATGCGAAAGAGGTACTGGGCCTGCTGCCCGGCAGTAAAGCGCTGATCAGCGCCGGAACGCCCGGCCCCGAGCGCGATGCGCTGATTACCGCATTTAAAGCCCGCGAACTACGTTATATGGTCAACGTTGCGGTGCTGACCACCGGTTTCGATGCCCCGCATGTCGATCTGATCGCCATCCTGCGGCCGACGGAATCGGTCAGCCTCTATCAGCAAATCGTCGGACGGGGATTGCGCCTGTCCCCAGGAAAAACCGACTGCCTGATCCTCGATTATGCCGGCAATCCCCACGATATTTTCACCCCGGAAGTCGGCGCGCCGAAAGGCAAAAGCGATAACCAGCCGGTGCAGGTGTTTTGCCCTGCCTGCGGCTTTGCCAATACCTTCTGGGGAAAAACCACCGCCGATGGCACCATCATCGAGCATTTTGGCCGCCGCTGTCAGGGCGTGCTGGAAGACGATGACGGCGAACGCGAACAGTGCGATTTCCGCTTCCGCTTTAAAAGCTGCCCGCACTGTAATGCCGAAAACGATATTGCCGCGCGAAGATGTCACCAGTGTGACGCGATCCTCGTCGATCCCGACGATATGCTGAAGGCGGCGCTGAAACTGAAGGATGCGCTGGTGCTGCGGTGTGCCGCGATGGTGCTGGAAAGCGGTGCTGATGAGAAGGGAGAATGGCTGAAGGCGCGCTATTACGATGAAGAGGCAACGGAAGTCAGCGAGCGGTTCCGACTCACCACGCCGGCGCAACGAACCGCCTTCGAGCAGATTTTCCTGCGTCCGCATCAGCGTGCACCGGGCGTGCCGCTCGGCTGGAAAACCGCTGCGGATATCGTCGCCCTGCAGCCGCTGCTGCGCCAGCCGGACTTTGTGGTGGCCCGCAAGCAGCGTCATTACTGGCAGATCCGTGAGAAGATGTTCGATTATCAGGGCCGCTACCGCCGCGCCAACGAACTTCGTTAAGGCATCCGCTTTAATACATTGCCCGCACAGCCTTAGTTGGGCTATACTTCGCCCCGCTTTTGCTAATGCAAAAGTTGAACACTCCAACCTGTTGCTGGGTCGCCTGTAACAGGATCATCAGATAAAGAGATTGAACAATGTTCACTATCAATGTTGAAGAACGTAAAGAGCAGGGCAAGGGTGCGAGCCGCCGCCTGCGTTTAGCTAACAAATTCCCAGCCATCATCTATGGCGGTGAAGTTGCACCAATAGCTATCGAACTGGATCACGACTCAGTAATGAACATCCAGGCTAAGCCTGGTTTCTACACTGACGTTCTGACCCTGGTCGTCAACGGTAAAGAAGAAAAAGTAAAAGTGCAGGCTGTTCAGCGTCACCCGTTCAAGCCAAAACTGCACCACATCGACTTCGTTCGCGCTTAATCGCCTGACCGAAATCGTTTGAAGAAAACGCCGCTTATGCGGCGTTTTTTTTTGCCTTAACCGCCGCTGCTCCGACGCTGCAGCTGGTCGCGCAGGTTTGGTGGCGTGCCTTTAATGGTGAGCGTGTCGGTCGCCGGATCCCAAAAAATACGTTCGCCTAACAGCAATGCATCGAAGTTCAGCGTCATTCCGCCGCCGCTTCCGGCGAACTTGGTCAGCTGACGCAGCGTACCGCGATCGGCCGGGAAGCTCTCTTCCAGCTCGTAACCCTGCTCCTGAGTGAACGCCTGGAAAGTTTTCTCGCCCAGCGGCGCCAGCTCGTTGGACAAGCCTTCCAGCTCGATCTCTTCACCGGCTTTTAACTGCTCGCTGCAATAGCTGTGCACCTGCTGACGGTAGTTCTGCCGCTCGTTTTTATCGAGACTGGCCTCAGAACAGTAGTCATCAACCGCCTGCAACAGACCCCGGTTTTGCGCTTTGGTATCCAGACCGACGCTGGCACCGAGGAAATCCATAAAGAAGTCGGAAACTTTGCGGCCCACGCGACCCCGCAGGAAGGTCAGGTAGCGGGTGGATTCCGGATTGGTTTCCCATTCCGTCAAATCGATGCGTGCAACGATGTCCGCATGATTGATATCAAGATAATGGGTGCTGCTGATATCCAGCGCTTCATTGACGCGCATACTGTTCTGGCTGTTCAACACGGCAACCAGCAAATACTCAACCGCCAGGTAGCGATAATGGCCGAACAGCACGATGCCGCCTTCAGCGAACGGGTATTTGGCCAGCTCATCACGCAGGCGACCGGTGGCTGCCCGGCTGAAAGCCAGAAAATCGTCTTCGCCTTTGCGGCAGTTACGCAACGCATCCGCCAGTTCGCTCTCTTCATTAAACAGGCCATAAGCCTTGCTCTTGGCGCTGTAAACGCGGTGCAACTCTTCCATCATTTCGGTGACGGGCGCATTGGCAGGCAGCAGCGATTCGCGCAGCACCAGCTCAAGCGTCTGTTCATCGCGCTTGATCAGCTGGTGGAGGGCAATCTGCTCGATATCCAGACTCATGGTAGACTCTCCTTTTAACGTAGGCGCGTATTCAATCACCGAGTGTCGCTACGATCAACAGGCAACAACATTAACCTGATACTGACGATAAAAGTGCAGAAAAAATCCCGGTTTTACGGTAAGATGCCGCCCTTTAATACTCAATAAATTCGACGTTATGCCACAATCATCTCGCTACAGTGACGACCGCGTGGAGAAACTCCTCGCTGAACTGGCCCATGTACTTGAAAAAGACAAGGCCCCGACCGATCTTTCCCTGATGGTACTGGGAAATATGGTCACCAATTTGTTAAATACCAGCGTGGCACCGGCTCAACGCCGCTCGCTGGCACGCTCGTTCGCCGAGGCCTTACAGGCTTCCGTGCGCGATGATAAAGCCCATTAATTTGATGATCCTGACCCTGTTATGGTAACCAATCGGCAGCGCTACCGAGAGAAAGTCTCCCAGATGATTAGCTGGGGGCACTGGTTCGCCCTCTTTAATATCATCTTTGCCTTTATTCTTGGCAGCCGTTACCTGTTTGTCTCCGACTGGCCAGCCTCGCTGGCCGGGCGCATTTATGCGTTCACCAGTTGGATGGGTCACTTCAGCTTTATCGTTTTTGCCGCCTATCTGCTGATCGTCTTCCCGCTCACCTTTGTGGTGATGTCCCAGAGGTTGCTGCGCTTCCTTTCGGCCATTATCGCCACGGCTGGCCTGACGCTGATCCTGATCGACAGTGCCGTCTTTAACCGCTTCCACCTGCACCTTAATCCGGTGGTGTGGGAGCTGGTGGTCAATCCCGATCAGACCGAGATGGCACGTGACTGGCAGCTGATGTTTATCAGCGTGCCGGCTATTTTCCTGGTAGAGATGCTGTTTGCCACCTGGAGCTGGCAGAAGCTGCGCAGCCTTAACCGGCGCAGTTTCGGTAAGCCGCTGGCGGTGCTGTTTATTGTGGCGTTCTTTACCAGCCACCTGATGTATATCTGGGCTGACGCCAACTTCTATCGCCCGATTACCATGCAGCGTTCCAATCTGCCTTTATCCTATCCAATGACCGCGCGTCGCTTCCTTGAGAAGCACGGTCTGCTGGATGCTCAGGAGTATCAGCGCCGGCTGGTGCAACAGGGTAATCCTGAAGCGGTGTCCGTGGCCTATCCGCTGAACGACATCACCTTCCGCGATAAGGGCACCGGCAGTAATTTACTGATTATCACCGTCGACGGTTTGAATGAGTCGACGATAGCCAAATCGCTGCCGCATCTGGCGCAATTTGCTCAGCAGAACGTCCGCTTCACGCAGCATTACAGCTCCGGCAACAATGCAGACAGTGGATTATTTGGCCTGTTTTACGGTATTTCCGCCAGCTATATGGACGGCGTGCTCTCCAACCGCGTTCCTTCTGCGCTGGTGGATTCACTGGGCAAACAGGGCTATCAGTTTGGCCTGTTTGCTGCGGATGGCTTTGCCTCACCGTTATACCGTCAGGCGCTGTTAGCGGATTATTCATTGCCGCCTTCGCAGCCGCAGTCCAATGCGCAAACCACCGCGCAATGGCAACGCTGGCTTGAAGGACAGAAATCACAAAGCTCGCCGTGGTTCTCCTATCTTTCGCTGGATGGCAACGACACCCCGGACAATGGCGGCAAGAATATTGCCCGCCGCTATAACCGCACTGCGGCCGATGTGGACAAGCAAATCCAGCAAGTGCTGACCACGCTGCAGGAGAAAGGCCTGCTGGATAAAACCGTGGTGGTGATCACCGCCGAGCATGGCGTGGCGTTAGATGGCGATGACAGTCTGGGCAATCGCGCAAATCTTCAGGTGCCGTTGATTGTTCACTGGCCGAATACGCCAGCGCAGCAGGTGGACAAGCTGACCGACCATCAGGATATTATGACCACGCTGATGCAGCGCCTGTTGCATGTCAGCACCCCTGCGGCTGACTATTCTCAGGGTGAAGATCTGTTCGCAGCGCAGCGCCGCCATGACTGGGTAGCCAGCACCAACGAGCGCCAGTTGGTGATCACCACCCCTGACGTGACGCTGGTGTTGGATAACAGCGGTAGCTACACCGCGTGGGATAAGAATGGTCATCGCCTGAAAGACCATAAACCTCAGTTGGGCCTGCTGCTGCAGGTACTGACAGAAGAGAAGCGGTTTATCGCTAACTGACAGGCCTGAATGGCGAAGTTTACCGGCTATGTTGTGGGCCAGACACGCTTGCCCTTCTCGCCTGCAGTGCGATAAAGGTGTTTAAATTCATAGCACTCACACAACCGACCACTTGCAATCAACGTTGTTTTGAGTAGTATTAACCCCACGTGTCGGCACGTAGCGCAGCCTGGTAGCGCACGGTCATGGGGTGTCCGGGGTCGGAGGTTCAAATCCTCTCGTGCCGACCAAAAAATTCGCGCATTAGGTCATATTAAATTTTCGTGACCGCGCACCTTCAAGGAAAACCTGCTGGCATGGAAAGCCCAATCCGCATTTTTGTCATCAATTTAAAATCCTCAGTCACCAGGCGTGAATCCCTGCAAAGGCGTCTTGATGAGCTGAATCTGACGGCTGAGTTTATTGAGGCGGTCAATGGCCACAACCTCAGTGAAAGTGAGTTAGCTGAACATACCCTTCCCGTAAACTACGCTTATATGAAAGGTGAAGTCGGTTGTGCTCTGAGCCACCAACTAATTTATAAAAAAATGGTCGCTGGCAATATTGCTACGGCGCTAATTCTTGAAGACGATGTATACCTCCCTGATAATTTGCCAGTTATACTTTCTCAAATTAAACTCACAGCTCATCTACCTGAAGTTACCCTGTTAAGCAGAGTAAACAAGTTCTGCAACCGAAATCACCGCATCCTCACGCCAGACTACACATTGCACCCTGTTCATCAAGCGACGACGGCTCACGGCTATGTGATCACCAGACAAGCGGCAGCTAATCTACTCGCAGCACTCTATCCCATTTGGATGGTAGCGGATAAATGGAGGCTGTTTGAAGACTATGGCTGGATCAAAGTGAATGCTATCGTCCCCGCCCTTGTAACCCTGAGCGCTGCTTCTTCAGATTCAACGATTAATAGTCAGAAAGGCTCTGAAGAAGTTAACAATAAGAAAAAAGCCTTGTGGGAAGAGCTAATGCGAAAAAGGCCTTTGCGAGTGAAAGCAAAATGTCGTCTGCGCCGGGCTTTGGTACCGCTAATTTATGGTGTAACCGATCAAAAGAAAGGTCCCTAAGCCTGTTTACACCCTAAGAATCTCTCAAACCTCAGATTAAGCTGGTCGCACAATACGTGGCGAAAGTCTCAATCCACCACACTGAAACAAAACTGTCACACGATTAACATATGCTGTCGCTACACTTTTATGGCAAAACCAACACCACATACCGGGTGAATAAAATGGCGATAATCAAAGCAAGAAACTTTAGAGATGCAGAAGAGATGCTGCACTCCGGCATCAATAAAGTAGAGCTGGCGTATGATATTGATAGTGATGACTTTTTCAGGCTGGCAAGCCACTGGTGCGACCGGGGTGCGAAAATCTCCCGCGGCAACGAACACTTTGTCGTTTCCCTGAAAAACTTCGCAATCCCGTCTAACGAGTAGTCAGTTTTTGCTATCGTGAATCTAACCTGCTTAAATTACGCTTTATAAAGATAAGCAGGTTAGGTATTCGGTGACACCTCATAGCGCATTCCCCCTTCTGACAATCCCTTGTGGCGTTCCCCTTATTCCTGTTGCCTTGCCTGAATCCAATGGCTTTATTACCGATGTGTGTTTTTGCTCACCAGCAGATCGGCCAGAGACGGTGCTGATAAAAGCGGCTTTCGATCTCTCCCGCTTTGATGAGCGGTTATTTGTCGCATGTGATATCCCCAGCCCGACGCATTTAACTCAAGCGGTGCGCAAACGCCGGGCGGAATATCTCGCCAGCCGGGTAATAGTGCGTAATGCTTTGAGTCGGATGGGAATTGAGGCGGCGATACTGTCCAATGACGGCGATCGCGCGCCGGTGTGGCCGGTCGGCGTATCAGGCTCGCTGTCTCACAGCCATCAGAGCATCGCCGTGCTGCTATCCAGAGCAGAGCATCGGCTTCTGTTGGGGGTAGATTGCGAGAATATCCTGCCAGCGGAAACCGCGGAACAGATGCACAGTGTGATTGTGTCGCCGGCGGAAAAACAGACGCTGCTGGAGAGTGGATTGCCCTTCGCCACCGCGCTGACGCTGGCATTCTCGGTTAAAGAGAGCCTGTATAAGGCCCTCTTTCCGCTACTCAGACAGACGATGGATTTCAGGGCTGCAGAAATAACGGCTCTGCATCCGGCAACCGGCCAGGTACAGCTGCGCCTGACCGATACATTTGCCAGCGACTTCCCGGCTGGCAGAGTCTTTAGCGCTCAGGTTGAGGTGCAGGCAGAACAGCTACTGAGCTGGATTATTGATTGACGCCAACGCCCGGCTTTAGCTCACCACATCCGTGCGCTTCACCGCATCCAGCGTCGCCAGTTCACGCTCTTCGCCGGTCAACTCGCTGAGCTTACCTTCACGCATTTCCAGCAGGCGATCCGCGTGCAGGAAATAGTGGTCATCATGGCTGATAGCAAACACGGTTTTGCCCATCTCCTGCAGCCATGGCAGCAACTCCCGGTAGAAAATGCGGCGGAAATGCGGGTCCTGATCGGCGGCCCACTCGTCCAGCAGCAGGATATCGCGCTGCTCAGCGGTCGCCAGCAGCAGCGCCAGGCGCTTGCTTTGCCCTTTAGATAGCTTCAGGTTCAGGACTTTGTTCCCTTCCAGCTTCACTTTGTCCTGCATTTGCAGACGCGCCAGCCAGGCCTGAACTTTGGCCGGATCGGCAGCATGTCCCTGATTATCAATTAAGCGGTCAAACAGGTGGACGTCGGTAAATACCGCCGAGAACAGGCTGCGGTACTTCTCCCTATTCGCGCCGTCGATCTCTTCACCATCCAACAGGATCTGACCGGATACCGGGCGATAAAGTCCGGTCAGTAACATTGCCAGCGTCGATTTTCCGCTGCCGTTACCGCCGATCAGGAACACCAGCTCGCCGCGCTTCAGGGTCATGTTTATCGGCCCAACCTCGAATCCCTGCTCACCGTAATGGAACACCAGATTACGCAGTTCAAGCGTCTTCCAGTTGCTGGCAGCCTGAGGAACAATAAAGTCGGGATGGTATACCGTAAGTTGGAAAGTGTTCAGCTTGTCAAAAGCCACCTGAGCCGTCAGCAGTGTCGGCAACGCGCCCACCGCAGAAAGCAGCGGCGTGCGCAGGAACAGCAGGGTCAGTGAATAGGTTGCCGCAACGGCGGTGTTTGCCCAGCCGAGGCTGTTGGCCATAAAGAACACCAGCCCAATGGCACCCAGCATCATGATGTTCGACCAGTTTACCGCACTCAAATGGAAGGTATCGGCACGCACGATATGATGGCGATAATTACGGGCATCTTCCTGATAGACCGTTTCATAAATCAGCTGGGCACGCTGACGGTTTAACGCCAGCTCTTTGCGCCCTTCTATAATGGTCTGGAAATCGGTGTAGAGGTTATCCTCAATATCACGAAGTTTGGCCATGTGGCGGTACACTTTCGACACCAGCAGCCAGCCGCCAATAATGGTGATAGCAACCCACACCGCGGTGACAAACAGCATTTGTGGCGAGAGCCAGGCGAGGTAAGCCGCCGATCCGATGGTCAGGATGATCCCCTGAATCAGCTCAGGCAGACGGACAAAGGCGATGGTGATGGCCCGCACATCGCTGGTCAGTCCGGCTAACAGCTGGGCGCTGCCGATCTGCTCGATGCGTTCAACCTGGGTATCCAGAATACGTTTGATAAACTCGCCGCGCAGGCGGTAGACGAAATGGTGTCCCAGCACGGTTAATGCCAGTTGCGATGCCAGCGTAACGGCCATCAGCAGCAGCAGCAGTCCGAGAAATTCTGGCAATATCAGCAGAGAAGAGTTCAGAGCGACGATCAGCTCTTTATTAATAAAGGCGATCAGTCCAATACCCAGCGCGGCACTGAGCAGGCTGAGAGCAATAACCAAAATAAACGGCCAGCGATACTGCCGGTAAACAACGCGTAGCAACTCCATGACACCATCCAGGTAACAATAAGGCAGTGTGCAGTTTAATGAGTCGCCAGACGATATCAATAATAATTCTCATCTGACTCCGGATCGCTTACCGAAAAGCGCGCCGGAAAGTCAGATTGTAGCGAAAAGCGCCGGTTAAGGGGTGTATTCCGGGCTTCAGCGGCAATATGCCGTGAAAACGCAGACGTGAAGGACCGCCCCAAACCACGATATCGCCATGCTCCAGCAGAACCCGTTGCGTGGCGTCGCCACGATCGAAGCCACCAAACTGAAACACCGCCGGCAACCCCAGTGAGACCGAAACAATCGGCTGCTTTAAGTCCTGTTCATCTTTATCCTGATGCAGGGTTAATTTTGCCCCCGGCTCGTAGCGGTTGATCAGGCAGGCATCAGGATTGAACTGTGCAAAACCCGCCTCGTCAGCGCATTCTCTTGCCAGCTGGCGAAAACGATCCGGCATCGCTGGCCAGCGCAGACCGCTGGCATTATCGCGCTCGCTGTACTGATAGCCGCGTGAATCCGTTGACCAGCCAAAATCCCCACAGTTGGTCATCGCCACCGACATGCGGTGTCCACCAGGCGTAATCCGGTGGTGAAACGGATTGCGGGCAGAAACCTCTTCGACTAACCGCATCAGTTCGCCGGCGTGTTCTCTGGCCCGTCGGCGCAGGATCACCGCGCCCTCTGCCAGGGGTTCGGCCCACGGTGCTTCTTCACTAAACAAATCCAGCATGTTAATTCCTCAGGCCTGTCGCCCTACGGTTGCACGATAAACGCCTTAAACTGCGGTGACATCCAGCTACTGAAACCCTCGCCCTGCTTCTCTATCAGATAGACCGCCAGATTTTCTCGCAGCGCCAGCGCTTTGGCCTTCTCTTCGCCCAACACCATCAGTCCGGTGTCCCAGCCATCGGCCTCCAGCGCGGTGGTGGCAATAACCGTAGCAGAAACCAGCTTGTGCTGGATCGGCCGGCCGGTGACGGGGTCGATCACATGTGAGATGCGTTTGCCATTCAGCTCGTAATAGTTACGGTAGCTGCCGGAGGTGCTGATGCCATGCCCCTGCAGATCGACCACCGCCTGCACCGCATTTTCGCGATCGGTGGGCTTCTGAATAGCCACTTTCCACGGCTGGCCCTGGGCATTTTTCCCCCGGGTCAGCACGGCGCCGCCCACGGAAACAAGGTAGCTGTTAATGCCCTCTTTCTCCATCAGTCTGGCCAGATGATCGGTGGCAAAACCTTCTCCCACGGTTGAGAGATCAACATACAGGCCGGGCAAATCCTTTTGCAGATAAGCGCCTTCCGCTTTTTGGATCACCCGTAAATGCTGCAATCCCGTCAGCGCTTTTGCCGCATCGATCTGCGCCTGAGTCGGCTCTTTTACCGGCTGTTTATCCGGCCCGAATCCCCACAGATTGACCAGCGGCCCCACGGTGATGTCCATCGCGCCGGCGGTTTTCCGCCCAATGCGCAGGGAAAGGCTGACGATATCCGCCATATTTTCGCTCACCGGTTGTGGATCGCTGCCGCGGTACTGATTAAAACGCGACAGAACGGAGTCATTTTTCCAGGTTGAGAGCTGGCGATCGTCCTCGTCTAACTGCTGCTGAACCGCTTTTTGCAGGCTCGCTTTACGTTCTGGCGCCACGCCAGCGAGGCTAATTCGCCAGAATGTTCCCATTGTGCTTCCTTCCAGCACCATCGCCGAATTGTCGCGACTCTGGTTATGATCGTCACAGCCCGAAAGCAGGATAAATGCTGTCAGACCAGTACAATACAGCCAATTCTTCTTCATATAACTCACAACACCTGTATTAAATATTGGACCGAAAAATGAGCAAAACGGCCTCTACTGCGCTGAAAACTCACTTGATCTTGTGTGAAATGCTCACCAGGATAGGCGATGTACGCAGGCTATAAACGTCTGCCATTTAATGATTTCAAAGGAGATATCATGATTTATTACGCACTCCTTGCCGTATGTCTGGGGCTGATTATCTTTTCAGGCTACAAGCATTACAAGCAGACGCACGTCAAACAGCTCAATCGTCCACGTCACCGTCATCAGCGCGCAAGCCATTAAGAGAATAAAAGAAGGGATGAAGCGGAATACGAGGGATGGTAAACGAGGGAGCGCAGAGGCCTGCGCTCCCCAAACAGCTTAGAACTGGTAAACCAGGCCCAGTGCCACGACGTCATCGGTGTTGATGCCTGCTGCGTCGGTGAAGTTGTTGTCATCCAGCAGGTTGATTTGGTAATCAACATAGGTAGACATGTTTTTGTTGAAGTAGTAGGTCGCGCCCACATCAACATATTTTTTCAGGTTCTGAGAACCGTAACCTTCGATGTCGCTGCCGCGTGAGCTAACGAACGCCAGGGAAGGACGCAGACCGAAGTCAAATTGGTACTGAGCAACCAGTTCCCAGTTGTCCGCGGTGTTAGCATAACCGTAGGCATCAGAACCGCTTGAACCGAAGCGAGTGGCGTTCAGTGAACGGGTGTACATCGCCGCCAGGTAGATGTTATTCGCATCATATTTCAGGCCGCCGGTGTAAGCCGTTGCTTTGTCACCACGACCCAGAATGTCCTGAGTTGCTGCGCTGCCGCCATTCTGCTCATTGGTACGGTCAGAACTGAACATTGCTGCACCGATACCAAAGCCTTCGCCCAGGTCGTAAGTGGTTGACAGACCATAGCCATCGCCATTTCCGCCCAGTACGTCACGGCCAGTCGCAGATTCGGTATCGCTGTCATTTTTGCCCTGATACTGAACGGCAAAGTTCCAGCCATCGACCAGACCAAAGAAGTTGTTGTTACGGTAAGTCGCCAGGCCGTTAGAACGCTGGAACATAAAGTTGTCCGCGCCATAGGTGTCACCACCGAACTCTGGCAGGACGTCAGTCCAGGCGCCGATGTCATAGGCTACGCCGTAGTTACGACCGTAGTCGAAGGATCCGGCATCGCCGAACTTCACACCTGCAAAGCCAACACGGGTAAAGCTGTTTGCTGTCCCTTCAGACTCAGCTGTGTTCAGCGCTGCCTGATACTCCCACTGGCCGTAACCGGTCAGCTGATCGCTGATTTGGGTTTCGCCTTTAAAACCGAAGCGAACATAAGACTGGTCGCCATCAGAACCGTCGTTATCGGAGAAATAGTGCAGACCGTCTACTTTACCGAAGAGGTCAAGTTTGTTGCCATCTTTGTTGTAGATTTCAGCCGCGCCCGCTGAACCGGCGATCAACATCGCTGGGACCATCAGGGAAAGAACTCGAAGTTTCATTTTAATACCCTCTAGTTATGTGCCTTATTATGCCACTGCTTGCTGAACGTCGAATTTTCAGCCGGCAACCTCATACTAGAGTGCGGTGCGTAATAATCTATAAAGAAAATGATACTAAATTTCCGAAACTGTTTCAGAGTACAAAGTATATATTTCAAAATGTAAGTTTAGGGGAACTTTCATACAGCACGTATCGATAAAAAATATAGCATTTATCATCAAAATTCAGGCGATGCGTTGTTTTTCATCAAGTTATGTAAGGTTAGCTTGCTAAGCACTGAATGATAAAAATTTTCAGCCATCAGGGAATATAATGACCTCGCTATCATCATTTTATTTCAGTATTACCTTCATTCACCCCGAATGAGATTGTTTTACCCTATTTCCCGCCGAGCTTGATGCTCGGCATTTTTTTATTCTTTTTTCAACAAACCGTCAATTTAAGTAAAGATAATTACGGTGAAACAATAACCACATCCCCCTTGCCCGTTTTTTCCGCAATTAAGCACAAATAATCAAAAAAAAAGCCACTGATAAAGATGTTAATTATTCCGTGGAAATAACCCTCATCAACTATTCAGTGGCGTTAATTTCTAGCGTTCTCTCATCGATTCTTTAACTTTATTCAGCGGCTTAATCAGATAGTCCATGACCGATTTTTGACCCGTTTTAATTTCAACATTCGCCACCATTCCGGGGACAATGGGGAATTTCCGCCCGGCCTTGTTGGTTAACTCCGCTTTTTGCGTACGAACGTAAACCCGGTAGTAGTACTGATCGCGCTTCACCTCATCCTGAATGGTATCTGGCGAGACGGTTTCCACTTCGCCCGGCAGATCGCCATAGATAGACGAGTCATAGGCGGTGACCTTCACCGTGGCCGGCAGGCCGGGACGGATGTAGGCGATATCCCGCGGGTTGATGCGGGTTTCAATCAGCAGCTGATCCTCCAGCGGCACGATTTCCATCAGCTTGCCGCCCGGCTGCAACACGCCACCGACGGTGGTCACCTGAATGTCCTTTACGATCCCGCGCACCGGTGAATAGAGCGTCGCACGGGTGAGCTGATCCTCTTTACCGGTCACCACCTGCAGCTGAGCATCCAGGTCGGCGTTGTTTTTGACCTGCTCTTCCCTCGCCCGCACCGCGTAGTCATTTTTGGCTTCATCGATTTTGCCCTGCAGATCGCTGACCTGGCGGCGAAGACGAATGACTTCCACCTCACCCGCCGCCCCTTTTGCCACCAGCGGTGCGGTCATCCTCAGTTCGTCCTGCACCAGCTTTTTCGCATCTTCCAGGTTTTTAACGGTTTCCGACAGGTTACGGCGACGGGATTGATACAGCTGGGTTTCCCGCGCGACCAGCTCCGGCTCTTTCAGCGTCTCGGCACTGAAGGCCAGCGGCGCACCGGTCAGCTCGGCCTGTAAACGCTCTGCGGAAGCACGCAGCGTTCGGGCTTTGGAGGCAGCCTCACCGAAGTTCGACTGGAAGCGGGTAGGATCGAGTTTTGCCAGCACCTCGCCCTTCTCAACAATATCCCCTTCATGCACGTTGAGCTGGTCGACGATACCGCCATCCAGACTCTCAATCACCTGGGCGCGGCTTAACGGCGTCACTTTACCGGTGCCGACGGTGACCTCATCGAGAATGGCAAAATGGGCCCAGACAAAGAAAATCACCAGCGCGGCGGTACATAACCAGATGATGGCGGAGGTTTTGCGCTCGTTCTGCTTCATGCCGCGGTCGACCATAATCAGGCTCATGCTGCATCTCCCCGCGCCACGTTCTGTTTCGCCGTTTGCGCGGCGGCGTTGCGAATGATCTCATCGCGCGCACCGTCAGCAATAATGCGGCCGTTATCCATCACCACAATCCGGTCCACCAGCTTGAGTAACGCCGGTCGGTGCGTCACCAGCACCAGCGTGCGGCCAGAAAGCCAGCCCTGCATCTGACGGATCACATGGTCTTCAAGCTGCTCATCCATTGAGGCCGTCGGCTCGTCCATCAGCACCACCTGCGGCTGGCGCAGGATCATCCGGCTCAGCATCACCATTTGACGCTGACCACCGGACAATCCCCGGCCGCCTTCATTGATTACCCGATCGAGGCTGGCGGCATCCTGCTGCACCAGGCTCAGTGCGCCGCTGATCCGCAGTGCCTGCAGCATCTCCTGTTCGCTGGCATGAGGATTGCCCAGCATCAGGTTTTGCCGCAGCGTGCCAAAGAACAGGCGGGAATCCTGCGACAGCCAACCCAGCTGGCGGCGCAGGTCGACGGGATCGATATGGCGAATATCCACGCCATCGACCACCACTTTCCCCTGAGTGGCCATCGACTGTCCGGCCAGCAGCCGCAGCAGGGTGGATTTGCCCGCGCCCACCTTGCCGAGAATGGCGATACGCTCGCCGGGTTTGATTTGCAGCTGTCCAATATTGAGCACGTTTTTCGCGTTTTCTTCATCGTAGCTGTACTGAACGCCCTTCAATTCATACTGGCCGGTCAGGGTTGGGCAGTGGGCCATTTCCCCTTCATCCACCTGATCGAGCGGCTTTTTCAGCAGTTCGTCCAGTCCGGTCATCGCGCTTTTGGCATGCTGCCAGCGGGAGAACACCATCGTCAGCTGCATCAGTGGCGCAATGGTACGTGATGACAGCATGCTGCTGGCGACCAGCGTACCGGTGGTGATATCGCCATTCAGAACCAGATAAACCCCGAACACCAGCATGCTGGCATAGGTTAACTGCTGGACAGTGGAGGCCCAACCGGTCAGCCGCGCGCCCCACAGGCGTTGCTGCATGCCCACCGCCGCACTGACTTCATGGGTCTGTTCCCACTGACGCTGGAAGTAAGGTTCGGCCTGTAGGGATTTGATGTCTTCAATCCCTTCGATGGTTTCCACCAGCACCGCATTGCGCAGCGCGCCTTCGCGCAGCCCTTCTTTCGCCAGTTTCGCCATCGGGATCTGCACCAGCAAACCCGGAATGACAATCAGCGGGATCGCCAGCAGCGGCACAATCACCAGCGGGCCGCCGATAAAGGCCATGATAAACAGGAACAGGATCACGAAAGGCATGTCCGCTGCCGCACCGACCGTGGTGGAGGTCAGCAGTTCGCGCACCTGATCGATTTCGCGCAGTTGCGAAATAAAAGACCCTGTTGATTTCGGCCGGGCCTCATTACGGATATTCATCGCCCGGGCAAACAGCATGGAAGAGACTTTCAGGTCAATGCGCTTCCCCATCAGGTCGGATACCTGGGTACGCATCAGGCGGATCAGATATTCAAACACCGCCGCAATCAGCACCCCGGTAAACAGCACCCACAGTGTCGGTTCTGACTGCGCCGGGATCACCCGGTCGTAGATCTGCATCGAGAACAGGATCCCGGCCAGCGCCAGCACGTTACCCACCACCGACGCCAGCGAGATCTCGGCGATCTTGCGCCCCATGCCGCGGAAGTTTTCCCAGAACCAGTGCTTTTTATACGGCTTAACGAATTCATCGATGCGCGCATCACGCCCACGCGCCGCGACGCCAACAATCCCGACCTGCTCCTGACTTTGCGCCAGCAACAGCGCAAGCTCGCTTTCGCGCACCACATCACCACCGTCGCTCAGCCAGTAACGCGCTTTGCCTTCCGCATCAATGGTTTCGACCACCACCACGTTGCCATTTTCCATGATCAAAATGACCGGCGTTACTTCCTGCCGCCAGCGGATTTTGTCGCGCGGCATCATGGTCATATGCAGCCCCAACAGGCCTGCCAGTCTTTCCAGCTGCTGGGCTGGCGTCAGGTGTTCAAACCAGCGCATCTGCTGGCGTAAGGTGGAGCCGTCCGCAGGTTTGCCAAAACGCGCGGCGACACGCAGCATGGCGTCAATCCAGTTCTCAGTGCTTGCGGTTTGTTTGTTCATAGTACTGCCTTAAAAGTTGCGTGTGCTTCAAGCGTCACAGTGACGGCAAGGTTTGCCCACTGGTGGCTTCGCGATCAATCCCCATAATGTCCAGCAGATTGTCGACCGCTGCGGCATAACGAACCGTGGCATCCCAGCCATCATAAAGTGCCATCAGGCGACTGCTGTCGGCCTGGAATACATCCTGCTCCACGCTCAGCAGATCGTTGAGGCTGCGCTTATTCAACTTGTACTCATCGGCATAAACCGCGCGGGTATGATCGGCGCTGCCCAACTGGGCCTCGCCGGCGGTTTGCCGTTGCTGGGCACCGATCATGTCGGCATAGGCCGTGGAGGCATGCTGATTGATATCCAGTTTCGATTGCTGAATCGCGGCCTCGGCCGCTTCCCGGTCGCCTTCTGCGGCGCGGGTTTTGGCATTGACCAGTCCGCCCTGATAGAGCGGTGCCTCAACCTGCAGCTGCAACTCATCGTCCCAGTAGGATCGGCTGCTGTTTTCATAGCGGGTCCGGCCGGCCTGCACTTTGATGGTTGGCCAGTGGTTAGAAGAGGCCTGACGGACGCGCTCCATCGCCGCTTCCTGTTTGGCCTGCGCACTGCGTACCGCAGCGCTTTTTTCGTAGGCGATTTTGTCGAGGGTGATTTGCTGATTGAGCAACGACTGCGGCAGCTCCGGCAAATCGTTGGAGACCACGCCGGTCAGCACCGTCAGCTGCGCCTGTGCCGAACGTTCCTGCGCGCGGTACTGTTCGAGCGTGGCGTGCATGCCCGCAATGCGGGTTTCGGCCTGCAACACGTCGGATTGCGAACTCAGCCCGGCGTCAGCACGCAGTTTGGCAATGTCCTTGACGTGTTCAAGCGAGGCGACGTTATTGCGCGAGGCGTCCACCAGCGCCTTGTAGCGCTTGACCTCCAGATAGGCTTGCAGCGTGTCCTGCGCCACGGTGGTCATGGTGTCATAAAGGTCGTAGCGGTAGGCATCGGAGAGTTTATGCTGCTCGTCGATGGCGCCGCCGGTGCGGCCAAAGTCATACAGCAACTGGCTCAGCGTGATGCCGCCGGAACCATTATTGTTCAGGCTGCCGGCCGAATCGGTCTGCTGTGACCGCCCGCCGGTGGCTGAAAGGGAAATTTGCGGATACCACGCACTTTCGGCGGCATCGAGATCGGCTTCGCCAACGTGGATTTGCGCCGCCGCTTCGGAAATTTTGGGATTACGTGCAAAGGCGCGAAGGATGGCATCGCGCAAGGTTAAGGTGGCGATTTGCTCCTCGGTCGGTGCTGCACGCCAGTTGAATTGAGCTTTCGGCTCTTTTGCTGCCAGCGCAGCCTGTCCCATTGAAGCGCAGAGTGCGCCGATACAGAGTGACAGCCACACTTTCTTCAATTTACTGCCTGTATACACCATCGAAATTCCCTTGTGCACCGGATATTAGGTAAAGGCATGCGGTCGAAAGATAAAGCAGCGCTTTATTTTCCAGAAGCATAAGCTAGCCAGCGCCGAAGAGGGAGCTGAGCCTGACCCGGTGTCGGACGGATTACAGAGCAACCCGCCACAAGAGAAATGGTTAGAACAGCAGCCATGACATCTTGCATAAAAAAGAGGGCATCCCCTCTAAATGGCAAGATCGCCGTTCAAGGCGATCTTCTTATATTAGTATTATTGGTCTTTCTTTACGCAACGTTAACACATTGCGTTGACTGTCTTATTTTATAAGAACCTTTTTCAAAAGCCAGTAACTGTTAACCTCCTCTTAACCTTAGACGCCCTGCACGAGAATTTCCTCTCTCGTGCAGGGAAAGTCTTTATCAGACCACGTGAACCTGCAGATTGTGCTGTACCAGCACGTCGCCGAGCGTGTTGGCCGAAGAGAGCGCCGAGTTGTGATAAACGTCAAACGTTTGTCCATCAACGGTCCGCTGCCCTGAGGTTGCCCATACGCCGCCATCGCTGTTTGCCAGCGTCACCTGGTCACCGGTGGTCCCTTTAATCACCAGGTCGTTGGTCTGACTGTCGGTGATATTCAGCGCTTCGTTGAGATCCAACTTCACGCTGTTGGTGCCGGCTTTACCGAGGTCAATCACCTCGATGTGCTCGACTTTCAGCCCCAGTGAGGTGAGGTCGAGGGCCATATGCTCACCGTTCAGTACCAGCGTATCGGTACCTGCCCCGCCGTCGATATGGGTAAAGTTCAGCGAGTTCACGGTTACCGTGTCATTGCCCGTACTGCCGGTGACGGACGCCCCTTCCACCGTATGACCATCCGCCAGGGTGATCACCACGCCACCAATGGTGTAAGCACTGCTGTCTGCCACTGCCGCCGTGTCGGTCGCGGTCACTGCGGCGGCCGTCGCATCATGCGTGGTGGTGCTGGTATCCGTACTGCTGGTATCACTGCCGGTCACCAGAGTGGAATCTACCGTCGCGGCATGCGTCACCGCCGTAGTGCTGGTGTCCGTGGTAGTGGAATGCGTTGACGCCGCGGCAGCCGAAGTATCGTCGGCCACCACCGCCATCATCACCGAGGCGGTGGCGACAGAGGACGTGCTGACTGGCAACAGCGAACCCAACAGCAAGGTGTTGCTGGCTGATGCCGGGTTACCCGCCGCATCCACCGCCGTCACGGTGACGATGCTGCTCAGACTCAGCGCCGTCAGCAAGCCGCCGGTGAACTTCACGCTGTAGCGACCCAGCGCATCGGTGGTGGCCTGCAGCGTGGTGCCGTTCAGGGTGACGTTCAGTCGGGTGCCCTGCGCCAGGTTCAACGTGCCGCCCGATACGGTCAGACCGGTCACCAACACGCTAACCAGGCTGAGTATGGGGTCGACGCCGATGGCGGGCAGGTTATGGGTTACCGCCGTGAAGGCATCGCTGGCCGTCGAGGTATTGCCCACCGCATCGGTCAGCGTGACCGTCACGTTGGTCGAGCCATCCGCGATGTTTTTCAACGCTGCGGAAGGCACGGTGACGCTCCAGGTGCCGTTGGCCAGCACCGTGGTGGTATAAATATTCCCCGCCACGTTAACCGATACCGTACTCCCGACGCCATTGGTCGAGGTGCCGCTGATGGTCTCGGCGACATTGGCTTCGCTGAGGTTCAGATAGTGGTCGCCGCCAAACACGCTGCTGTTGGTGATCGCCACGGTTGGCAGCGTGTGGGTGCCCACCAGTACCGTGGTGGCTCCGCTACCGGCATTACCGGCGGCGTTGGTCAGGGTGGCGGTAACCGAATCCGTGCCGTCCGGCAGGGCAGCCAGCGTCGCGGCCGGGACCGACACGCTCCATGCCCCATTAGCACCCACGGTGGTGGTCAGCGTAGCCGTGCCGACTCTCACCGTAATCACCGAACCTTCGGCATTGGTTGAGGTACCGGAAATGGTCTGCGCACTGAGGGCATCCGTCGCGTTCAGCAAGCCATCACCAAAGACGCTGGAGATGGTTACCGTCGGCGGCGTCTGCGCAATCACGCTCAGCGAACCGGTATTGCTTGCCTGGTTGCCATACGCATCGGTGGCGGTCGCCGTAGCCGTCAGGGTGCCGTTGGCTAACGCGGTCAGGTCGGCTTTCGGTACGCTCAGGCTCCAGCTGCCACCGCTTCCCACGGTGGTGGTGTAGGTTTTGCCACTCAGCGACACGCTGACCGTGGTACCCGCCGTCAGGTTGGTCGAAGACCCGCTGATGGTTTGCGCCGCATTCAAATCGCTGGCACTCAGCACACCGTCACCAAACACCGTGTTGAGGGTCAAGGTTGGCGTGCTGTGAATCCCGACTTTCAGGCCCGCGCTGGTGCTGGCCACGTTACCCACCGCATCCGCGACCGAAACACCGACCGTCAGGTTGCCGTCCAGTAAGGTGCCGAGGATGTTTGGTGCAATCTGCGCGCTGAATACCCCACCCTGACCCACGGTTGCGGTCACGGTAGAGCTGCCCAGATTAATGGTCACGGTTGAACCGACGGCGACGCCGTTACCGACCGTACCGCTGATGGTTTGCGTCACCAGCGATTCCAGCAGGCTAAGCACGCCATCACCAAACAGCGGATTCAGGGTGATGGTTGGCACCTGCAGCCCAACCAGCGCGCTGGCTGACGACGCCGTGGTGTTGCCTGCGCTATCGGTCACGCTAACCCCAACGGAAAGATTACCGTCGGTGAGTCCCTGCAGAAGGGTCGGTGTCAGCGCCAGGCTGAAGGTGCCGTTGGCTGCGGTGGTGGTGACAAACTGCGTACTGCCGATGGTGACCACCACGCGGGATCCTGCATCCGCGCCGGTGATAGTTCCGCCAATGGTCTGACCCAGTACCGCATCCGCCACGTTCAGCAGGCCATCTCCGAACAATGGATTGATGGTGATAGAAGGCGCGGTCAGTTTGACCACCGCACCGGCGCTAACGACTGGCGAGGTGTTCCCTGCCGGATCGGTCACCGACGCGGTAACGGTCAGATTACCGCTGGTCAGGGTGCTTAACAGGGCCGGCGTGATGGTGGCGGTAAAGGCACCGTTGCTGCCGACGGTGGCATCCACCGTGGTATTACCGACGGACACATGGACGATGGATCCCGCCACGGCATTGTTAACCGTACCGCTGATGGTCTGATTGGTCAGCGCATCCGCAATGTTCAGGATGCCATCGCCAAAGATCGATCCGATCGACACGGTTGGCGTGGCGGTAAAGATGCCGACGTTCACCGCCGTTGAGCTGGTGTTCCCCGCCGGGTCGACAACCTTAACCCCCAGCGCCAGCGTGCCATCGGTCAGCGCAGCCAGATCCAGTGGTGGAATGTTGACGCTCCAGCGACCCAACGCATTCACCGTTGACTGGTAAGATTTGGTGCCCAGCGTGACGGTAACGGTTGAACCGGTTGCCGCCGTGACGGTGCCGCCCACCGTTTGGGTTAAGGCAGCCTCGGCGATATTCAGCAGGCCATCGCCGCCAAACAGCGTATCCAGCGCGCCGATAACCGGTGCGGTAAGGATTGTGGTGACGGTTTCGCCGATGGTTCTGCTGTTACCCGCCGCATCGGTCAGCACCAGTTCCAGTTCCGTACTGCCTGGCTGCAGCGCACCCAACAGGCTCGGCGGTACCACCAGCGCAAAGTTGCCGTCCTGGCCAACGTTAGCGGTCAGCGTGGTGCCGCCCAGCGTTAAGGATACCGTCGCGCCGACGCCAGCGGAGGTTGCCACACCGGTAATGGTCTGGGCAACAGCCGTGTCGGCAGCATTGAGGAAGCCGTCACCAAACAGTGAGTCGACCACCAGATTCAGCGCGCTGTTCACCACTTTATTAATGGTGACCGTGGCATCGGTCTGGTTACCGGCGGCATCGTCGACACGCAGGCCAAACACCAGCGTGCCGTCGGTCAGGCTACCCAGCACTTCCGGCGTCAGTTGAATGCTGAAGGTACCGTTAGGCTGCACGATGGCGGTCGCAATCGGTGCACCGTCGCCGAGATACAGACCAATGGTCTGGCCTTCGGCCCCGGAGGCGGTACCGGTCAACAACTGCGTGGTGAGGATATCGGTGGCGTTCAGCAGGTTATCGCCCAGCAGCGCCTCCACCTGAATCAGCGGTGCGCCGGTATCCACGGTGAAGGTATCCGTAGTGGTCGTGAGGTTACCCGCCGCATCGCTCAGGGTGGCGGTAATGGTATGACCGGTCTGCGTGAGCGCCTGCAGGTCACCAGAAGGCACGCTGGTGCTCCAGCTGCCGTTTGCCTGCACAATCGCGGTATAGGTTTTGCCTTCCAGCGTCACGGTGACCGCTCTGCCCGCCTCGGAAGTGGATGCGGTGCCGCTGATGGTCTGCGAAACCGCAGCTTCACTGCCATTCAGCACGTTATCGCCAGCAAATGCCGCGATGGTCAGCGTTGGCGCTACGCGGTCGACGAGGATTTGCTCGCTGGCCGTGAACGTGCCGTCGTCCACCGTGACCAGTTGCGCCTGAACAGTGTGGGTCCCGTCGGCCAGGTTCGCTGGCAGATTCGGGATAGTCACCGACCAGGTCCCTGCGGCGGTCGCTACCGGATAGGTGCCGACCGGCACACCATCTACCGTGACGGTAATGGTTCCCGCACCCGTTAAGGCTGGCAGATTGGCAAAGGTGCCGTTAATCGTCAGCGTGTCACCATCGGTGGCGTTCACGATATTGTCAGTCGACACCGGTGCCAGCGTTAACAGCGGCGTTGCCGGCAGCGTCAGGTCTATGGTGACGTCGGCACTGGCGGTGCCGATATTGCCTGCCGCATCGGCTACCGACACCCCGATGGTGCCGGTGCCGCTGGTGCCAAGCTGCGCAATCGCCGCTGGCGTAACGTTGACTGACCAGCTTCCATCAGCCTGCACCACGCCGGTCAGCGTGGAGGTACCGATGGTGACCGTCACCAGCTGTCCCGCGCTGGCACCGACGGTGGTTCCGCTCAGCGTCTGCGCAGACAGGCTTTCGACATAGGTCAGCGCATTGTCGCCGGTAAACGGCGTAATGGTGACGGTCGGTGCCTGGGTATCCACCGTGAAGCTGCCCGCCACGGTGGTGGCGTTGCCGGCACTGTCAGTGGCCACAACCGTGACCGCCTGAGTACCCTGTGCCAGCGCACCCAACTCGGCCGCGCCGAGACCCAGCGTCCAGACACCGTTGGTGCCGGCGGTAACGTCATAGTTAGTGCCACCGACGGTGACCCTCACCGCCTGGTTAGCGCCCGCCGTACCGGTCAGTGATGCACCGGCTGTGGCTTCCGCCAGATTCAGGAAGCTGTCGACAAACGGCGTCGCCAGCGTAGCCACCGGGGCCGTCAGTGCCGCGCTAAAGTCCAGGGTTTCCGTGGTGCTGTTGCCCGCCGGATCGGTGACCGTCACGTTGACACTGTGCGTCCCTGCGGTCAGGCCACTCAATGTGCCTGCTGGCAACGCCACCGACCAGTTACCGTCAGCATCGACGGTGCCGGTATAGGTGACGCCCGCCACGTCGATCCTCAGCTGCACGCCCTGGTTAGCGCCGGTGGCACCGGTGGTGCCGGTCAGCGTTAACGCGCCGGCCGCTTCCGCGATGTTCAGTACGCCATCGCCAAACAGGGTATTGATGGTCGGATCCGGTGCGGTCAGTACGGCGGTAAAGTCGAGTGCCGCGGTATCGCTGTTACCTGCGCTGTCGGTCGCGGTGACGCTGACGGTATGCGTGCCGTTGGCCAACGCGCCCAGCTGCGCGGGCGTCAGGCTCAGCGACCAGTTGCCGCCCGCATCGACGGTCGCCGCGACTGGGTTACCGTTGTTTAAGCCGCTGATAGAGACATTCACCGTCTGGCCCGCACCGAGTTTACCGGTAGAGCCACTGATGGCCTGCGCCAGGGCGGCTTCGCTGATATTCAGCTGGCCATCGCCAAACGGCAGGTTGATCGACACGTCAGGCAGATCGTTAATCGCCACCAGCAAGGCACCGCTGGTCGTTCCAACGTTGCCTACGCTGTCGGTGACGGTAACCGCAATTGGCCAGTTGCCATCCGGCAGCGTGGTCAATACGTTGGCCGGTAGTGCCAGACTCCATTGCCCGGTCGCCGTATCCACCGTCGCGGTATAGGCCGCGCCGTTAATATTGACGCTCACCGTCTGCGCACCGGTGATACCGGTGACGCCCGTCAGCGCACCGCCTGCTGCCGCTTCCGTGGCATTCAGCACGCCATCGACAAACGGCTGCACCAGCGTTGGTGCCGGCAGTCCGGTGATGATGGCGGTGAAGTCCAGCGAGTCGCTGCTGCTGTTACCCGCGCGATCGGTGACCACCACGTCAATGGTATGCGTGCCGTTGCCCAAATCCGCCGCCATTGACGGCGTCAGCGTGGCGCTCCAGTTGCCGTTAGCATCGACGGTTGCGGTGACGACATTATTATCAATCTGCAGCTCAACCGTCTGGCCCGCACCGACAATGCCGGTGGTGCCACTGATGATTTGATCGACACCGGCTTCAACCGCATTCAGTGCGCCATCGACAAACGGAACCGCTATATCGGCGACCGGCAGCGTATTGGCCAACACTTCAACACTGCCGTTGACGCTGGCCGGGTTGCCCGCCGCATCCGTAGCGGTGACGGAAACCTGCAGCGTTCCATCCGCAAGGCCGCTGAGCGCCCCGGCCGGGATGTTCGCCGACCAGAGGCCGTCAGCCTGAACGGTGCCCGCGAAGGTCAGGTTACCAATGGTCACCTGAACCGCCGTGCCGACATCCAGGTTAGTGGCGGTGCCGGTGAGGATCTGTGCCGCCGTGACTTCGGCTGCATTGAGCAGTCCATCCACAAACGGCGTCGCCAGCGTCAGCACCGGCAGCGTATTGATCGCCACGCCCAGATCCAGCAGATCCGTGGTGGTATTACCGGCGGTATCGGTGACCGAGACGCCGACCTGCGCGGTGCCATCAGGCAGCAGCAGCAAATCACCGGCCGGGATAGTCAGGCTCCAGGTGCCGTTATCCGTCACCGTGGTGGTGTAGGTTTTATTGTTCAACGTCACGTCAATGGTCAGTCCCGCTTCAGACGTCCCGCCCACCAGCAATCCTGCGACTGCTTCAGCCAGATTCAGGATCTGATCCGTTCCGGCACCTAAGGTGACGTCGAGGATCGGTGGATTGGTGTCGACGGTGAAGTTTTCGCTGCTGGTGGCAGGGTTGCCCGCCACGTCATTGCCGCTGGCCGTCACGCTGTTGGTGCCCTGATTCAGCGCCTGAACATCCGCCGCCGGAACGGTTGCCGTCCAGTTGCCGTCCGCATCCACCGTGGCGGTGTAGGTTTTGCTGTTGAGGGTAACGGTGATGTTATCCCCGGCGGCAATATGCTGGCTGGTGCCGGTGATCTGCACATCACTTCGGGATTCATTGAAGTTGATCACATCATCGCTGGTCACCGGATTAATGGCGATCACCGGCAGATCGGCTGCCTGAGCAATCACCGTCACCTGATGCGTTGAGCTGGCCGGATTGCCGGAGGTATCCGTCACCGACACGCTGATGGTCTGCGCACCGTCCGTCAGCGCGCCAACGTTGGCGGCCGGCACACTGGTGGTCCATGTGCCATCTGCCAGCACCGTGGCGGTATAGGTGACGTTGTTCAGGGTAATGGTGACCGTCTGTCCTTCCGCCACGTTAGTGGTGGTTCCCGCAATGGTCAGCGGCTGTCCGGCTTCGGCCTGATTAATGTAGTCATCACCGGAGACGATGCCCACGGTAATGGTTGGCTGGTTAGCCGGAGACGCATCCACCGTCACCGTCAGATTCTGCACGGTGCTGTTCCCGGCGCTGTCGGTCAGCGTGGCGATGACCGGATAGGTGCCATCGGCCAGGGTTTGCGTCACGCTGGAAGGCAGATCCAGCTTCCAGGTGCCATCACTTTGCACCGTTTGCTGATATGTCTGGCCATTAAAGGTAATGGTCACCTGCTGACCCGCTTCGCTCACGGACGCGGTACCGCTGATGGAGACTGGCTGCAGGATCTCAGCCGCATTGATGATGTTGTCGCCGGCAACCGGCGTCAGTGCCAGCGTCGGCGCAACCAGATCGACGGTAATGGTGGTGTCGATCGTACCGGTATTGCCCTGCGCATCGGCGGCGGTCACGGTGATGGTCTGGATCCCGTCGCCCAGGCCCTGCAAGGTCGCCGTGCTGAGTGGCAGGGTCCAGTTGCCGTTGGCATCCACCGTGGCGGTGAAATCAGCGCCATTGATGTTTACGGTGACGGTTTGACCGGCCCCGCTGACGCCTGTGGTGCCGGTCAGCGTCTGATCGGCCCCGGCTTCGCTGATACTCAGATAGCCATCGACAAACGGTGTGTTGATGGTCGGCTGCAGCGCTTCCGTCGCCACAACCACCGTGGTGGTGATGGTGCCGGTGTTACCTGCCGCA
The DNA here is from genome assembly GCF_000196615.1 of Erwinia billingiae Eb661. Classification (NCBI taxonomy): domain Bacteria; kingdom Pseudomonadati; phylum Pseudomonadota; class Gammaproteobacteria; order Enterobacterales; family Erwiniaceae; genus Erwinia; species Erwinia billingiae. The sequence continues at coordinate 3,396,402 of NC_014306.1, forward strand.
TCACTGAGGCTGACATTCAGCGGATAGCTACCGTCTGCCGCAGCCTGCAGTAAACCGGCTGGCAGTTGCAGACTCCAGTCACCCTGGGCATTAACGGTGGTGCTGTAGCTTTGTCCATTGAGGGTGACCGTGACCGTCTGGCCTTCCTCTGCGCCCACGCTGCCACCGCTCACGGTGATTTCCGCGGCGGCTTCACCGTTGTTCACCACGCCGTCACCCGCGACAGGATTCAGAGACAGTGTTGGTGCAACCGTATCCACGCTGAACGGGATCGCCAGTATATTGCTGTTGCCGGCGACGTCGGTGACGGTCACCGGAATACTGGTATCACCCTGCGCCAGGGTTTGCAGGGCCACAGACGGCACGGACACCGTCCAGTTGCCATCCGCATCCACCACACCGGTATAGGTCGTGGTGCCAATCACTACCGAGACGGTCTGACCGTCGCCGGTGACGCCGGTGGTGCCGCTCAGGGTCTGCGTCAGCGCGGCTTCATTACCGTTCAGCACGCCATCGGAGAACGGTGTATCGGCAGTGGCCAGTGGCAGATCGTTGACGTGAACATTCAGGATGCTGCTTCCGGTGACGGTTGCGCCGGTATTGTCGGTGACGCTGGCGGTCAGCGTTACCGCCCCGTCCGGCAGACCGGCCAGTGAAGAAGCCGGAATAATGGCATTCCACACGCCATTGGCGCCCACCACGGCCGTAAAGGTCTGGCCATTAAAGGCCACGGTCACCGTGCTGCCTTCGGCGACGTTCGCCGTGGTACCTGAAACAATCAGCGCATCCTGCGCTTCTTCGGCATTCAGGTAGCCATCGGTGCTCAGCGGATCCAGGCTGATGCCTGCAGCCTCACTGTTAACCGTCAGGCTGTGGGTGGCAGTGACCGGGTTGCCTGCTGCATCGCTGACGGCCACGTTGAAGGTGGCGGTGCCGTCAATCAGTGCTGCCAGCGCGGCGGATGGAATGCTGACGCTCCAGCCGCCGCTGGCCTGTACGGTCGCTTCATAAACCTGACCGTTAAGGGTGACGGTGACAATCTGACCGGCTTCGACGTTAGTTGTCGAGCCGCTCAGCAGCTGCGCGGTCTGCTGTTCAGCACCGTCCAGAATGTCATTGCCGGCAAAGGTGTTGACGGTAAGCGTTGGCAGCGAAGCGGCATCGGCTTTCACCGCCAGCGTGCTGTCGACCGTGCTGCTGTTGCCTGCCGGATCGGTGGCGGTCACGCTCAGGGTATAGTTGCCGTTGGTCAGCGCAGCCAGGTCGCCTGCAGGAACGGTCACCGTCCATTCGCCGGTATCGTTAACCTCAGCGGTGTATTGCACGCCGTTCAGGGTGATCTGAACCGTTGCATTCGCTTCGCTGCTGCCATTGACCACCAGTGGAGCGCCCTGCTCAGCCGCATTCAAAATGTTGTCGCCGGCAACCGGCCCCACTGCAACCGCAGGTGGCAGACTATCAACCGCCAGGGTGAGATTGGCGGTCGCCGGATTTCCGGCCGCATCGCTGACGTTAACCACCGCAGTGGTATCGCCCTGAGGCAGCGCCTGCAAGGCATCAGCCGGAACGCTGACGCTCCAGTTGCCGTTGCCATCGACCGTACCGTTGTAGGTGACGCCATTAATGACGACGTTGACCGTCTGACCATCGCCGGTCACGCCGGTGGTGCCGGTCAGGGTCTGCGGACTGCCCGCTTCCTGTCCGTTAAGGGTGCCATCAACAAACGGCACATCGGTGGTGACCACCGGCAGATCGGTAATTGCCACGGTCAGCCCGGCAGTACTGGTCACCGGGTTGCCAGCCGCATCGGTACTGGTCACGGTGAGCTGCAGCGCGCCGTCAGGCAGGCCCTGCAGGGTTGCCGCCGGAACCGAGATGCTCCAGCTGCCATCCGCCGCTACGGTGGTTGGATAGGTTACGCCATTCAGCACCACGGTTAACGCGGCACCTTCCGCTACGTTAAGCGTTGTTCCGCTGATGATCAGCGGATCCTGGGCTTCGGCGAAACTCAGGTAGCCGTCGCCGCTAACCGGGTTAATCGCCACGCCGCTCAGGCTGCTGTTAATGTCAAAGTTGCCCGGCACGGTGCTGATGTTGCCGGCCGCATCGCTGACGGTGACGCTGTAGGTCTGGCTACCCTCAGCCAGTCCACCCAGCGCAGCCGCTGGAATGGTGACGCTCCAGTCACCACTCGCCTGCACCACGCCGGTGTAGCTGACGCCATTCAGGGTCACGGTGACCAGTTGGCCTTCCTGCACATTGGTGGTGGTGCCGCTCAGCAGCTGATCGACCTGCTGTTCAGCGCCATCAACCACGTCGTTTCCGGCGAACGCATTCAGCGTCAGCGTTGGCAGCGAATCTGCATCAACGACGACGTTCAGTGGTGCATCCTGCGTGGTGGTATTACCGGCCAGATCGGTAGAGACCACGGTCACGGTGTAATTGCCGTTGGTCAGTCCGGCCAGTGCATCGGCCGGAATGTCCAGGCTCCACTGGCCATTGCTGCCAACGGTGGTGAGGTATTCGGCTCCCTGGAAGGTCACGGAAATGGCCGCGCCGTTTTCCCCGGTCCCGCTGACGGTCAGGGGTTGCGCCTGTTCAGCCACATTCAGTACGCCGTCGCCAGCGATGGGGGCCACGCTCAGCGCCGGTGCGGTCAAATCCACCGCCAGCGAGGAATTGGCTGAAGTGCTGTTGCCCGCAACATCCGTTGCCGTCACGGTCACCGGATAGGTGCCGTTGGTCAGCGCCGTGGCATCGGCAGCCGGTACCGCAACGGTCCAGTTGCCATCGCCATCGACCGTGCCCTGATAGGTCACGCCATTCAGGGTGACGCGAATGCTGTCACCGACCTCGCCCGTACCGCTAATCGCCAGCGGCTGGCCCTGCTCACTGGCATTCAGCGAACCGTCGCCAGAAATCGTTGCCACAATCAGCGCCGGTGGGGTGAGATCCACGGTGACAGTTCGATCGACCGTCACCGGCTGGCCGGTGGTCGGCGTCGCGGTGACAGTCAGGGAGTATGGGCCATCCGTCACGCCCGTTAAGGCACTGGCAGGGATCGCTGCGGTCCACAGCCCGTCAGCACCGACCGTGGCGGTGTAATTCGTGCCGTTAAAGTTGACCACCACGGTGGTGCTGCCATCCGCCACGCTACCGGTGACGTTAACGCCCAGCTGCGCTTCGGCGGCGTTGACGATATCGTCGCCCGCCACGGTATTGACGATCACCGTGGTATCGATAGCGGTTTCGACGCTGACCGCAGGGGTCTGCACCGCGCTGTTACCCGCGGCATCGGTAACCGTCACCGTGACGGTATTGTTCCCTTCGGTCAGGTTGCCCAGCGTGCTGGCAGGCACGGTAACGCTCCACTGCCCGTCCGAACCCACGGTGGTGTTGTAGGTCTGTCCGCCCAGCGTCACCGTCACCGCATCGCCCTGCGTACCGGTACCGGTAATGGCCAGCGGCTGGCTCTGTTCAGCCAGGTCGATGATGTTATCGCCCGCAATGTCATTGACGGTAAAGGTTGGTGCAGCGGTATCCACGCTCAACGGCAGGTTTTGCGTGGTGGTATTGCCATAGACATCTGACGCCACGATCTGCAACGCATAAGGACCGTCGGCAAGACCGGCCACCACGGTTTGCGGCACCGTCACGCTCCAGTTGCCCGCATCATCCACCGTTGCCGCGTACGTTGTGCCATTCAGCAGCACATTAACGGTATCCCCCGGAGAGACCGTGCCGCTCAGCACCAGCGCGCTGGCCTGTTCTTCCTGATTAATAATATTGTCGCCGCCGGCCACGTCACCGGTAGTCAGCGTTGGCAAGGTGGTTGCCACGGTAATGTCCGGGACCGGCGTAATGGTGGCGGTATTGCCCGCGATATCGGTGACGGTCACGGTGACCGGCGTGGTGCCCTGCGGCAGCGCCTGCAATACGGTGCTCGGCAGATCCAGTGACCAGACGCCAGAGCTGTTGACCGTGGCGTTGTAATCCTGGCCATTAATATTGACGACAACGGTCTGACCGTCGCCGGTTTGGCCGGTGACCCCGGTCAGCGTCTGCGCCACGCCCGCTTCGGCATTGTTCAGCACGCCGTCGGTAAACGGCGGCGCCAGCGTCGGTGCCAGCGTGGGTTCGTTCAGAACCGTCAGCGAGCCATCGCTGGTAACGGTGGTGCCATTGCCTGCCACCACGCTAACGGCGGCATCCACTGGGCCTTGCGGTAACGCCGCCAGCGCAGTGGCCGGAACCGATAGGCTCCAGCTGCCGTCGGCACTGACGGTGGTGGTGTAGGCGACACCGTTAAGGGTAAAGGTGACCAGGCTGTCGACCGGGACGTTAGTGGTATTACCGGTGACGTTCAACGCGGATTCGGTCTCAACCGCATTCAGGTAGCCATCGTCGCTGAGCGGATTGAAGGCGATGCTGCTGAGGGTGTTATCCACGCTGAAGGTTTTGTCGGTGGTGCCGGTATTGCCGGCCAGATCGGTCACGCTGACGCTAAGGGTTTGCGAGCCATTGGCCAGCGCGGCCAGATCGCTGGCGGGCACGCTCACCTGCCAGCTGCCGCCGGTTTCAACGGTAGTGACATAGCTGACGCCGTTCAGCGACACGGTCAGCGTTTGCCCCGCTTCAACGTTGGTGGCGGTACCGGTGATCAGCTGGTTCACCTGCTGTTCGGCACCATCGATGACGTTATTGGCGGTGATATCCGAGACAAAGATGGACGGAATATTTTTATCCACCACCAGCGTGGTGCTGGTGTCGGTGGCATTGCCCGCCTGATCGCTGGCGGTAACGTTGAGGGTATAGCTGCCGTTCGCCAGACCGGCCACCACGTTGCCCGGAATAGTCAGCGACCACACGCCATCCGCATTGACCACCGCGGTGTAGTTAACATTGTTCAGCTCAACGCTGACCGTGTTGCCGACTTCGCCGGTGCCGTTAACCACCAGCGGTTGATTACTCTCGGCCGCATTGAGGTAGCCGTCAGAGGCCGGATTCACCGTAACCGTTGGCGGCGTTAAATCGACGTCCAGCGTGCGCAGGACAGACGTCGAGTTACCGGCAGCATCGGTGGTGGTGACCTGGACTTCATAGCTGCCATCGGTCAGCGCAACCAGCGCCGCTGCCGGGACATCCACACTCCAGTTACCGGTGCCGGTCACCGTGGCGGTATAGAACTGCCCATTCAGCGAAATTGTGACGGTATCGCCAAATTCACCGCTGCCGCTTAAGGTCAGTGGCTGGCCCTGCTCTGCCAGATTCAGGCGATTGTCTTCGGCGATGGCATCAACCGTTAAGGCCGGTGCCAGCGTATCAACCTGGAAGCTGTCGTTCAGCGTGGTGCTGTTGCCTGCCGAATCGGTCGCGGTCACCACCAGCGGATTGTTCCCCTGTGGCAGCGCCTGCAGCACGGCATTCGGCAGCGAGACCGACCAGTTGCCGTTGGCATCAACGGTGCCGGTGTAGGTGATGCCACCCAACACAATCGACACGCCCTGACCTGCGCCAGTCACGCCGGTCGATCCGGTGAGGGTCTGATCGGCGATCGACTCTGCACCATTTAAGGTGCCATCCACAAACGGCGTATCCACCACCAGCGCGAAGTCCGGATTCACATCGGAAGTCAGGCTGTGGGTGGTGGTAATAACGTTGCCGTTCACGTCGGTGGCGGTTGCCGTTACGGTCAGATCGCCATTCGGCAAGGTGCCCAATGCCGCAGCCGGCACGGTGACGTTCCAGCTACCGTCAGAGTTAGTGGTGGTTTCGTAATCGACGTTGTTAAAACGCACCAGGATCCGCGCGCCAAAGGCCACAAAACGGCTGCTGCCGTGGATCACCAGATCGTTTTGCGCTTCAACATTATTCAGCATGTTGTCATCGCTGATCGCGCCGATGGCGATGGCGCTGAAGGTGTTATCCACGGTGTAGTTGCCGGTGGTGGCCGCCGGGTTGCCGGCAACATCACTGACGTCGACGGTATAGTTTTGCGTGCCGTTCGCCAGCTGGTAGAAGGCGCTGGCAGGGACCAGGACGCTCCAGCTGCCGTCTGACTGCACGGTCCCGTTGTAGGTTTCGCCGTTCATGGTGACGGTCACAACCTGACCCGCCTGAACATTGGTGGTGCTACCGGTGACAAACTGAGACAGGCCTTTTTCAGCCCCATCCAAAATGCCGTCGCCGGTAAACGGTGCCACGCTGATGGTTGGCAGATCCGCCGCGTTGGCGATGACCTGCAGTGTCTGGGTGGTGGTGCCGACGTTACCCGCCGCATCGGTAGCCTGCACGCTGACGTTGTAGCTGCCGTCAACCAGCTGGGTGACCGTGGCCGCAGGAACGGTGACAGTCCAGTTGCCGTCAGCATCGACGGTAGCGGGGTAAATGCCGCCGTTCAGCGTTACCTGCACCGTTGAACCCAGTTCCGCAGTGCCGGTAAGGGTCAAGGCTGCGCCGTGCTCGACCGCGTTGAGATAGCCGTCACCCGAAACCGGCGCCAGGCTCACGTCAGGCGCAGCGGTGTCTTTGAGGATTGGCGTCAGTTCGGTGGTTTTATTGCCGCCCGCATCGGTGGCGGTGACGCTAAGGTCATATTTACCGTCTGGCAGCGTTTGCAGGGTTGAAGGCGACACGCTGACGCTCCAGTTCCCCGCCGCATCGGTGCCGGTATTGTAGGTTACACCGCCGACCACCACGCTGATGGTGCTGCCGGCTTCGGCGGTACCGCTGACGACCAGCGGCTGATTCTGGCTCTGGCCATTAATGGCGCCATCATTGCCGAACGGGGCGACCGTCAGCGCTGGCGGCGTGGTATCCACCGTCACCGGAACCGTAGACGAGATGCTGTTGCCCAGTGAATCTTTCACCGTCACTATCACGTCGGTGCTGCCGTCTGGCAGTGCCTGAAGCACGCCCGGTTGCAGCGTCAAGGTCCACACGCCGGTGTCAGGATTAACGGTGGCCGGATAATCGACGCCGCCAATGGTCACGGTGACCGACTGATCGGGGAAGGTTACGCCGGTATTACCGGTCAGCGTTTGTGGCGAATCCGTTTCGGTGCTGCTGAGAATATTGTCGCCAAACGGCGCATTCACTTCGATGTTGTTCGGGAACGTGGTGCGCACATCGAGGCTGGCTTCGTTGCTGACCGTGGTGCCACCCGCATCCACCCCGGTGACGCTCACGGTATAGGTATTGTTGGCGAGGCCAGACAGTGCCGCAGCCGGAACCGTCGCCGTCCAGCTGCCGTCTGCGCCGACGGTGGCCGCATAGCCGATGCCATTGAAGGTGACGGTCAGCGCCGTGTTCTCCGGCAGGCCCACGCTGACGCCGCCAATCAGCAGATCGCTGTTGGCCTCATTCGCATTCAGCGCGTTATCGATGCTGATTGCCCCAATGCTCAGCGATGCCACGCTGTTATCAACGTTCACATCCACGGAGCCCGTGGCGGTATTGACGTTACCAGCCAGATCGGTGACCTGGACGGTAAAGGACTGGGTGCCGTTGGTGAGGGTCTGCAGCTCGCTGGCTGGCAGCGTAATACTCCAGCCGCCACCTGCTGCCACCACGCCCTGATAGACGTTGCCGTCGGCCAGCGTGACCTGCACCTGGCTACCGGCCGGCGCATTGGTGGTCTGCCCGGTCAGGAATTGATCCTGAGTGACTTCAGCGGCATTCAGCACGCCGTCGCCGGTTAACGGATCCACGGTCACCGTTGGGCGATTGGCCGGATCGGCAGCGAAGGTCACGTCGGTATAGGTTTCGGTGCGGTTGCCGGCGGCATCGGTGGCGATCACCGTCACCTGATAGGTGCCATCGGCAATGCCGCCTTTGATATCGTCCAGCGAGACTGTCCAGGCGCCGGTGGTTGGATTGACGGTCGCGGTCAGATCCACACCGTTAATTTGCACCAGCACGGTATTGCCGACTTCCGTCTGGCCGTTGACTGACAGCGGCAGCGCCAGTTCGCCCGCGTTGACATAGCCGTCGGTGGAAATGGTTTCAACGCTGACGGTAGGCGCAATGGTATCCACGTCCAGGGTGGTGGTGGTTGGCGCGCTGGTATTGCCATAGGCATCGGTCGCGGTGACAGAAACGGTGGTACCACCCTGCGGGATCGTCTGCAAATCCGAGGCCGGAACGTTAACGCTCCAGGTGCCGTTCGCATTGACCGCGGTGGTGTAGGTGACGCCATTCAGGGTCACGGTGACGGTTTCGCTGCCGTTGCTTAAGCCGCTGATGGTCAGCGGCTGATTCACTTCCGTCTGATTCAGCAACGCATCCGACAGCTCAACGCTGACGGTGGGTGGCGCGGTGACCACATTGACCGGCGTGGTCGAGGTGGAGGTATTGCCCGCCGGATCGGTGACCACCACGGTGATATCGTTGCTGCCCTGCGGCAGATTCTGCAAGGTGGCTGGCGGCACGGTGACCGTCCAGCTGCCGTCATTGTTGACCGTGCCGGTGTATTCCGTGCCGCCAACGGTGACGGTAACCGTCTGCCCGCTGCCGGTTGATCCGGTATTACCCGTCAGCGTCTGTGGCGTCGACGCTTCACCGCCACTCAGCACGCCGTCACCGAACGGCACATCAATCGTGGCATTCGGTGGCGTGGTATGCACCTCAAGCGAAACGGCAGAGCTGTTTTGCACCACCGATCCATCCGCCAGCGTGGCGGTCGCAGTGACCAGATTCGAGCCTTGTGGCAACTGTTGCAGATCGGCGGCAGGCACGGAGGTGCTCCAGCTGCCATCTGCGCCAACGGTGGCGGAATAAGACTTACCGCCGAGCGTGACGCTCAACACGGTGCCGGCAGGAATGCCGGTGGCAAAACCAGAAATCACCAGCGAAGACTGGGATTCAGTGGCGTTCAGCTGGCCGTCGCCGCTGAGTTCACTGATGCTGATACTGCTGACGGAAATCGCCTGCACATCGAAATTATGCGAGGCAGAGACCGAAGCACCGGCGGCATTAGACACCGTCGCGGTGATGGTGCTCTCGCCATTGGCCAGGGCCTGCAAAGCCGAGGCGGGCACCGAAATACTCCAGCTGCCGTTAGCCCCAACCGTTGCGGTGTAGGTTTGTCCGCCCAGTGAAATGGTAACGGTCTGCCCTTGCTGAACGTTGGTGGTGGTACCACTCAGGGTTTGCGGCGTCGATCTTTCTGCCCCATCCAGCACGTCGTTTCCGGCAAAGGTATTAATCCCAATGGTTGGCGCGTTAGGCTGGGTGATTTCAGGCTGGACGGTGAACACATCGGTGCCGGTGGCGGTGTTGCCTTCGGCATTGGTGACGCTGACGTTGATGGTGTTGCTGCCGTTTGGCAGCGCCGCCAAATCTGCCGCAGGCAGAGAAATACTCCAGCTGCCATCGGCGCCCACGGTGGTGGTGTAGGTTTTGCCGTTCAGCACGATGGTCACCGTGCTGCCCGCTTCGGCGTTGGTGGTGGTGCCGCTCAGCGTCTGGTTACTGCCCTTCTCGGCCTGAGTCAGCACATCGTCGCCGGTAAACGCATTAACACTGACAGTTGGCGTTAGGGGAGTCGTTCCGCCGCCGTTGTTACCACCGTTGTTTCCGCCGTCGGTCCCGCCATTGTTTCCGCCGTCGGTCCCGCCGTTGTTATTATCGTCGCCGCCACCACCACCGCCGCCACCGCCGGCAATCGCGCCGACCGCCAGTCCAGCCAGACCCAGCGCACCAATACCTGCAGCGGTGATCACGCCGTTAGACGCGCCGGTATCCGCCAGCAGAAGCGGTTCGATCGATCCCAGAGATTCATATTCCGGGGTGACCGCCATGGCGGTCTGGGCATCGGCGAACTCATTGGTGATCGGGAACAGCGCGTGCTCAGGAGGATTAACGCCATCGTCGAAGACCAGCTCGCTGTGGTCACCATCGACGTCGTCGAAGAAGAATTGTTGATAGCGAACCACGCTACCGTCGCGCATGTGCAAAATCAGGTCGTTACCCTGGCGCTCAAACCCGGTCACCATGTCTCGGGTACCGTGAATTCTCACTACGCTGGGTTGATTCAGAAGGACGTTATGGGACAAGCCCGCATTGGCCTGTGACAGGATTTTTCCATCATCGCGTGAAACGATATCTACGCGGCCATCATTGAGCTCTGCCATGGGTAACCTCTATATGCACCAGAAATTTTCATTATGTGTTTCGCGCGAGAAAATGAAGAAAACCTTCACTATCAGACGCAAAGCAAGGGATAACCAACACTCGAAAGTGGTTTGGTTTTTACCTGGTGCATAACCGCTCCCACTGGAAGCGAAAAGAATTACCTGTGGCGCCCAGTCTGGCTGAGCGACTATTTTTTCTAGCTTTTCCTTACACATACTAAGAAAAATCTGTCACCTTTGCGTGATGAATATTTATCAGAAAGATAAAAATATTTAATCAAATACACAACTTCTTAACAAGGGAAGGTGCCAAAAATTGCTAAATAACTGTTGAGTATCGCAGGTAAAGATTTGATTTAACGTAAGGAAAATTCTTATCGATTTAGCGGATTTGAGGAGAAACCTAACCCAAACCGGCTTATTCCCGGATAATTCAGCGGCGTTACTATGCGAAAATTTCCATTAGATTCGTGATAATCAGCACAACCTGACCTACCCTGAACCGGATGAAATTTAATCACCGCCGGTTGAGGTTCCAGCGCGAAATCGCGATTTTTTCATGTAACACCAATGATTTGAGTTAAATCCAGATTTCGCTCCGTTTCGCTAGGAGTTATCTGTAAATTGGCATTTAGCCGACAAATCTGATTAACAGCTCTGTTTTTCCCTGTTATTAACCTGAAGGCCCTTATAAATCCGGCCTGCCTGCCGCAACGTTTTCGGCTCTGGCTGGCGGGAATCTTCTTTAATGTTGCTATTTGTGGTAAAAAGTAGCGCTACTCGTGGCAGATTTTTAACGGACATTATGACGACACTGGATGCTCGACCGGCCCTTGCCAGCGCAGTGACAACGCAACACGCAACGCGCACCATTTTCTTTATTGCCGGTATCGGCATGTCCGCCTGGGCACCGCTGGTGCCTTATGCCAAGGATCGTGCTCTGCTCAGCGACGGCGCGTTAGGGACCTTACTGCTGTTCCTTGGGTTGGGTTCACTGATTGCCATGCCGCTGACCGGCATGCTGGTGGGACGGTTTGGCTGTAAGCGCGTGATGGCCATCGCCTGCCTGTTTATTCTGCTGGTGTTGCCGCTGTTAGCGACCCTCGGAACGCCGGTGGGGCTGGGGCTGGCATTGATGGCATTTGGTGCCTCGATTGGCCTGGTCGATGTGGCGATGAATATTCAGGCGGTTGAGGTTGAGAAGGCCTCTGGCAAAGCCATGATGTCCGGCTTCCATGGCTTCTTCAGCGTCGGCGGTATCGCCGGCGCGGGCCTGGTCAGTGCCGGACTGGCGCTGGGGTTGACGCCTCTGCAGGCGGTCGGCGTTATCGCGGCGCTGATCGTGGTGCTGTGGTTGCTGTGCCAGCGCCATTTACTCAGCGGTCGTCTCCATCAGGATGATGCGCCGCTGTTCGTTATGCCGCATGGCTGGGTGCTGTTCCTCGGCATCCTGTGCTTTATTCTGTTTCTGACCGAAGGCGCAGTACTGGACTGGGGCGCGCTGTTCCTCACCCAGACGCGTGACCTGCCCCATTCGCAGGCGGGCCTGGGCTATGCGCTGTTCTCGGTGGCGATGACCATTGGCCGCCTGACGGGCGATCGCATCGTGAATTATGTTGGCCGTTTTCTGACGCTTTTCTGCGGCACATTATGCGCGTCAGTGGGCCTGCTGCTGGCGGTATTTGTCCCCAACACGCTGGTTACGCTGGCCGGATTTTTGTTGGTTGGGTTCGGGGCGTCGAACGCCGTGCCGATTATGTTCAGCGCCGCCGGTAACCAGAAAACCATGCCGGTAAATCTGGCGATATCTTCCATGACAACCATTGGTTATGCAGGTATTCTGGCAGGTCCGGCACTGATCGGATTTATCTCACAGTGGTACAGCCTGGCGACGGCATTTAGCGCCATTGCCATATTGCTGTTAGCCGTGGCCGCAAGTGCCCGGCTGATTACACGTTAACTGGGGTATCACGCTACGCTATGCTGCCATACAAATTTCCACTTACATCAGGAAACGTCACGCGCTTTTTTGTGATGTTTATTTTGGTGCTGTTATTAGCGTCGGGATTTATGATCCACAACGCGGTCAATGCCTGGCTGACCGATAAACGCTATGCGATGGCGGATATTGCCCATGCGATGCAGAAACGCATCGATACCTATCGCTTCGCCACCTGGCAGATTTATGAGAACCTGGCCGCCAATGCCGCCGGTTCACCACCGAACAGTCTGCAGGAAACCCGCCTGCGCCCGGACGTCTACTATCTTGAAAAGACCCGCCGTAAAACCGAAGCGTTAATCTTCGGTTCACACGACAGCAGCACGCTGGATATGACCCAGCGCATGTCCACCTATCTGGATACGCTGTGGGGCGCGGAAAACAGCACCTGGTCGATGTATTTCCTCAACGGCCAGGACAACAGCCTGATCCTCGTCTCCACCCTGCCGTTGAAAGATATGGCCACGCGTTATAAAGAGAGTGCCATCAGCAATATTGTTGATGCGCGCCGCGCGGAGATGTTGCAGCAGGCCAATGCGCTGGACGAACGTGAAAGCTTCTCACCGTTGCGCCGCTTCACCTGGCAGAACGACCACTACTTTACGGTACGCACCACCTTTAATCAGCCGGGGCATCTGGCGACCGTGGTGGCGTTCGATCTGCCGATTAATGATCTGATCCCGGTGAATATGCCGCTGGAGTATTTCCAGCTGAAGCAGGACGCGGCCAGCACCCCGGACAGTGGCGATGCGGATGATGCCACCCACAGCACCAGCGTGACGCTCGCCAATCCCAATATCGAGATTGCCGCTTCGCTGACCAGCACGCCGTTGCAGCTGGTTTATCGCGTGCCGTTGCTCGGTCTGCTGGTCGACACGCTGCACAACCTGATGTGGCCGCTGCTGGCCAACCTCGGACTGCTGCTGCTGTCCCTTGCCGGCCTGTTCCTGCTGCGCCAGCAGTCTTTGCGCCCCAGCGAAAACCAAAGCGCCGAGCTGGATTCCCTGCGCATCTTAAACGAAGAGATTGTTGGCAGCCTGCCCGTCGGTCTGCTGGTGTATGATTTTGCCAATAACCGCACCATCATCAGCAACAAAATTGCCGAACATCTGCTGCCACACCTGAATCTGCAGAAAATCATCAACATGTCCGATCAGCATCAGGGCGTGCTGCAGGCGACCGTCAATAACGAAGTTTACGAAATCCGCCACGCCCGCAGCGTGCTGTCGCCGAATACGCAGCTGTTTATGATGCGCGATCAGGATCGCGAACTGCTGGTTAACAAGAAGCTGCAAAAAGCGCAGCAGGTTCTGGATAAAAACCACCAGACGCGCCAGCAGCTGCTGCAAAATCTGGGGCATGCGCTGAACCGCCCGCTGGATAAAGTTATCGCCCATCTGCTGGAAATCAGCGAGGCGCATCCGGCGGAAGATCTGCGCGATACGCTGGAAGAGTCGCAGGCCTTAAGCCGGCTGGTCGACGATATCGTGCTGCTTAACCGGCTGGAAACCCATGACTGGGCGCCGGATTCTGGCTCATTCACGCTGCAAAGCGTGCTGGATGAGCTGGTGACCGAAGCGCTGCCGTCGATTCGTCGTAAAGGGCTGAATCTGGTGGTCAGCAACCGCCTGAACAGCGATGAGAGCCGCTATGGCGACCGTCGGGCGCTGTATAAAATCCTGACCACCCTGCTGCATTATTCGATCACCAGCACCAGCTGGGGCCGCATCAGCATTGAGGTCAGCCATCCTGCCGATCGTCCCGATCGCCTGGCGATAGAAATTGTCGACACCGGCGCGGGCCTGATGGTTGACGAGATGGGCAATACCGATTTCCCGTTCCTCGGCGAAACCAGCCAGGATCGGTTTGGCCAGGCTTCCGGGCTGGCCTTTTTCCTGTGCAAACAGTTGTGTAAGCAGCTGGGTGGGCATCTTGAAATTGTGGCGCGTCCCGATATCGGCACCCGCTACAGCATCCAGATCCACGCCCCGCAGGAACAGCAGCACGATCAGGAAGAGAAGTTGCTGGAAGGCTTAACTACCCTGATTGATATCACGGTAGATGAGGTAAGAAAAATAGTGGTTCATCAACTGGAAAACTGGGGCGCAAGCTGCATTACCCCTGATGAACGCTTTTCGGGCCAGGACCATGATGTGCTGGTCACCGACGATCCGGCACGCTTGACGCCATGGTCGTTACTGCTCACGGATGATGAAACAGGGTTTAGCGCACTGTCACACGATCAATACCGGGTCAATTTTAATATCAGCAGCGCGATGCAGGATGCCTTGCTCCAGCTGATTGAACAACAGCTGGCGCAGGATGAATTAACCGAAGACGTGGGTGACGAGCAGGATACGGCTCAACTTTTTGCTCCCGGTTACTTCCAGCTGTTCGTTGATACAGTACCAGATGATGTGAAGAGACTGTATAATGAGGCGGCGGAAGGGGACATGAGTTCCCTTGCTCAGACTGCGCATCGCCTGAAAGGCGTGTTTGCCATGCTCAATTTGACACCGGGCAAGCAGCTTTGTGAAACGTTAGAACAACACATTACTGAGTGTGACGATTCAAACATTAAAAATACCACCAGTGACATTGACCACTACGTCAATATACTGCTGCAGCAAGGTAACCAATAAAATGAACAACTTGAACGTAATTATTGCCGATGACCATCCGATTGTTCTGTTCGGTATTCGCAAGTCTCTCGAACAGATTGAATGGGTCAACGTAGTTGGTGAGTTCGAAGATTCCACAGCATTGATCAATAGCCTGTCCAAACTGGATGCCAATGTTTTAATCACCGATCTGTCGATGCCTGGCGAAAAATATGGCGACGGCATTACGCTGATTAAGTACATCAAGCGTCATTATCCAGATTTATCTATCATCGTTCTGACCATGAACAACAATCCAGCGATTCTGAGTGCCGTTCTGGACCTCGATATTGAAGGGATTGTTCTGAAACAGGGTGCCCCTACCGATCTGCCAAAAGCGCTGGCCGCTTTGCAGAAAGGCAAAAAGTACACCCCGGACAGCGTGGCAAAACTGCTGGAGAAAATCAGCGCGGGTGGCTACGGCGACAAGCGTCTGTCTCCAAAAGAGAGCGAAGTGTTGCGCCTGTTCGCAGAAGGTTTCCTGGTTACCGAGATTGCCAAGAAGCTGAACCGCAGTATCAAAACCATCAGTAGCCAGAAGAAATCAGCCATGATGAAACTGGGCGTGGAAAACGATATTGCACTGCTGAACTATCTCTCTTCCGTCAGCAGCATGCCGGTTGAGCGCGACTAAGTGACAGACAGTAAAAAGGCGGACTTCGGTCCGCCTTTTTTATTGCCCAAAATCCGCGTTATTCCCTGCCCTTCCTGACCCGCTCCGCGTAGAACGCCAGCGAAGTGTTTAAGGTATCCATGGTCACCGGCTTGGACAGACAGTTATCCATGCCCGCTTCCATACAGCGCTGCTTCTCTTCGGCCAGCGCATTGGCGGTGACGCCCACCACCGGGAAAGTCAGCCCCAGCTGGCGCAAACGCTGCGTCAGACGGTAACCGTCCATATTCGGCATGTTCACGTCGGTCAGCACAATATCAATCTCATTACGGCTCAGAACGTTAAGCGCATCCACGCCGTCCTGCGCGGTCTTCACGCGGTAGCCGAGCGATCCCAGCTGATCGGACAGCAGCATCCGGTTGATCGGATGGTCATCGACCACCAGGATCAGGATATCTTCATTGCTGGCGCGCTTATCTTCGATTTCCGGCACGCCTGGCAACGCATCTGGCATCGCCACTTCAACCCGGTAAATGCGGCCCAGCAGCGCCGGCAATTCATGTGGCGTGGTGGTGCCGTACACCCAGCGACCGGCAGCCTGCTCATGCGGCGCACCGTTATAGCTGCCGTCAAAGCGGATCACAGCCCGGAGCGTTTGCTGCGTCTGATAGTCGTAATCGGTGACGATCACATCGTCCGGGCCACAGCAGCCCTCCTGCAACCGTTGCACGGTGATGCCGTGCTCACGCAGCAGCTTTTCGAGGAACGCGGCCAGATCGTCATTACGCAGCTCCAGCCAGCACTGTTTGCCCTGCAACCCGTCGTGCAGCACCGGCGTCATCACCTGAGCGTTATACAGCGGAATGCGCACCACAAACTGGCTGCCCATCCCCGGCTCAGAATCGACCTCAATATCACCGTCCATCATATTGATCAGCTTTTCGCAGATCGCCAGGCCGAGGCCGGTTCCCTGGAAGTTACGCTGCACGCCGTTACCCACCTGGAAGAACGGGTCGAACAGTCGGGTGATCTCTTTTGCCGGGATGCCCACGCCGGTATCGCGTACCCGGAAGGCCAGATAGCCGTCCTTCACAAACACCTGCAGGATAATGCCGCCGGTATGGGTAAATTTAATGGCGTTGTTGAGCAGGTTGGAAATCACCTGCTGCAGACGCAGCGGATCGCCGTCCAGCGTGACCGGCACATCGCTGTCAATAAAGCACCACAGCGTCAGGCGCTTCTTGACCACCATCGCCAGATAGTTGGAGGAGATATGGGTGATCACTTCACGCGGGGAGAATTCCCGTGGCTCAATGCGCAGCTGCTCGGACTCGATTTTCGAGAAATCGAGGATATCGCTGATGATCTTCAACAGCAGGCTGGACGAGTTGTTCATCGCCGTGACCAGCGACTCCACGCCCTGCGGCAGAGATTTGGTTTGCAACAGATCGAGGTTACCGATGATGCCGTACAGCGGCGTGCGCAGCTCATGGCTGACCGTTGCCAGGAACATCGACTTGGACTGGCTGGCCTGCTCGGCCGCGTGGGCCATTTCCTGCAGCGATTCTTCCATCTTCACGCGCGCGCTGACGTCCACCAGCACGCAGATCGCCACGTTCTCATTGCGGTAACGTGAATGCACAAAACTGATTTGCAGGTTGGTATTGCTGCCGGTCAGCACGTCGACAAAGTTAACCTGCTGACCACAGATAATCTCGGTCAGCCGCTGCCGATCTTCCTGGGTCAACATGCTGAGATAGTTATGCGCCAGTTCGTTACTGAGGATATTGGTGCCGTCACTGGTTCGCAGAATACAGATCCCCACCGGCGCCGAGGCGACAATCTTGCGGTTAAACTGCTCGTGCTCTTCCAGGCGGTGGGCGTTGTCCTCGGCCGGTAAAAACATGCGGCGTTCAAACAGCCAGGCAAGGGTAAACAGGATAATGGCGCTGATGACGTTCAGCAGAATGGCGTTGATAATCAACACTTTCAGCTTGGCGACCAGCTCGTCGGTCTCGACCGAATAGACCACCGACAGTTCGGAAGGCGTCAGCGTTTTCTTCAGCACCAGCTGTTTGTAGCCGTTGATGTAGCCAAACCAGCTGTGGTCATCCGGCAGATCGTCCAGCGAGACGTTGCCCGCGGTGCGCGAGGTCGACATCAGCCGCTGATTATTGGCATCAATCAGCGTGGCGGTGACCGGGAAACTGCCTGGGGTAATGAAATCGTCGAGACGGATAGTTTGTTCGATGCCCAACAGTGCCGCCATTTTATTGGCCACATAGATCGGGGTAATTAAATAGTAGTAGCCGACGCCCTGCTGCGATGAAGGCGCAATCCACACAATGCTGCTTTTGCGCTCTTCTTCATTACCGTTACGGTATTTGAGAATGCGCTCGTGCAGGGATTTCAACGCCCGTTCGCGGTTTGCCGAGGAATTGCCAACGCCAAAATCCGCCATACACAGGCTTTCGCCGCCAACAAAGAACACCCGGTTCAGCTCATAGGCGGAAGCAAAGTTCTCTTTCCAGTAGTGCAGGAAGTAGCTGAGCGATTCCAGCGAGCTGCGCCAGGTATTGCTCATCGAGCTACAGTCGGAATCAGAGTACAGCGGGTAAAACTGCGGTAGCGCGGTTTTGCCTGGGAATACCCCGTTCAGCACGTCCATGTCGTTGGCCGACGAATTTAGCCGGTTTTCCGCAATGTATTTTAGCTCGCGCGTGACGTCAGAAGAGTGCCGCACATACCACTGCGCCTGCTCAAAGTTAGCGCTCAGCTCCTGACGAACCTGCGACTCTTTCTCATGCAGCACATTAATGATGTAAAAGGTGGTCAGCAGCGCGCCCAGCGTCCAGAGCATCAGTGCCAGCGCCCTGAACAGATAGCGGGAGATCCTTAACGTGGTTCTGAACGAGACAAGATATTTCAAGCGAAACCTATAAGTGGCGACGGGGCTTAGGGAGAAGTCAGATCCCGTTACAGTACCGTCAGAACAGGAAAAAAGCCAGTTGCGGCGGGCGGTCGCAGGCATAAAAAAAGGCCGGTTCACAGAACCGGCCTCAGGCACTAAACGCGATGACGATTATTCGTCCTCATCGCCTTCTGGTGCTTCGTCTTCATTGTCGACGTCTGCTGCATCGTCAACCTCAACTTCCGGGGCAATATCTTCATCCCCTTCTGCTACGGTGCCGTCAATGCCGTCCAGCTCTTCTTCAGCGACAGGCTCAGCCACGCGCTGCAGGCCGACCACGTTTTCGTCTTCGGCGGTGCGGATCAGAATAACACCCTGGGTGTTACGTCCGACCACACTCACTTCAGAAACGCGGGTACGAACCAGCGTGCCAGCGTCGGTGATCATCATGATCTGATCGCTGTCGACAACCTGTACCGCACCGATTACCGGTCCGTTACGCTCGGTCACTTTGATCGAGATAACGCCCTGGGTAGCACGGGACTTGGTTGGGTATTCGCTGGTGTTGGTACGCTTACCGTAACCGTTCTGGGTGACGGTCATGATCGCGCCCTCTTCCTGAGGAACGATCAGCGATACCACGCGGTCGTTTTCGGCCAGCTTGATACCACGCACGCCGGAAGCCGTACGGCCCATGGCGCGCACCGCGGTCTCTGCGAAGCGAACCACTTTACCCGCGGCGGAGAACAGCATGGCTTCGTCAGCACCGTTGGTCAGCGACACGCCGATCAGTTCATCTTCGTCACGCAGGTTGACGGCAATAATACCGGCGCTGCGTGGGCGGCTGAACTCGGTCAGTGCGGTTTTCTTCACGGTACCGCAGGCGGTAGCCATAAAGATGTTCCAGCCTTCCGCGTATTCACGTACCGGCAGGATCGCGGTGATACGTTCGTTCGCTTCCAGCGGCAGCAGGTTGACGATTGGACGTCCACGCGCGCCACGGCTGGCTTCTGGCAACTGATAAACCTTCATCCAGTACAGACGACCCCGGCTTGAGAAGCAGAGGATGGTGTCATGGGTGTTGGCCACCAGCAGGCGGTCAATAAAGTCTTCTTCTTTAATACGTGCGGCAGACTTGCCTTTACCACCACGACGCTGTGCTTCGTAGTCGGTCAGAGGCTGATACTTCACGTAGCCCTGATGAGACAGGGTCACCACAACGTCTTCCTGATTGATCAGGTCTTCGATGTTGATGTCCGCAGTATTGGCGGTGATTTCAGTGCGACGCTTGTCACCGAACTGATCGCGGATCAGTTCAAGCTCTTCGCGGATCACTTCCATCAGACGCTCTGAGCTTTCCAGAATGCGGATCAGTTCAGCGATCTGATCCAGCAACTCTTTGTACTCATCCAGCAGTTTTTCGTGCTCAAGGCCGGTCAGTTTCTGCAGACGCAGATCCAGGATCGCCTGAGCCTGCTGCTCGGTCAGGTAGTATTCGCCGTCACGGATACCGAACTCGTCTTCCAGCCATTCAGGACGCGCAGCATTATCACCCGCACGCTCCAGCATGGCAGCAACGTTACCCAACGCCCATGGACGTGCCACCAGGCCCGCTTTCGCTTCAGCCGGGTTAGCCGCATGGCGGATCAGTTCGATAATCGGATCCAGGTTAGCCAGCGCAATCGCCAGCGCTTCCAGGATGTGCGCACGGTCGCGCGCTTTACGCAGTTCAAAGATGGTACGACGGGTAACCACTTCGCGGCGGTGACGGACGAAGGCTTCCAGAATATCTTTCAGCGGCATAATTTTTGGCTGTCCCTGATGCAGGGCAACCATATTGATACCGAAAGAGGTCTGCAGCTGGGTCAGCGAGTACAGGTTGTTCAGCACAACCTCGCCAACCGCATCACGCTTCACTTCCACGACGATACGCATACCGTCTTTGTCAGATTCATCACGCAGGGCACTGATGCCTTCCAGACGCTTCTCTTTCACCAGTTCAGCGATTTTCTCAATCAGGCGCGCTTTGTTCACCTGGTAAGGAATTTCGTGAATGATGATTGTTTCGCGACCGGTTTTCGCATCGGTTTCGACTTCGCCACGGGCACGGATATAGATCTTGCCGCGACCGGTGCGATAGGCTTCTTCAATCCCACGGCGGCCATTGATGATGGCGGCAGTTGGGAAGTCCGGGCCTGGGATGTGCTCCATCAGCCCTTCAACGGTGATGTTCTCATCGTCGATGTAGGCCAGACAGCCGCTGATAACTTCAGTCAGGTTGTGTGGAGGAATGTTGGTTGCCATGCCCACTGCGATACCTGACGCGCCGTTGATCAGCAGGTTAGGCACGCGGGTTGGCATAACGGCCGGGATCTGCTCGGTGCCGTCATAGTTCGGCACAAAGTCGACGGTCTCTTTTTCCAGATCCGCCAGCAGCTCGTGGGCAATTTTTGACATGCGTACTTCGGTATAACGCATTGCTGCGGCGGAGTCGCCGTCAACGGAACCGAAGTTACCCTGACCATCCACCAGCATATAGCGCAGCGAGAACGGCTGTGCCATACGAACGATGGTGTCATACACGGCGCTGTCGCCATGTGGGTGATATTTACCGATAACGTCGCCGACAACACGGGCAGACTTTTTATAAGGTTTGTTCCAGTCATTGCCCAGCACGTTCATGGCGTAGAGCACACGACGGTGTACTGGTTTCAGACCATCGCGAACATCTGGCAATGCACGGCCAACGATGACCGACATGGCATAATCGAGGTAAGAGTTCTTTAACTCTTCTTCAATATTGACCGGTGTGATTTCTCTGGCTAGGTCGCTCATGGAGCCGCTATCCCTCTACGTTATACCCGGATTCAAAGGTGCGAAAGTATATCACCTTTAGCCATGGTGGTGAATGGAAAGCGTCTTTTTGGCTGCTTTAATACGCCTCAGGCATCGTGAACGCCTGGCGGTGCACATTCCTCTGAGAAAACAGATATACTGCCCGCAAACTTTTCGCGAGTGAGGGACCTATGAAGGCTGAACAAAACGCCACCACGGCTAACGTGGATCATAACGAAATTGCCAAATTTGAAGCAGTGGCTTCCCGTTGGTGGGATCTGGAAGGCGAATTTAAGCCTCTGCATCGCATTAACCCACTTCGTCTGGGCTATATTGCCCAGCACAGCAACGGCCTGTTCGGCAAGAAAGTGCTGGATGTCGGCTGCGGCGGCGGCATTCTGGCCGAAAGCATGGCGCGTGAAGGCGCTGAGGTGGTTGGGCTGGATATGGGCGCGGAACCGTTAGAAATCGCCCGCCTGCACGCGCTGGAAAGCGGCGTGAAGGTCGATTACGTGCAGCAGACCGTAGAAGAGCACGCCGAACAGTTTGCCGGTCAGTACGATGTGGTGACCTGCATGGAGATGCTGGAGCACGTGCCGGATCCGCGTTCAGTGGTTCACGCCTGCGCGAAGCTGGTGAAACCCGGCGGCGAAGTGTTCTTCTCTACCCTTAACCGCAACAGCAAATCCTGGCTGATGGCGATTATCGGCGCGGAGTACGTGCTGCGGATGGTGCCGCGTGGTACGCATGACATTAAGAAGTTCATCCGCCCTGCCGAGCTGTTGAACTGGGTCGACGAAACGCCATTGCGCGAACGTCATATGATTGGTCTGCATTACAATCCGCTGATGAACAGCTTCAAGCTGGCGCCAGGCGTTGACGTTAACTATATGGTGCACACCCACTCTGTCGTCGAATAACCTTCGCCGACGGCCCGCGCAGAGCATGTGGTAAAACTGCTCTGCGCATTTGATCCTTAAGTAAAATTCCCTTCTTCCTTAATCTGCCTGTCATAAGAATTTCTTAGCCTGAGGCTGAGGTCAGATCGTTTTCCTTTTGGACAGCGTTGCCGGTGCAGCGGCAGGATAACCCCGGTTAGCCATGAAAGTTTTTTTTCTAAGGTTATGAAGCGGCGATTTTTCGTCACTTCAGGGCTTTTTGTACGCAAAAAAAACGCCAGGTTTTCGGCGCTGAGCAAGAAACCCGCGCTTGATCAAATTTCTAAAAATTTCTTCAAACTGTTGACATGGCCCCTGGCCCTTGAGAAACGTGGACTTAGGAAATATGCCAGGCTCCGTTCAGTAATTTGTTCCGAAAATCAAGCCTTGTTGAGTGGTGATAAATGACTAAAATACTCACCATATTGTTACTCAATCTTCGTTTACCCCCTATATATAGTGTTTATCCACAGAGTTACTCACATAAGAGCATTCTGTGTATAAACGGGGGATATGTTTGATTTCTCCTTCAAGGATATTACGCGACATGAATCAAAGCCTACTTGTCACCAAACGCGATGGCCGTACCGAACGCATCAACCTCGATAAAATCCACCGCGTGCTTGACTGGGCTGCAGAAGGTCTGCAAAACGTCTCCGTCTCACAAGTAGAACTCCGCTCGCATATCCAGTTTTACGAAGGGATCAGAACCTCTGATATCCACGAAACCGTTATCAAATCCGCTGCTGACCTGATTTCCCGTGACGCGCCGGATTACCAGTACATGGCTGCACGCCTGGCGATCTTCCACCTGCGTAAAAAAGCTTACGGCCAGTTTGAACCGCCGAAGCTGTACGATCAGGTGAAGCGTATGGTCGATATGGGCAAATACGATCGCCACCTGCTGGAAGACTACAGCGCTGAAGAGTTCGAGCAGATGGACGGCTTTATCGACCACTGGCGTGACATGAACTTCTCCTATGCGGCAGTGAAGCAGCTGGAAGGTAAATATCTGGTGCAGAACCGCGTCAGCGGTGACATCTACGAAAGTGCCCAGTTCCTGTATATCCTGGTCGCCGCCTGCCTGTTCTCCGGCTATCCGCGTGATACCCGTCTGGATTACGTCAAGCGTTTCTACGATGCGATCTCGACCTTCAAAATTTCGCTGCCGACGCCAATCATGTCCGGCGTGCGTACCCCCACCCGCCAGTTCAGCTCTTGCGTGCTGATCGAGTGCGGCGACAGCCTGGATTCCATTAACGCCACGTCCAGCGCGATCGTGAAATACGTTTCTCAGCGTGCCGGTATCGGCATCAACGCCGGCCGCATTCGTGCGCTGGGCAGCCCGATCCGTGGCGGTGAAGCGTTCCACACCGGCTGTATTCCGTTCTACAAGCACTTCCAGACCGCGGTGAAATCCTGTTCTCAGGGCGGCGTGCGTGGCGGAGCAGCGACGCTGTTCTACCCAATGTGGCACCTGGAAGTGGAAAGCCTGCTGGTGTTGAAAAACAACCGTGGCGTGGAAGGAAACCGCGTTCGTCACATGGACTACGGCGTACAGATCAACAAGCTGATGTACACCCGTCTGCTGAAAGGCGGCGACATTACGCTGTTCAGCCCGTCTGACGTACCAGGCCTGTACGACGCGTTCTTCGCCGATCAGGACGAGTTCGAGCGCCTGTACACCAAATACGAAAACGAGCCGTCGATTCGCAAGCAGCGCGTTAAGGCCGTCGACCTGTTCTCACTGATGATGCAGGAACGTGCTTCGACCGGCCGTATCTATATTCAGAACGTCGATCACTGCAACACCCACAGCCCGTTTGACCCGGCCATCGCCCCGGTTCGCCAGTCGAACCTGTGCCTTGAAATTGCTCTGCCAACCAAGCCGCTGCTGGACGTGAACGACGAAAACGGCGAGATCGCGCTTTGTACGCTGTCTGCCTTCAACCTGGGTGCGATTAACAGCCTGGACGATCTGGAAGAGCTGGCGACCCTTGCGGTCCGTGCGCTGGATGCCCTGCTGGATTATCAGGATTACCCAATTCCTGCGGCGCAACGCGGCGCAATGGGCCGTCGTACGCTGGGTATTGGCGTGATCAACTATGCATACTACCTGGCCAAGCATGGCGTGCGTTATTCCGATGGCAGCGCCAATGACCTGACGCACCGCACCTTTGAAGCCATTCAGTTCTACCTGCTGAAAGCGTCAAACGAGCTGGCGAAAGAGCAAGGTGCCTGCCCGTGGTTCAACGAAACCACCTATGCGCAGGGCATCATGCCTATCGACACCTATAAGAAAGACCTGGATGCGATCAGCAGCGAGCCGCTGCACCTGGACTGGGACGGCCTGCGCGAGCAGATCAAGACCCACGGCCTGCGTAACTCCACGCTGTCTGCCCTGATGCCGTCTGAAACCTCTTCGCAGATTTCTAACGCCACCAACGGCATTGAGCCACCGCGCGGTCATATCAGCATTAAAGCGTCGAAAGACGGGATCCTGCGTCAGGTGGTGCCAGAGTACGAGCGCCTGAAGGACAGCTACGAGCTGCTGTGGGACATGCCGAACAACGACGGTTACCTGCAGCTGGTTGGACTGATGCAGAAGTTTATCGACCAGGCGATCTCGTCTAACACCAACTACGATCCAACGCGCTTCGCGAATGGCCGCGTGCCGATGAAGCAGCTGCTGAAAGATCTGCTGACCGCCTATAAGTTCGGCGTGAAAACGCTGTACTACCAGAACACCCGTGACGGTGCGGAAGACACGCAGGAAGATCTGGTGCCATCCATTCAGGATGACGGCTGCGAAAGCGGTGCCTGCAAGATCTAAGCACACTCTGCGGCGCGATGACCTCAACCATCGCCCGCCACAATCATGTGTCAGGGCCGCGTAGCGCGGCCCGCTCTCACTGGATTACTATTCATGGCTTACACAACGTTCTCGCAAAACAAAAACAACCAGCTGGATGAACCGATGTTTTTCGGTCAGTCGGTTAACGTCGCCCGTTTCGACCAGCAGAAATATGACATCTTTGAAAAGCTGATCGAAAAGCAGCTGTCGTTCTTCTGGCGCCCGGAAGAAGTGGACGTCTCACGCGACCGCATCGATTATCAGGGTCTGCCAGACCATGAAAAACACATCTTTATCAGTAACCTGAAGTATCAGACGCTGTTGGATTCGATTCAGGGACGTAGCCCGAACGTGGCGCTGCTGCCGTTGATTTCGATCCCGGAGCTGGAAACCTGGATTGAAACCTGGGCGTTCTCGGAAACCATCCACTCGCGCTCTTACACCCACATTATCCGTAACATCGTCAACGATCCGGCGATTGTGTTCGACGATATCGTCACCAACGAGCAGATCCTGTCGCGCGCCAAAGATATCTCTGGCTACTACGACGATCTGATCGAGATGACCAGCTACTGGCATCTGCTGGGTGAAGGCACGCACCAGGTCAACGGCAAAAGCATCACCATTAACCTGCGCGCGCTGAAAAAGCAGCTGTATATCTGCCTGATGAGCGTCAACGCGCTGGAAGCGATCCGCTTCTACGTCAGCTTTGCCTGTTCATTCGCGTTCGCTGAGCGCGAGCTGATGGAAGGTAACGCCAAAATCATCAAGCTGATCGCCCGTGACGAAGCGCTGCACCTGACCGGCACGCAGCATATGCTGAACCTGCTGCGCAGCGGTGAAGACGATCCGGAGATGGCAGAGATTGCCCGTGAATCCCGCCAGGAGTGCTACGACCTGTTCGTGCTGGCCGCGCAGCAAGAGAAAGAGTGGGCAGAATACCTGTTCCGCGACGGCTCGATGATCGGTCTGAACAAAGACATCCTGTGCCAGTACATTGAGTACATCACCAACATCCGCATGCACGCGGTGGGTCTGGATCTGCCGTTCAAGACGCGTTCAAACCCAATCCCATGGATTAACTCCTGGCTGGTGTCTGACAACGTTCAGGTGGCACCGCAGGAAGTGGAAGTGAGCTCTTACCTTGTGGGTCAGATTGACTCCGAAGTGGGCGAAAACGACTTCGACGACTTCCAGCTGTAAGATGGCGGGTTCGATGATTATCCTGCGTGCTTCCGGCACGCAGCTGCATTGTAAGAATGAACACCCTTCGCTGCTGGACGCGCTTGAAGCGCATCAGGTCTGCGTGGAATATCAGTGCCGGGAAGGCTATTGCGGCTCCTGCCGTACCCGGCTACTGAAAGGTGAAGTGTGTTATACCGCAAAACCGCTGGCCTTCGTTCAGCATGACGAAATCCTGCCCTGCTGCTGTAAAGCCAACGGCGATATCGAACTGGAAATGTAGCACGTTATAGCCCGTTCTAATGCCTGATACAGGGGGCGATCACCCCGCCCCTTCTGCCTTACATCAGCCTTTCAGCGTTTCCACCACATCAATCCAGCCGTGACCGGTCGACACTTCCATGCCGTTCATCCAGCGGCGCAGCATATTCAGCGCCATCATTGCCACCACATCCTGGCGGGATTTCAGCCCATGGCGGTTGACGTTAAACTTCACGCCCTGCGCCCAGCTGCCTTCCGGCGTATGCAGCGCAAACCCCAGCTTTTCATCCTGCAGCCCACCGACAATCAGCGACAGACTCGCTGCGGATTCGGCGGCCAGCTGTTTGCTGCGATCAAGCAACGTCTGTAGAGATTCTTCGCGCGCGGGAAGCACGTTACCGGCCGCTAACGGCGCGTCGACCGACGCCATCTGCCACTGCAACAGTCCGGCGGTGAACTGCTCGCTGATGGCCAGCGTGTAGCCCTTCTCTTTCAGACGACGGGAAAGCTGTGCCGGCAGGCCTTCGAATCCTTCAAAGATCATGCTCTCGCCGGCGATTTCACGCACCTGCTGCCAGAAGGTTTCCATCTCCGGCAGTTTGGAGGCCGGACCGTTCAGCTTCAGCTCAATGATGGGCATCGACGCGCGATAACCCATCACCACGCCATCCGGGATCGGCAGCGGCTCGATTTCTTCTGCCAGGTCGCTCTCGCCACGGCCAAAGGTGGTCAGGCGCAGGCACACCGGCGGCTCGGGCAGCTCAAAGCGCGCTTTCAGGCGCGGCAAAATCTGTTCCTCGACCATCACCTTGTATTCGGACGGTACGCCAGGGGTGAAGAACATCCAGCAGCGGTTCAGCTGCATCGCGAAGCCACAGGCGGTGCCCACCGGATTATCCAGCATCTCGGCACCTTCGGGGATTTCGGCCTGCTTGCGGTTGCTGGCTGCCATTTTGCGGCCACGTCCGGCAAAGAAAGCTTCCATCTTCGCCAGCCACTCTTCGTGCATCACCAGCTTGACGCCCGCCGCTTTGGCGGCGGCAACCGCGCTCAGGTCGTCACTGGTCGGCCCTAACCCACCGTTAACGATCAGCACATCGGCCACTTTGCTGCGCTCGATCAGCACGTTAACCAGCTCATCAAGATTGTCGCCATGGGTCTGGCGACTGGTCATCGGCAGGCCGTTCTCAAACAGTACGCCAGCCAGCCAGGCCGCATTGGTATCCACAATCTGACCGTGCAGGACTTCATCGCCAGTCGCGAGCATTTCCACTCTTATCATTTTTATCTCCAGTTCGGGCAGCGAACGTTAACTGTATGAACACACCCAGATAAACACAATGCTCTTTTCCAATAAGTTGTGTTTCAGAGATGGCAGCAATAGCCAGAGCCAGATTGTCGGGCAGCGGACGAACGGGGCACAATGGCGCTGATAATAGGAATAGCCGATTGATAACTGTTTTTTGATATTTAAACTAACGTTAACCAGAGAGAGACGCCCGATGAGCAAAAAAGGACTGACCACCGCTGCTGGCGCACCCGTCGCCCATAATAATAATTCGATGACCGCTGGCCGCCGTGGCCCAATGCTGTTACAGGATGTCTGGTTCTTAGAGAAGCTGGCGCATTTTGACCGCGAAGTGATCCCGGAACGCCGCATGCACGCCAAAGGGTCGGGCGCTTACGGCACCTTCACCGTCACCCAGGATATCACCGCCTTCAGCCGGGCTAAAATCTTCGCTGAAGTGGGCAAACAGACCGAGCTGTTTATGCGTTTTTCCACGGTGGCAGGTGAACGCGGCGGTGCCGATGCCGAACGCGATATTCGTGGCTTCTCGTTAAAGTTTTATACCGAAGAAGGCAACTGGGATTTGGTCGGTAACAACACGCCGGTGTTCTACTTACGCGACCCGATGAAATTCCCGGATTTGAACCACGTGGTGAAGCGCGATCCGCGCACCAACCTGCGTAACCCAACCTACAAATGGGACTTCTTCTCCCAGCTTCCTGAATCGCTGCATCAGCTGACCATCGACTTTAGCGACCGTGGCCTGCCGACCTCGTATCGTCATATTCACGGCTTTGGCAGCCATACCTACAGCTTTATTAACGACCAGCAGCAGCGCTTTTGGGTGAAATTCCATATGCGTTGCGAACAGGGTATTCAGAACCTGATGGATGACGAAGCGGCGCTGTTGATTGGCCAGGATCGTGAAAGCTCCCAGCGCGATCTGTTTGACGCGATTGAGCAAGGCAACTTCCCGCGCTGGAAATTCTTTGTGCAGATCATGCCGGAAGATGAAGCTTCGCAAACGCCTTACAATCCTTTCGACCTGACCAAAGTCTGGCCGCATGCCGATTATCCGCTGATTGAAGTGGGTGAATTTGAGCTGAACCGCAACCCGGATAACTACTTTGCCGAAGTGGAACAGGTTGCCATGAGCCCGGCCAACGTGGTGCCCGGCATTGGTTTCTCGCCAGACCGCATGTTGCAGGGCCGTCTGTTCTCCTACGGCGATGCGCACCGCTATCGTCTGGGCGTCAACCACCACCAGATCCCGGTGAATGCGCCCAAATGCCCGTTCCACAATTATCACCGCGATGGCGCGATGCGCGTTGATGGCAATAGCGGCAACGGCGCAACCTATGAGCCAAACAGCTTTAACGTCTTCCAGGAGCAGCCGGATTACAGCGAGCCGCCGTTGTCACTGGAGGGCGCGGCGAATCACTGGAACCATCGCGAAGATGAAGACTATTTCACCCAGCCACGCGCTTTGTTTAATCTGATTGGGGAAGAAGAGCATCAGCGCATGTTTAAACGCATCGCCGGTGAGCTGATCCAGATCCCTGAGTTTATCCAGCAGCGTCAGATTGCCCTGTTCCATCAGGTCGATCCGGCCTACGGCGCGGGCGTTGAGCAGGCGCTTAACGCGCTGAAGTAACCGGACAGGGGCGGCTTACTGCCGCCCTTTTTCCTGCTGCGCGACCCATTGCGTTAAGCGCTGACGGGAAAGCTTGATGCCGCCGCTATCCAGCTCGGGCAACGGATACCAGCTTACCGGACGCTGAAATCCGGCCAGCCGCCCTTTTGCCCATTCGGCTAATGCTGTCAACGGTAAATCCGCCGTCAGCGCCACCAGCGCCACCGGTCGCTGACCAAACTCCCGATCCTCGCGCGGCACGATAAACGCCTGGCTGACCGCCGGATGTGACATCAACAGTGACTCAATCTGCTCCGGCTGGATCCCCTCACCTGCCGAGAAAAACTGGTTGTCCAGCCGTCCGGTTAATACCAGTTCCCCCTGTTCAAGGTGCCCGCCATCTCTGCTGGCAAACCAGCCGTTCGCATCGGTTAAAGGCAACAGTTCGCCATCATGCCAGTAGCCACAGGCCAGCGCCGGTGATTTCAGCTGCACCTCGCCGTTTCTGATCCTGATCTGATGCCCTGCCAACGCCAGCCCTACGCCACTTCGCTTATCAGCCCGCTTTGCCGCCACCGTCGAGGCGGTTTCGGTCAGGCCGTAGCCACACCAGCAGGCAATGCCGCGCGCCTCTGCCTGTTGCGTTAAGCTCTGCGGGATTGCCGCGCCGCCCAGCAGCACATTGCGCAAACGGCCCGGAAGCTCTGGCTGTTGCAGCAGGCGCCAGAGCTGGGTCGGCACCAGCGAGGCAAAGGTGCAGTGTTCCAGCGCCTGGGGCAACGCGAGGCCATCCGCCAGCACCAGGCCCGCCCCGCGCCGTAGCCAGCGCCAGACAATGCCCTGGCCGGAAACATGAAACAGCGGCAAAGAGAGCAGCCAGCGGTCCTGCCGGGTAAAATTCATCGCGTCCACCACCCCTGCCGCGCTGGCAAGGTGCGCCGCAAAGGTATGCGCTGCCGCTTTAGGCTGCCCGCAGGAGCCGGAGGTTAAGGTGAGCGTGGCGATCAGCCGATCGTCCCATTGATGCCGTGGCGATCCGTTGGCAACGACCCACCGCAACGGGACCATGTCCGCCACAGGTTCACCGTCCAGCAACAGGGCAAAATCAGCGTTCAGTGCGGGAAGGATCACCGCCAGTTGCGTGGCAGGAAGTTGAGGGTTTAGCGGTATTATCCGCGCGCCACACTGCAGCAGAGCCAGATACGCCAGTAAGGCGGGCTGGCTGTTACGCGCTTTCAGCACCACACCACACCCGCTGCGCACGCCCTGCTGCATCAATCCGGTGGCAAGCTGGTCGATCTGCCTGGCCAGCTGCAACCAGCTAAACGTGGCACCCTGATTGATCAGCGCGGGTTCATCAGGCTGCTGCTTTGCCCAGTGCCGCCACGGCCAGTCGCTTAAAGCTGCCATATCACCTCCAACGCGTCTGAAGCGATTAGCGGCAGTTCGCAGCCCGGCCAGCGGCGCACCAGCTGATGTTGCATCAGATTCAAGGTATCCAGCCCCGGCGTGGTGCCGGGCGTTAACCCCTGCGCGATGCGTGCCAGCTGCGTCAGGCCGAGGCTCGACTCCAGAGACGAACTGATCACCACCGTTAATCCGGCCTGCTGTGCCTGTTGCGCCATGGCGCGCACTTTCTGCAGGCTGCCGAGCAGCGTGGGTTTAAGGATCACGGCACTGACATGCGGTTCTGCCCGTGGCTGGAAGCCGGCTTCGCGGGTGCTCTCATCCCAGGCGATGGCAATACCGGTTTCAGCGGCAAAATGCCTGGACTCCTGCGGATCGCGGCAGGGTTCTTCGAGGAAAGCGATACGGGAACGCAGCTGTTCAGGCACATAACGCGCGAAGGTCAGCGCTTTCTCCAGGCTCCAGCTGCGGTTGGCATCCAGCCTTAGCGTGAGCGCAGGAAGGGCTTCCAGCAGCAGATTAACCATCAAGCCGTCGCACACCGCCTCGTACAGGCCAACCTTCATTTTCGCCAGCGGCTCGGCCTGTTGCTGCAGACGCAGAAAGAGATCGTCGGGATCGCCCACGCACAGCAGCGCACTGTTAAAGTTGCCCTCGTCCGGCAGCTGACCGTTCAGTTCTGCCTGTGCACAGCTCAGACCGAACGCCACCGACGGCAAAGGACAGTCCGCCAGATTTTCGCCCCGACACCAGGCTGCCAGCCAGACCAGCGTGGCGTGCCGGGCGTCATCCAGCGACTCGGTGCTGAACCCCGGCAGCGGCGAGATTTCGCCCCAGCCTTCGCGGTCCGCCTCCGTCAGCCTGACCAGCAGGCCTGAACGGGTTTTTAGCCGGCGGTCGCGCAGCACCACACCGGCTTCCAGCGGGATTTCCCAGCCATACAGCCCCGCGCGGCGCATCAGGGATTGCGCTTAAATTGACTGAAGTCTGGCTGACGCTTCTGGTTAAACGCGTTGCGCCCTTCCTGCCCTTCTTCGGTCATATAAAACAGCATGGTGGCGTTACCGGCCAGCTCCTGCAACCCGGCCTGGCCATCGCAATCGGCATTCAGCGCCGCCTTCAGACAGCGCAGCGCCATCGGACTGTTTTGCAGCATTTCACGGCACCAGCGCACCGTTTCCTTTTCCAGCTCGGCTAACGGCACCACGGTATTGATGAGCCCCATCTCCAGCGCCTGCTGCGCATTGTACATCCGGCACAGGAACCAGATTTCGCGCGCTTTCTTCTGCCCGACAATGCGCGCCATATAGGCCGCGCCCCAGCCGCCGTCAAACGAACCGACCTTTGGTCCGGTCTGACCGAACCGGGCATTGTCCGCCGCAATAGTCAGATCGCAGAGCATATGCAGCACATGGCCGCCGCCCACCGCATAGCCTGCCACCATCGCCACTATCGGTTTGGGGCAGGTGCGGATTTGCCGCTGAAAATCCAGCACGTTCAGGTGATGCACGCCGGACTCATCCTGATAGCCGCCGTAGTTGCCGCGCACTTTCTGATCGCCACCTGCGCAGAAGGCCTCGTCTCCCTCACCGGTCAACACAATCACCCCAACCTGCTCGTCATGACGGGCATCGTTCAGGGCGATCATCAGCTCTTTCACCGTCTGTGGCCGGAAGGCATTGCGTACTTCGGGGCGATTAAGGGTGATTTTGGCGATGCCATCAGCGGATTTGTGATAGCGAATATCGCTGAAAAGCTGCGCAGAGTCCTGCCACTCAACCGGGGCATAAAGCAGGTCGTCGTCGGGATAAATCATCAGTGCTCCTCAGAATGAAGCCGCTGTGCCAGCAGTCCGGCAAAGGCGACAGGATTTTCACGGTGAGCGTTATGGCCCGCCGCAGGAATCGGGGTACAGGGAAGTGAAGCCTGTTGGGCAAGCTGGCGGAACTTTTGGTCGTGCTCGCCGCAGAAATAGCTGAAGGGCCGCTGTAAATGACGCAGTTCGGCCAGTAAACAGGGCTGCTGAGAGAGTGAGGTTGCCTGCAGCATCGCGGCGATCGCGGCGGGGTGATTACCGCTACGCGCGGCGATCAGCGCGGCCCGTTGCTGCCCGGTGAGTCCGGCAAAAATGGGTTGGCGATACCAGGCATCAAGCGTTTGCGCTAACGGCAAAGTGCGAAAGTCTTCTGCCCAACGGGCATCCTGCGCCTGCCGCTGCTGCCGTTGTGCCGGGTCGTTCAGGCCAAAATGCGCCCCTTCAACCACCAGTCCCTGCAGCGCTGAACCGGCATGGCGGCAGGCGTGATACAGCGCCACCCGACCGCCCAGCGAATACCCTATCAGCCAGTAACGCCCGACGTGATAACGGCGCAGCGTCTGATTAATGTTTTCTGAAAGCGGTTCAAAGCCGCCGACCGGATGGGCCTGCGATCCTCCGTGCCCCGGCAGGTCGATCGCCAGCTGCGGCCAGTCCGCCAGCAGCGACTGCACCGGCTGCCAGTCTCTGGCGCTTCCCAGCAAGCCGTGTAGCCAGACCAGCACTGGCCGATCGGGTCGGCGCTTACCCTGCCAGCAGGCATGCAGGATCATCGATAACCTCCCATCCCGGCGGCGGCCAGGGCCTGTGCGCCTTCGGCGCTATCTACCTGCAGTTCAATCAGCGTTGCCTGTCCTCGCCAGCCTTGTTCTAGCGCCGCGGTCAGCTCCTGAGCATTAGCGGGCCGGTGAAAGTCGAGCCCAAACAACTGCGCGGCGGCAGCAAAATCGACCTGCTGCGGAATTAAAAAGAAGCGCTCTCTTTCCGCTTCGGGCGTTGGCAGCAGCGAAAATATCTGGCCGCCCGCGTTATTGATGACGATCAGCACCACCGGCGCGCTGGCCTGCCGCAACAGCGCCAGGCTGTTCAGGTCGTAAAGGGCCGAGATGTCTCCGACGATCGCCAGCAGCGGTTTTCTGCTGCCGCGCTGAACCCCGGCGGCGGTGGCCAGCAATCCGTCGATGCCGCTGGCGCCACGGTTGGCAAACACCGGATAGCCCGGCGGCAGCTGGGCAAAAGCATCCACCAGCCGGATAGTCAGGCTGTTACCGAGAAACAATACGCCCTGTTCGGGTAGCAAAGCGGCCAGGTTTGCTGCCAGCCCGGCCTCGCTGAACAACGGCGGGTGAAGGCTGGCGGACAGTGTCTTCACCCGATCGGCCAGCGCCGGGCACCAGGCCGACTGAGGTGACGCCGGATGCGCTGCAAGCCACTGGCGGATATCGGCCACGATGCGTCTGCCACGGTGATTCGCCGGATCGCGCCGCGGCGGCATGGCTTCAATCAGCCAGAACTGCTCAGGCTGCAATGCCGCCAGCCAGCGGCATAACGCTTTACCAGTCAGGTGGCTGCCAAACTGCACCACTATTTGCGCCGCTGAAAGCCCCTCAATCGCCTGCGGATGCTGTAACCAGATCTCCGCAGCAGGCAGCGGCTGACCGCAGTGCGACTGCACATCGGCAATCAGCGGCCAGCCCAGCTCGCTGGCCCAGCAGGCCACGGCAATGCCCTCTTCCGGCGACATTTTCCCGGCAATCACCACGCCGCGCGCCTGACGCCAGCGCGACCATTCCGGCATTAGAGGTGTCGCTCGGGCGGCCACCTGCTGTAACCAGGGACCGTCATCCTGCCACCAGTCACCCAACGCCTCCTGCCAGTGCTGATACGCCTCCGGATCGCCGCCATACAAAGGTTCCGCAAACGGGCAGTTAATCTGCACGGCACCACATTCCTGCTGGCCGAGCAGCGAGTCAATGGCCGACACCAGCCAGCTGGCGGCAATATCGGGCGTCGGACGGGGAAGGTTCAGGGAAACGGCGTGGCTGGCAAACAGCCCGGTTTGATCGATGGCCTGGTTGGCGCCGCAATCAAGCAATTCTGCAGGGCGGTCGGCGCTGAGGATAATCAGCCGCTCACCGGTCAGGCGGGCTTCAATAATGGCAGGATAGAGGTTGGCAACGGCGGTACCGGAGGTGACGATAATCGCCACCGGCTGGCCGGTCGATTTGGCCAGACCCAGCGCCAGATGCCCGAGACCGCGTTCATCAAAGTGGGTGTGGCAAATCAGTTTTTCCCGACTGGCGGCCGCCAGCGTCAGCGGCGCAGAACGGGAACCTGGTGCGATGCAGATATGCTTAACCTGATGGCGTGATACCGCTTCAAGGATCACGCCGGCCCAGCGGCGGTTGAAGGTACTGTGTGACATAGCCCACTCCTGACCAAAGCAGGCAGGCAGTATAAAAGAGCCACCGCGTCGTCATTTTGATTTGGGGCAGGATCCGCTCGCTATTTCCACGCCGAGCAGGCTTGCCAGGCCGGCAGCCTTCTGATTGATCTCCTGCCACTCAAGGCTGGCCTCTGAACCGGCCACGATCCCCGCCCCGGCATACAATCGCACGCTGTTGCCTGACACCTGCGCCGAACGCAGCGCCACCGCAAACTCACTTTCTGCTGCCGATAACCAGCCGACCGATCCGGCATACCAGCCGCGTGAAAACGGTTCGTGCTGGCGAATAAACTGCTGAGCGGGCTGGCGCGGCAATCCGGCGACCGCCGCGGTAGGCTGCAGCCGTTGCAGCAGCGCCATATCGTCCTGCTGATAAAGCTGCCCCTGAATCTCGCGCTTAAGGTGCTGCACCTTACGCAGCCGCACAACGTGGGCCGGGGACACATCCAGACCCGACGTAATCGATTCCAGGCGCTGGCAGATATCTTCCACCACCAGGCCATTTTCCCGGCGGTTCTTTTCATCGTTTAACAGCGCGTCGCCCAGCTGCTGCGCCAGATGCGCGTCGCTGGCGTTCGCGCAGGTTCCGGCCAGCGCCTCCGTATTAAGCGCCAGCCCATGTCGATGGAAAAGCTGTTCGGGACTGGAGCCGACAAACGCCTGCTGCGGCGAGATCGCCAGCATAAAGTGATAGCAGTGGCGGTTGGCCTGACGGCTGGCATCAAGCAGTGCGGCCGCATTAACCGCCTGGGTGAAGTGTAAATCGGTGGCCCGCGCCAGCACCACCTTATCCAGATCGCCCTGACGAATCGCGGCAAGCGCCGCCGCAACCTGCTGCTGCCAGCCGCCAGAATCCGGAAAGTGTTGGCAGGCGCTCAGCCGTTGCGGAAGAGACTCAAAAGGGTGTGCCGGCAGCAGGCTAACGATCAGCCCGATCGCGGCCTGGGCATCTTCCCGCAGCACACCGTGCAGGAACACGCTGAGGGTGTTGCCCCGCAATAACACGCGTGGCAGGAACAGACAGCAATGCTGTAGCGCAAATTCATTGGATCCCACCAGACAGCCTTCGGCCGGCAGCGCGCGCAGAAGCTGACTGGCCTGCTGAAGCGTCTCTGCGCGCTGAACCTCGCCCAGCGCCATCAGCGTTTGCTCGCCGCCGCGGTGCTGCCAGTAAAACTTTGGCCATACGGGCTGCGCGTCCAGCCAGGCTAAGCCATCGGAAGGATCGGTGACCGTCGCCGACAGACGCAGAAAACCCGGTTGAGATGCGGTGACAGCGCGAAGCTGCTGTTGCAGGTTGTTTAAGGCGGAGGCAAATGACATTGGGCATTCCAGACACACTCACGTCAGGCCAGTGTACCCGCCGTGCCAACATCAATGTTTGATCTGGGCCAGGTGAGAGCAGGCCTGGCGGGCGGAAACAAAACGGGCGCCCCGAAGGACGCCCGCAACTTTTGCCTGGTGACGCAGACCTTAACGGCGCGCCAGCAGTAATCCTACAACCAGACCCAGGGTGGCACCAACGCCAATCCCCTGCCACGGTTTTTCATGCACGTATTCATCGGCACGATACACGGCTTGTTTCGCACGAACATAATAGGTGTCAGTTGCGTTGCTCACGCGGGACTTCACCTCGTTCAGCGACTTCTCAGCTTTCGCTTTCAGCTCGATGTATTTCTGGTCTGCCGGATCTCCGGAAGATTTAAGCACTTCTTCCAGCGTTTCACTCAACAGCGCCAGGTCGTCGTCCAGGCTGCTCTCTTCAGGTGCAATCGTTCTAGCCATAACATCTCCTTGTGCGAATAAGAATCTCAAATAACTATAGACAGTTTTCAGCAACCTGCTTGCTCAGACGACCAGGAATAGACTGATAATGTTGCCTTTAGTGGTAACGGGCTATTTCGCGAACATACTGCGGATGTCTTTGAACGCCTTGAACTCCAGCGCGTTACCACAGGGATCGAAGAAGAACATGGTGGCCTGTTCGCCCACCTGCCCTTTAAAGCGCACGTAGGGTTCAATCTCAAACTTCACCTGGAAGTCCTTCAGCCGCGCGGCCAGTTGCTCCCACTCTTCCCAGCTCAGCACCAGCCCGAAATGCGGCACCGGCACGCCGTGGCCGTCAACGTGGTTAGTATGAACCGCATCTGGCGCGGTCTTTTTCGGTGCCTGATGAATCACCAGCTGATGTCCATAGAAGTCAAAATCCACCCATTGTTCGCTGGAGCGTCCTTCAGCAAGATTGAATACGGTGCCGTAGAAATGGCGGGCAGCAGCAAGATCGTGAACAGGTATTGCCAGATGGAACGGGCTGAGGGCCATTGCAGTCTCCGGGGATCAAGAAAGGTCGTTGTGAACCCCCATTCTTCACGATAATATTTTTGGTGAAAAGCGAATATTATTACAACGATTCAACAATTATTTTGCTGAGTGGACACCATGATACGTGAACTGAAAACCTTTGTTGCGGTCAGCCAGTTTGGCACTTTCTCCGCCGCCGGACAGCGTATTGGCCTGACGCAATCGGCGGTCAGCGCGCAAATGCGCACGCTGGAGGAAGCGCTGGGTATGCGGCTGTTTGACCGTTCCGGCCGCGCCGTGGCGTTAAATGCTGATGGCACGCGGGTGTTGCCGATGGCGGAAGAGATACTGACGCTGTTTGCCCGCATGGCTCAGCCCGAAAATCTGGCCGAGTATCGCGGGTCGATTAAGATTGGGGCTATCGCGTCGGTGCAAACCGGCCTGCTGCCCGGCGTGCTGGTCAGCGTGCATCAACAGGCGCCCGCGCTGGAAACCAAACTGATCCCCGGCGTCTCCTCCAGCCTGCTCACCCAGGTGGACGCCGGCAATATCGATCTGGCGGTGATCATCAAACCCAGCTTCGCGCTGACCAAAGACCTGTACGCGGAGACGGTGCAGCGCGAGCCGTTTGTGCTGATCGCCCCAGCGGATGTGGCAGGCGATGATGTGGTTGAGCTGATCCGCCAGCATCCCTTTATCCGCTATGACCGCTCCTCTTTCGGTGGCCGGATGGTCAGCCAGTTCCTGCGCGAGCAGCGGCTCGATCCGCAGCTGGCGCTGGAGATTGATGAAATTGATGCCATTGTCAAAATGGTTGAGATGCAGTTGGGCGTTGCGCTGGTGCCGCTGGCAGGATTGTGGACCGATCGCCCGGCAAACGTCCGCATTCTGCCGCTTGGCGAGTTAACCTTCTATCGCGAACTGATTGTGGTGATGAGGCACGCTAATCGTCAGGCCCCGTTACATAAATTCTTTGTTGGCACGCTGATAAATCACGCCATTTCAAAACAGGAACCGTCTGATAAGGGCTGAAAAGCGCCGGCTATCAGCGGAAAACAGGGATTTTGTTAGATTTATCTGATAAATTTTTTGCTAACTGAATTTTTGATCTCACGGACTGTCGTACTTTGCTGTGATTTAGATCACGCATATGTCGACAAAGCTGCCCGTCAGCGACGGTGTGCAACACCACGACAGTCTCTACAAACTCCGTTCAGCAAAGGGAATGACTTCTGGCATGAATCGAAGAATGTTTATGAAAGCCTCAATGGCTTTCGCTACGGTAAGCGGCATGTCCGGCTTATCGACATTATTTGCACAGGCTGCCTGGGCTGATACCGATATCGCCGATGGCTCAGCGAAGAAATTTGATTTCGGCGTGCTTAAGCAAATGGCGGCTGACCTCGCGAAAAAACCTTACGGTGGCGCTCCGGCACCGCTGCCAGAAACCCTGGCAACCATGACCCCGCAGGCTTATAACGAAATTCAGTACGACGCCAACCACTCACTGTGGAATGACATTCCCAATCGTGAGCTTGACGTTCAGTTCTTCCACGTCGGCATGGGCTTCAAACGCCGCCTGCGGATGTTCTCTGTCGATGCGTCCAGCCGTGAAGCCCGTGAAATCCACTTCCGTCCGGAGTTGTTCAACTACAACAACGCCAAAGTGGATATGAAACAGCTGGAAGGTAAAACCGATTTGGGCTTTGCCGGTTTCAGAGCGTTTAAAAAACCCGAGCTGGCCAGCAAGGACATCGTTTCCTTCCTCGGCGCAAGCTACTTTCGTGCCGTTGATGAGACCTATCAGTACGGTCTTTCCGCGCGTGGCGTGGCGATCAACACCTTCGGCAGCCATGAAGAGTTCCCTGACTTCACCGCGTTCTGGTTTGAAACGCCGAAGGCAGATGACACCACCTTCACGGTTTATACCTTGCTGGATGGCGAAAGCTGCACCGGTGCATTCAAATTCATCGTCCACTGCGAAGATAAGCGCGTGGTGATGGAAGTGGAAAACCACCTGTATGCGCGTAAAGATATTGAAC
Source organism: Erwinia billingiae Eb661 (assembly GCF_000196615.1). Lineage (NCBI taxonomy): Bacteria > Pseudomonadati > Pseudomonadota > Gammaproteobacteria > Enterobacterales > Erwiniaceae > Erwinia > Erwinia billingiae. The sequence goes on from NC_014306.1 coordinate 3,435,721, forward strand.
AGATGGGTATCGCGCCGATGACCACCATGTTCAGCTGCGGCAACAACGAACGCCGCATGTGCGACACCATCCACCCGCAAATCCATGACTCCGATCGCCTGGCGATGTGGACCGGTGTTGGCGAGTGGATCTGCCGCCCGCTGAACAACCCGCAGCGTCTGACCTACAACGCCTACAAGGATGAGAATCCGCGCGGCTTTGGTATGTTGCAGCTCAACCATGACTTCCAGGATTATCAGGATGTGATTGGTTGGTACAACAAGCGTCCAAGTCTGTGGGTTGAACCGGTCGGCAAATGGGGCAAAGGCGCCATTAACCTGATGGAAATCCCGACCACGGGCGAAACGCTGGATAACATTGTCTGCTTCTGGCGTCCTGAAGAGGCGATTAAGGCCGGCAGCGAACACAGCTTCAGCTACAAACTTTACTGGAGTGGTCTGCCACCGGTGCGCAGCGGCCTGTCCCGCGTGAACGCGACCCGTACCGGCATGGGCGGCTTCCCGGAAGGTTGGGCACCGGGCGAACACTATCCGGACGTCTGGGCACGTCGCTTCGCGGTCGACTTTGTCGGTGGCGATTTGAAAGCAGCCGCGCCGAAAGGCATCGAGCCGGTGATTACCACCACCTCAGGCACCATCAAACAGGTTGAAATCCTCTACGTGGAGCCTATCGACGGTTACCGTATTCTGTTTGACTGGTATCCGAACAGTGACTCGGTGGAGCCGGTGAATCTGCGCCTGTTCCTGCGCACCAAAGACGAGACGCTGAGTGAAACCTGGCTGTATCAGTATTTCCCGCCCGCACCGGACAAGCGTAAATATGTCGATGACCGCCAGATGACGGCAGGTTAACCGACAGCAAAAGGGCCGCACAGCGGCCCTTTTTTGTGGCTTCAGCTGGCTGGATAGGTCGAGATGATTTCCAGTATGCCGTTGATGATAAACTGCACGCCCATGCAAATCAGCAGGAAGCCCATCAGACGGGAAATGGCTTCAATTCCGCCTTTACCCAATACGCGCATCACCCCACCCGCACTCCGCAAGCATATCCACAGCAGCACGCCTATCGACACAAAAATCAACGGTGGTGCCGCAAAGATCACCCACTCCGGAAAATCAACGCCATGACGCAGGGTTGAGGCAGAGCTGATCACCATCGCAATGGTGCCCGGACCGGCCGTGCTGGGCATCGCCAGCGGGACAAATGCGATGCTGGCCTCGGGTTCACGCGCCATCTCATCGGCTTTACTTTGCGCTTCAGGTAAACTGACGCCCTTTGCCGGTGGGAACAGCATTCGAAAGCCGATAAAGGCGACAATCAGTCCACCGGCAATGCGCAGGCCCGGAATGGAAATGCCAAAGGTATTCATCACTATTTGCCCGGCATACCAGGCCACCATCAGGATAATAAACACATACAGCGAAGCCATCATGGCTTCTTTATTGCGTTCGGCACTGCTCATCTCCCCCGCCAATCCGAGGAACAGCACCACGGTGGTTAAAGGGTTGGCAAGTGGCAGCAGAACCATTAATCCCAGTCCAATCGCCCTGAGTAAATCCATCATAATGATGCTCCCAATGTGGAGAGAAACAGCCACAGAATGTAGCCAGGCTCACAGAGTATAGAGAAGGTTAACCAAACAAAATATGAATCACCTGTCAAAAATAGTCGTGAAGGCCATTAATTTCTCTGGTTTAAAATGGGACGCAATTATTAAGCTGGCAGATTTAATGGCTGGTCAGTAAAGTTAAGACTATATTTAAGCCAAATTAAATCACATCATTCGAGGCGAGTATGTTTCTTGACTACTTTGCGCTGGGTGTTCTGGTGTTCGTTTTTATCGTTATTTTTTACGGGATTATTATCCTGCATGATATCCCCTACCTGATAGCGAAATCACGTAATCATCCTCATGCCGATGCTATTCATGTTGCCGGCTGGGTCAGCCTGTTTACCTTACATGTCATCTGGCCATTTTTATGGATATGGGCCACCCTGTATCGTCCTGAAAGGGGCTGGGGAATGCAGAATGAAAGTGATGTTATCCAGCAATTGCAGCGACGCGTAACCGAGCTGGAGAAGAAACACCCTGACGTTAACGTGCCACCGCAGGAGTAATGTTATGGATCTGCTCATTATTCTTACCTACGTTGCGATTGCCTGGTCCATATTTAAAATCTTCAAGATCCCGGTCAATAAATGGACCGTGCCCACGGCGGTATTAGGCGGCGTATTTCTGGTTAGCGGATTGATTCTGCTGATGAATTACAATCATCCTTATACTTCCTTAGCGCAAAAAGCGGTGATTACCATCCCCGTGACGCCGCAGGTGACGGGTGTGGTCACTAAAGTCACCGACAAACAGAATGTCCATATTGAAAAAGGTGAAATGCTTTTTGAGATAGACAATACCCGCTTCCAGGCGCGGGTAGACCGGCTGCAGGCCGATCTGGTCAGCGCCATCCATAACACTCAGGCGATGAAGGGCCAACTGGATGAAGCGATTGCCAATACCTCTAATGCCACCGCCGATCGCGACCGCCTGTTCACAGACTATCAGCGCTATCTGCGGGGCAGTAAGGCCAAGGTCAATCCGTTCTCTGAAAGAGATATCGACACCGCGCGACAAAACTTTTTAGCGCAGGATGCGCTGGTAAAAGGGTCACTGGCGGAGCAGGCGCAGATTAAGAGCCAGCTGGACAGTGAGGTTAACGGCGAGCAATCGCAGATTGTCAGCCTCAGAGCCCAACTGGCGGAAGCCAAATATAACCTCGATCAAACGGTGGTTCGCGCCCCGAGCAACGGCTATGTGACGCAGGTGTTGATCCGCCCAGGCACCTATGCTGCCGCGCTGCCGTTGCGGCCGGTGATGATTTTTGTCCCCGAACAGACCCGGCAAATTATCGCTCAGTTCAGGCAAAATTCGCTGCTGCGCCTTGAGCCTGGGGATGAAGCAGAAGCGGTGTTTAATGCGTTACCGGGCGAGGTGTTCAGGGGCAAATTAATTCGCGTCCTGCCCGTGGTACCCGGTGGCGGTTATCAGGCGCAGGGTTCATTGCAGTCGCTTAACCTGACGCCCGGTTCCGATGGCGTGCTGGTGGTGATTGAGCTGGATGCCAATCCGCAGATAGATTCCCTGCCTGACGGTATCTTTGCGCAGGTAGCGATCTATTCCGACCACTTCGCCCACGTCTCGGTGATGCGCAAAGTGTTATTACGGATGACCAGTTGGATGCACTACCTGTATCTTGATCATTAATTAATAAGCAGGCTATGGAAATAAAACAGTATGATATTAATCAGCCTGACTATTTTGTCTGTGTTGTTGAGAAATAGTTATACAATAATATTTTACGCGTACAGATTAAAAGTATCCTTCATGTATTTAGGATGAAATAAATAAATTCATCACTGCATAATGGATGAAAAGCGGCTTTCATCACAAAACAAACAAATCGCATTAACGCTATTAGACAGTGTCGATTGGGCCAACTATATATTTATTAGCACAAATCATTATCCACCCACCATTCTGTTAAAAGGAAATTCCGATGAAGAAGATCGTTCTTGGCGTCGTGTTATGTGCATTTTCGATCAGTTCATTTGCTGCAGAATTGATGACGAAAAATGAGTTTAAAAAGGTTCATGACCAATATACCAAAGTAGGAAGTGTCACCACCGCAGGTGAGACCAGCGCTGCCGATGCCAAAACCGAACTGTCGAAAATGGCAGATGATAAAGGCGGCGACATCTATGTCCTGACCTCAGGAAATACCAATAAAAAGGTCCACGCTACGGCTGATGTTTACAAGAAAAAGTAACCGTCTCAACATTTCACTGAGAATGCCTGCTGCGTTAAGACAACCAATCGGGCATTCTCAGCCATCAACGCCCCTTTTCTCCCGCCGTTCCTGACCTTATCTTCGTTCCAGTCAGCGCTCAGGGACGTGTTGTGTCTATTTTTGCATATCAATGTGCGGGATATTATCTTCCAGATATTCTTCGCTGACCGGCTCAAAACCAAACCGACCATAGAAATCCTGCAGGTGGGCCTGCGCCGACAGGAAGATTTTGTGCTGCGGCCAGAAATGCTCGCAGGTGGCAACGGCCTGTTCCATCAGACGGTGTCCCAGACTCAGCCCCCGGGCTTCGCTTGAGACAATCACTCTGCCAATCTTCACCGGCTTGTCCGCCGACTCTGGCGCGAGGATGCGGGCATAGGCCAGCAGTTGCTGATCGAATATCGCCAGCAGATGGCGGTTCTCGCCCTGTAAATCAGCCCCGTCAAGATCCTGATACGGACAATTCTGTTCCACCACAAACACCGCATTCCGCAGCGCCAGCAGCTGATAAAGCTGAGCCACACTCAGCTCACTGTGGTGTAGATCCTGCCAGTACACTTCCATACTCTCTGCTCCATTATTCAGACATCTCAATAATGTACAGGTTTCTTTGCCAGAACACTGCTGCCCACTTAACAAGATTTCTTGCAGGCCACGACAGTCAGAACTTGTGGTTACATCTGGGTGTTATCCGATTTGAGTTTCTTACTCACCGCCCGCCGTAATGCCACCGCCTCGCCCAGTCGCTTATGCCAGGCGCGGCTCGTTTCGGGCTCGATCACCCTTTTCAGCAGCAGGACATAATCATGGACCAGCCCCGGCGTCCAGGTCATCTCTTCTGCCCTGCCCCTGACCAATCCGAGTAGCCAGAAGTTCGGGTCACACAGCATTCTCAGCCCGACGAGGGTTCTGTTGCCCAGCACTCCTTCAATCGCCACATCCAGCGCGTGGATCACCGTGGTTGAGCAGTTGCGCGAGGTGAGATTATAGGTGGTATCCGTCGCGTAGCGCTGCCAGTAGTTTTTTAACGCCTCAGCATTATAAATGCGAAAAGCGATCAGCCGGTCCGGTGCGCACCAGGCCACAATTTCCTCAGGCAGCGAGGGTAAAAACCGGCCGGGAACATCATTCTCTTCGCCGGCCCGGAGCACGGCACGGAAATTCCCGCTGTCGCGGTCAATCAGCTGCAGCGGGTAATGGCTGATATACAGCTCCCCCATCTCCAGCGCGGCATGTCCGGTCGAGATCACCCCGTGTTGATCGACGGCGGCAATATAGCGATCGATAACCAGCCGTCGATCCTTGACCACCGACGATCCCACCGGCGTCCAGACATGAATATTGAGCGGCGTGACCGCCGGCCGGTGGGGGAAAGGAGGATGGATATAATCGGTTGATTGCTGGCCACGCATTCCCTGAGCAGTGAACAGAGGCAGCGACATCACCGAGGCGTTCTCCCCTAACAGCCAGACATTCCGCGCCATCACCAGCAGCGAATAGCCGGACATCAGCAGCAGAAGGGCAAAGCACAACGGAACCGTGATGTGATGATGGAACGGCCAGTTGCTGAAGACGATCAGACTGAGGACGATTTCGATGCTGCCAATCAGCACCCCTCTGCGCCATCGCCGGCCTTGTAGTACCAGCGAAGAGGCAATCCGAAACAGGCCATCGCCTAGAAAGGCCACGCCAAACAGTAACGATGCCAGCAGGTTATTATCCCAGGGCACGTCAAACACCAGAAACGCAATAAACAGAAAGCCAATGCCTTTTGCCAGCGCAGGAAGATAAACGCGGGTGCCAATCAGCCAGCCGGACAGAAGCTGCACAATGCCCTCTACTACCAGCAAGATGGCCAGCGTATCCAGCGGCACTGAAAGACGTCCATCCCCGGCCATATCGATAAAAATTGCCACGGAGAGCGCAATCAGCAGCAGCCCCATCACGGCCAGCAGCAGCCATCGGGGGCGCAGCGCGCGGGCGCCCATCAGCAAAAAGATCAGTCTTATCACCCGCCGTCTCCGCAAGGAACGATGTTTTAAAGCTAGCATGCGGCGCGCTATTTACCCGAACGCAGGCGAAAAAAAACGGGCTCATGTGAGCCCGTTTTTCGGTGGTCAACGTTGATTACATCAACGGTTGCGCCATCTGCACCAGCGAAATCAGTGGCTGAGGATAGATACCCAGCAGCAGCACCATAATCGCGGAAATCAGCACCACCACACCACCGGCCGTGAAGGCCCAGTTAGCCGGCGTATCACGCTGCAACAGCTCTGGCGGATTCAGGTACAGGCTGACGGTAACGCGCAGATAGTAATAAAGACCAATCGCACTACCGACCACAACCGCACCCGTCAGCCACCACAGGTGTGCACCGACACCGACTGCGATGATGTAGAACTTACCAATAAAGCCCAGCGTCATCGGGATACCGGCCAGTGACAGCATCATCACCGTCATCACCGCTGACAGGATTGGACGGTGCCAGAACAGACCACGGTAAGAGTACAGCGAGTCAGCATCCGGCCCACGGTATGGGCTGGACATCAGGCTGACCACGCCAAACGCACCGAGGCTGCTGAACAGGTAACCGGCCAGGTAAACACCGGTAGCTTCCAGCGACATCTGGTGCGTCTGAATCGCAATCAGCGCCACCAGCAGATAACCGAGGTGAGCGATGGACGAGTAACCCAGCAGACGCTTAATGTTGCTCTGCGAGATCGCCATCAGGTTACCAAACAGAATCGAGGCCACCGCGATAATCGCCAGTACCGTCCGCACGGCTTCGCTATCCGCCACCGGCGCATAGAGGAACAGGCGCATCACCACACCGAAGATGGCAATTTTGCTGGCGGTTGCCAGGAAAGTTGATACCGGTGCAGGCGCACCCTGGTAGACATCCGGCGTCCACAGCTGGAAAGGCACCAGCGACAGCTTGAAGCCCAGTCCGACAATCATCATCCCCAGACCCGCCAGCAACAGCGGCGCATGGATAATGCCGTCGTTCAGGCTCTTGCCCAGTGCCACAAAGCTCAGGTTACCGGAGTCCGCGTAAATCAACGCCATCCCGAACAGCAGGAAGGACGATGCCACGGCAGACATGATGGTGTATTTGATACTGGCTTCCAGCGAGCGTTTTTGCTGGAAGGCATAGCCGACCAGGCCGAACAGCGGCAGGGAAATCAGTTCAATGCCGATAAACAGCGACGCCATATGATTGGCGCTGGCCAGCACGATGCCGCCCATTGCAGCAATCAGCACCAGCAGATAGAACTCTTCGCGGTTATCCGGGTAGCCCGCCAGCCATGGATAAGCAAAGGTGCAGGTCGCCAGGCTGGCAAGGATCACCAGTCCGGTATACAGCATCGAATACCCATCCACACGCAGCAGCGGCGTGACGTCCATCGGGCCAGCCTGGCCGACAAAGTACAGCGAGAACAGCGCAATGTTCAGGCCAATCACCGCCAGCGTGGCATTGACGAAGTGGTTGCGTCGCCACGCAATGGACAGCATCACAACTACCACCGTCAATCCGACGATCAGCAGCGGCAGAAGCGCGATCAATTGTTGAGGAGTTATTGTCATGGCGAATTACGGCCTTGTAGTTGTAATTGAAGCGGTATACCACTGCTGAATGTTACTCATCGCAGCATGTGAGGTGTCCAGAATCGGCTGTGGATAAACACCCAGCAGCACCAGCAGAACCACCAGCACCATAATCATCAGGAACTCACGGGCATTCATGCCGCGCAGAGGCGTTTCTGATTTTGGTGCGCCGTAATAAGCACGTTGCATCATGACCAGCGAGTAAACAGACGCGAACACCAGACCGAAGGTCGCGATAACGATAGTCACCGGCACGGTTTTGAAGCTTCCGGTCAGGATCATAAATTCCCCGACGAAGTTACCGGTGCCTGGCATACCCAGGTTGGCAACCGCGAAGAACAGTGACAGACCCGGTAACCATTTGATGCGTGACCACAGGCCGCCCATCTGACGCATATCACGGGTATGCAGACGCTCATACAGCTGACCACAAAGGATGAACAGTGCGGCGGCCGACAGACCGTGAGCAATCATCTGCACCACTGCGCCCTGGAACGCCAACTGGCTGCCGGTGTAGATAGCAATCAGCACGAAGCCCATGTGCGAAATGGAGGTGTAGGCAATCAGACGCTTAATGTCGTACTGCGAGAACGCCATCCACGCGCCGTAGAAGATACCGATCAGGCCCAGCACCATCGCAATTGGGGCGAAATCGTGCGACGCATTCGGGAACAGCGGCAGGGCGAAACGCAGCAGACCGTAGGCCGCGGTTTTCAACAGGATGCCTGCCAGGTCAACCGAACCGGCGGTTGGCGCCTGACTGTGTGCATCCGGTAACCAGCCGTGCAGCGGAACCACCGGCATTTTCACCGCGAAGGCGATAAAGAAGCCCAGCATCAGCAGATATTCAACGTGCTGCGACATCGGCGTTTTCAACAGCTCTTCGTAGTTGAAGGTCCAGACGCCGGTCGCGTTGTAATGCACAAACACCAAGCCCAGAATCGCAATCAACATAATCAGGCCGCTGGCCTGGGTATAGATGAAGAACTTGGTCGCTGCGCTGATACGCGTTTTACCGTCCGATGCTTTGTGACCCCACAAGGCGATCAGGAAGTACATCGGCACCAGCATCATTTCCCAGAAGAAGAAGAACAGGAACATGTCGATGGCAAGGAACACGCCGATCACGCCGCCGAGGATCCACAGCAGGTTCAGGTGGAAGAAGCCCTGCCATTTTTCAATTTCATTCCACGAACAGAGGATCGCCATCACGCCCAGCAGGCCGGTCAGCACCACCATCAGCAGTGAGAGACCATCCAGCGCCAGATGCACGTTAATACCAAAACGTGGGATCCACGAGACGAAGAATTCAGACTGCCACTGCGGAATGCCGGCGGCCTGAGTCAGTGAGTAGCCGCCCTGCAACCAGAGTTGCAATGAGAGCGCCAGCGTCAATCCCATTGAGATCAGGGCTATCCAGCGCGGAACTTTTGCGCCGAAGCGCTCAAGCTGCCAGCAAAGCAGGCCACCGATGAACGGGATTAATATAAGCCAGGGTAATAACATGGCGGTTTTCTTCCCTTCTTTAGTCCCCCGGTCAGGGGAATTTTTTCACAATTCTTTGATGGGGTAAGGCAGACCGCCTTACCCCGCTCACTAACCTTTAGATCGTCATCAGCAGCGCCAGTACCACCACGGCACCCACGCTCATTGACGCGACATACCAGCGCAGATAGCCGTTTTCGCTGACCACCAGCCCTTTGTTCGCCAGACGGGAGAACAGAGCAGGCAGACTCATCAGGCCATCGAGTGGATCGCGTTTCAGCACCCAGGCGACGAACAGATAAGGCTTAACGAACACTTTGTCGTACAGCCAGTCGAAGCCCCAGGCCGCAAACCACCAGGTCGAGAAGAAACGACCCGGCGCGCTTTTGGCGATGCTGGTTACCAGCGTGCGTTTGCCTAACCACAGGGCGGCCGCCAGCAGGATACCGACAATAGCCACCACGCCAGAGGTGATTTCCAGTGCCAGCACGCTGCCGTGCGCCAGTTCGGTGGTATCCGGCAGAACGCCTTTCAGCGGCGGCACGATCATTGCGCCAATAAAGGTTGAGAGGATAAGCAGCACAATCAGCGGCAGGTGATGGGTAATCCCTTTGCCGGCATGTGCATGAATTTTCTCTTCGCCATGGAAGGTGATGAAGATCATTCGGAAGGTATACAGCGAGGTCATAAATGCCCCCACCAGACCTGCCACCATCAGCGTCAGATGGCCGTTCGCCAGCGCGCCAGCAAGGATTTCGTCCTTACTGAAGAAGCCAGCGGTAATCAGCGGCAGGGCTGACAGCGCCGCGCCACCCACCAGGAAGCAGACGTAGACCAGCGGGATGCTTTTACGCAGGCCACCCATCTTGAAGATATTCTGCTCGTGATGGCAGGCGAGGATCACCGAACCGGAAGAGAGGAACAGCAGCGCTTTAAAGAACGCATGGGTCATCAGGTGGAAGATCGCCGCATCCCAGGCCTGAACGCCCAGTGCGAGGAACATGTATCCAATCTGACTCATGGTTGAGTAAGCGAGAACGCGTTTGATATCGGTCTGCACCAGCGCAGCAAAACCGGCCAGCACCAGGGTGATCGCGCCGACAATGCCCACTAAATGCAGCACTTCAGGCGTCAGCAGGAACAGACCGTGGCTACGTGCAATCAGATAGACACCGGCGGTCACCATGGTTGCCGCGTGGATCAGCGCCGAAACCGGCGTTGGACCGGCCATCGCATCCGCCAGCCACGTTTGCAGCGGCAGCTGTGCTGATTTACCGACGGCACCACCCAGCAGCATCAACGTTGCCCACTGCAACATATGATTGTCTGCAGCGAAGTGCGCAGGCGCCAGCTCGACCATTTCACGGAAGTTCAGCGTACCCAGCTCGTTGTAAAGAATGAACAACGCAAAGGCCAGGAACACGTCACCCACACGGGTGATGATGAAAGCTTTCATCGCCGCCGCGCCGTTTTTCGGGTCGGTGTAATAGAAGCCAATCAGCAGGTAAGAGCAGAGGCCCACCCCTTCCCAACCCAGATACATCAGCATCAGGTTATCGGCCAGCACCAGAACCACCATGCTGGCGATAAACAGGTTGGTATAGGCGAAGAAGCGGGAATAGCCCTCTTCTCCACGCATATACCAGGAGGCGAACATGTGGATAAAGAAGCCCACACCGGTCACCACCGACAACATGGTCAGCGACAGGCCGTCCAGCGTGAAGTTGACGTCGATCTTAAAGTTGCCAACCTGCATCCAGGTCCACAGCGCCTGAGTGTAAGGTGCCTGACCCTGACTGAAGAAGTCCATGCCAACGAAGACCGTGGTCAGCGCCGCCAGACCGACGGAACCCATACCCACAGTGGCCGAAAGATTTTCTGACCAGCGGCCGCGAGAAAAGGCCAGCAGCAGAAAGCCAATCAGCGGAAAAAGTACTGTTAAATAGAGAAGATTCATCCGCGCATCTCGCTCACTTTATCAATGTTGAGGTTCTGGCTGCGACGATGGAGCTGAAGCAGCAGCGCCAGGCCAATACTGGCCTCGGCAGCAGCAAGGCTGATCGCCAGGATATACATCACCTGTCCGTCTGCCTGTCCCCAGTAGCTGCCCGCGGCCACGAACGCCAGTGCTGCGGCGTTAATCATGATTTCAAGGCTAATCAACATAAACAGCAGGTTACGACGGATTACCACGCCCGTCAGTCCAAGGACAAACAGGATGGCTGCCAGAATCAGGCCGTGTTGAAGAGGGATCATGCGCGTTCCTCCTTGTTGCTTTTCGGTGCGTCACCCGGACGGTTGCTCAGGACTTCGCCCTGACGCTGTTCGCGTCCGATGTGGTAAGCCACCACCAGACCCGCCAGCAGCAGCATGGAAGCCAGTTCAACCGCCAGAACATAAGGACCAAACAGGCTGATGCCGACCGCTTTCGCGTCGATCATCGTGCCATCAATGCCCTGGTCGTTAACGGAGCGGATGGCGTAAATCATCACGCCCAGCAGCACCAGCGACAGGACGCCGGGTCCGATCCACACGGTCGGTTTCAGCCACTCGCGTTCCTGCGCTTGCACGCTCTCACCGAGGTTCAGCATCATGACCACAAAGACGAACAGCACCATGATCGCACCGGCATAAACGATGATTTCCAGCGCACCGGCAAAGTAAGCCCCGAGCGAGAAAAACACCCCGGCAACGGCCAGCAGGGAGATGATCAGATACAGCAGTGCGTGGACCGGGTTGGTGTGGGTGATAACTCGCAACGTTGTCAGCACCGCCACCAGTCCGCAAAGATAAAAAGCAAATTCCATGCCTGGCTCCTTAAGGTAACAAGCCCTTGACGTCGATAGGTTTGGCTTCGTTTTCAGCGTCGCCCTTGTCTTTCCCGTCGATCGCCATACCCGCCATCCGGTAAAAGTTATATTCCGGGTATTTACCCGGGCCGGAAATCAGCAGGTTTTCTTTTTCGTACACCAGATCCTGACGCTTAAACTCGCCCAGTTCGAAGTCTGGGGTAAGCTGAATCGCAGTGGTCGGGCAAGCCTCTTCACACAGGCCACAGAAGATGCAGCGCGAGAAGTTGATACGGAAAAATTCTGGATACCAGCGTCCATCCTGCGTTTCTGCTTTCTGCAACGAAATACAGCCAACCGGACAGGCTACCGCACACAGGTTACAGGCTACGCAGCGTTCCTGGCCGTCCGGATCGCGGGTTAACACGATACGGCCACGGTACCGTGGCGGCAGATAAACCGGCTCTTCCGGATACATCATGGTTTCACGCTTGGCGAACGCGTTCATCCCAATCAGGAAGATACTGCGAACCGTGGTGCCGAATCCCACCACCAGGTCTTTTAATGTCATTATCTTTACCCCTTACTGCGCGTTGTAAAGAATCACTGCGGCAGTTGCCAGCAGGTTCAACAGCGTCAACGGCAAACAAACTTTCCAGCCGAACGACATCACCTGGTCATAGCGTGGGCGCGGTAACGCAGCACGGATCAGAATGAACATCATCATGAAGAACGCCGTTTTGATGGCGAACCAGATAACCGGTGGCAACCATGGACCGTTCCAGCCGCCGAAGAACAGCGTTACGATCAGCGAAGAAACCGTCACGATACCGACATACTCACCGACGAAGAACAGGCCGAACTTCATACCGGCATATTCAATGTGGTAACCGTCGGCCAGTTCCTGCTCGGCTTCCGGCTGGTCAAATGGATGACGGTGACATACCGCAACGCCGGCAATGGCGAAGGTCAGGAAGCCAAGGAACTGTGGCACGATATTCCACAAATGTTGCTGGCTGTTGACGATATCGACCATATTGAACGAACCGGCCTGTGCGACAACGCCCATCAGCGACAGGCCGAGGAACACTTCGTAGCTCAGGGTCTGCGCCGAGGCACGCATCGCGCCCAGCAGGGAGTATTTGTTGTTACTGGACCAGCCAGCAAACAGCACCGCATACACCGCCAGACCCGCCATCATCAGGAAGAACAGCAGACCGATATTCAGGTCCGCGCCCATCCAGGTGGAGGTCACCGGCACGATAGCCATCGCCAGCAGTAAAGAGGTGAAGGCAATCATTGGCGCCAGGGTAAAGATCACCCGGTCGGTAAACGGCGGCGTCCAGTCTTCTTTGAAGAACATTTTGATCATGTCCGCCACCAGCTGAAGCGAGCCGCCCCAGCCAACGCGGTTTGGTCCGTAACGGTTCTGGAACAGACCAAGCAGACGACGTTCGCCAAAGCTCATAAATGCGCCACAGCCAACGACCACAAACAGGATCACTAACGCTTTACCTACGGCAATCAGAACATCGATAACTTCCGGTGTCAGCCAGCTCATTGTGCCGCCTCCTGCAGATTGTCAATGTTGGCACCCAACAGGAATGGCGGGATACCCGGCAGACCTAATGGCAGACCAACCTGCCCTGCCTGCAACGTTTCAGAGAAACGCACGGGAAGACGCAGGGTTTCACCGGCACAGCTGAACTCGACTTCCGTCCCGGCATTGACGCCAAGCGTTGCCGCATCCGCCGGGTTCACCATCACATAGGCCTCAGGCATGCGCTGCTGGATCACGCCGGAGCGCTGGGTCATCTCTTCACTGCCGAACAGGTGGAAGTAAGGCGCGACGCGGAAGTTATTTGCCTGACCGGCAAACACCTCGGGAACCGCATCAAACCAGTCAAGCTGCGCATCGCCGGCTTCAAACAGACGCACGCCCGGATCGCCGTTACGCAGTTTTCCGCCCACTTCGTCCTGGAATTTGTTCCAGGCCTGTGGGGAGTTCCAGCCTGGCGCCCAGGCAAACGGGATCTGCGAACGGGCGGCAGACGGCTGGTTGTTCCCTTCCATGGAGAAGGCGAACATGGTGTCTTTGTCCTGCGGCTGACGCGGTTCGTGCACGCTGATATTGGCGCGCATCGCGGTACGACCACTTGAACGCGCCGGGGAACGGGCCAGTTTCTGACCACGAATACGGAAGCTGGCATCCGGTGCCGCGTCCTTGATCCCCGCCAGCTGCGGCAGTGCCGCAATACAGGCATCAATCACGTGATCCAGTTGCGTCCAGTCCGGCTGACGGCTGGTGATGGTGCTGGACAGCGAGTGCAGCCAGCGCCAGCTTTCCAGCATTTCAACGGTGGTGTCATAGTAAGCCGGGTCATAAACCTGGAAGAAGCGCTGTGCGCGGCCTTCCTGATTCACCACGGTGCCATCGCTTTCCGCGAAGCTGGCCGTTGAGAGGATCAAACCGGCTTTTTCCGTGGTCGCTGTCCGCTGGTGATCGATGACGATCACGTTGGAGACGTTGCTCAGCGCCGCATCGACTTTTGCTTTCGGAGCCTGACGATAAAGGTCGTTTTCCAGCACGATAACCGCATCGGCTGCGCCGCTTTCCAGTTCGTCCAGCGCCGTTTCCAGCGGGTTACCGCCAATCAGGCCGAGGCCAACGCTGTTTGCCGCACCGGCCAGCAGCGTGATACCCACGTCCGATCCGCGTCCTTTCAGCGCTTTCGCCACGTTGGCCGCCGCCTGAATCATCGCTTCGCTGCCCGCATGAACGCCAGAGATAATCAGTGGCTTTCTTGCGCCGGCCAGCGCCTGAACGATCACATCAATTTTGCCTGCCAGTGAACGATCGATGCCGCTCACCGCCGGTGCCGTTTCGTCCAGCGCGTTAGCGATCGCGAAACCTAAACGCGCCTGATCTTCGACCGGCGCGCAGTAGGTCCACGCGGCGATGTCATCCAGACGGGTTTTATCGACATTAGTGACGAACAGCGGATGCTTGGCGTTCTGACCGATGTTGAGGATCGCCGCGATCTGCCAGTCTGCCACTTTCTGTGCCGCTGCCATCTCACGCGATTTCCCTTTCACCGCCTGACGCACCGAGAGCGCAACGCGCGCACCGACCTGAGTCAGATCTTCGCCGAGCACCAGCACCGCATCGTAGCTTTCAATTTCACGCAGCGCCGGGGTGTGGACACCACTGTCGCGCAGTACGTTCAGCATCAGCTCCAGACGCGCCTGCTCGGCTGCCGGAATACCGGTGGAAAAGTTTGCGGCACCGACCAGCTCACGCAGCGCAAAGTTGCTCTCTACGCTGGCACGCGGTGAACCGATACCGATCACTTTCTTCGCCTGACGCAACACGTCTGCGGCACCCTGCATGGCCTGATCGGCATTCAGCGCGATCCAGTCATTTCCGCGGCGCTGCATAGGATGGCGTGGACGATCTTTCAGGTTCACATAGCCATAACCA
This sequence comes from Erwinia billingiae Eb661, assembly GCF_000196615.1. Lineage (NCBI taxonomy): Bacteria > Pseudomonadati > Pseudomonadota > Gammaproteobacteria > Enterobacterales > Erwiniaceae > Erwinia > Erwinia billingiae. The sequence continues at coordinate 3,450,924 of NC_014306.1, forward strand.
AAGCGGCCACGGTCACAGAGGAAATAGTGGTTGATGACGCCGTTATAGCGGTTCTCGATGCGGCGAATTTCGCCATAACGCTCACCCGGGCTGGTGTTACAACCGATACTGCACTGCTGGCAGATGCTTGGGGCGTACTGCATGTCCCATTTACGGTTATAACGCTCTGAGTGCGTTTTATCGGTAAACACGCCGGTTGGGCAGACTTCGACCAGGTTACCGGAGAATTCGCTTTCCAGCGTACCGTCTTCCGGACGACCGAAGTAGACGTTGTCGTGAGCGCCATAGACACCCAGATCGGTGCCGTCGGCATAATCTTTGTAGTAACGCACGCAGCGATAACAGGCGATACAGCGGTTCATTTCATGGGAAATGAACGGGCCGAGATCCTGATTTCTGTGAGTACGTTTAGTGAAGCGGTAGCGACGGAAGCTGTGGCCGGTCATCACGGTCATATCCTGAAGGTGGCAGTTACCGCCCTCTTCGCAGACCGGACAATCGTGTGGGTGGTTGGTCATCAGCCACTCCACCACGCTTTCGCGGAACTCTTTCGCTTCGCCATCGTCAATCGAGATGAACGTCCCGTCGGACGCTGGTGTCATACAGGACATCACCAGGCGACCACGGGTATCTTCGGCATTCTGGAATTGCTTCACCGCACACTGGCGGCAGGCACCGACGCTACCGAGCGCCGGGTGCCAGCAAAAATAAGGAATATCTAAGCCGAGGGAGAGGCAAGCCTGAAGCAGGTTGTCCGCACCATCAACATCATATTCTTTACCGTCTACATGAATTGTAGCCATAGTGAACATGCTTCCGTAAGGCTCGTCTGAGACGAGCGTTAATCAATTCAAATCTGCAGTGTTACCAGCGCGCCTTTAACAGGTTTGGCTGGATACCGGCAATCGCGTGCGCATTGCTATAGACCTGAGGCGCGATACCCGCCTCAAACTCTTCGCGGAAATATTTGATCGCGCTTTGCAGTGGCTCTACTGCACCTGGCGCGTGCGCACAGAAGGTTTTACCCGGGCCGAGCTGGCGGCAAAGTTGCAGCAGGGTTTCGATATCGCCCGGCTGCCCTTCTTTGCGCTCCAGCGCGCGGAGGATTTTCACACTCCACGGCAGGCCATCACGGCATGGCGTACACCAGCCGCAGGATTCACGGGCAAAAAACTCTTCCAGGTTACGCACCAGCGACACCATGCCGATTTCGTGATCGACGGCCATCGCCAGCGCCGTTCCCAGACGACTTCCGGCTTTACCAATGCTGGCAAATTCCATCGGCAGGTCGAGATGAGATTCGGTCAGGAAGTCCGTCCCTGCACCGCCTGGCTGCCAGGCTTTGAATTTCAGGCCATCGCGCATGCCGCCGGCGTAATCCTCAAGGATCTCACGGGCGGTGGTGCCAAACGGCAGCTCCCAGACGCCTGGGTTTTTTACCCGACCGGAGAAGCCCATCATTTTGGTGCCGGTGTCATCGCTGGTTGAAATGCCTTTGTACCAGTCAACGCCGTTGGCGAGGATCGCCGGAACGTTAGACAGGGTTTCCACGTTGTTCACGCAGGTCGGCTTGCCCCAGGCACCTGCAGATGCAGGGAATGGCGGCTTGGAGCGCGGGTTAGCGCGACGTCCTTCCAGCGAGTTAATCAGCGCGGTTTCTTCACCACAGATATAACGGCCCGCACCGGTGTGAACGATCAGCTCGAAGTCAAAACCGGTTCCAAGGATATTTTTCCCCAGGTAACCGGCTTCGGTCGCTTCCGCAATCGCCCGACGTAAGTTCACTGCTGCTTCGATGTATTCGCCGCGCAGGAAGATGTAGCCACGGTAGGTTTTCAGCGCGAATGCACTGATCAGCATGCCTTCCACCAGCTGGTGCGGCATTTGCTCCATCAACAGACGGTCTTTATAGGTGCCCGGCTCCATTTCATCGGCGTTACACAGCAGGTAACGGATGTTCATGGATTCGTCTTTCGGCATCAGGCTCCACTTCAAACCGGTTGAGAAGCCTGCGCCACCGCGACCTTTCAGGCCGGAGTCTTTTACCGCTGCCACAATTTCATCCTGTGACATGGTTTTCAGCGCTTTATCAGCACCGGCGTAACCGTTTTTGCTGCGGTATTCGTCAAAGAACACCGGCTGCTTGTCGTCACGCAGACGCCAGGTCAGCGGATGCATTTCGGCAGTACGAATGATCTGTTTGAATGTCATTGATACTGCTCCAGTAAGTTGACGATGTTTTCCGGCGTCAGGTGAACGTGCGTATCTTCGTCCACCATCATCGTCGGGCCCTTGTCACAGTTGCCGAGGCAGCAGGTTGGCAGCAGCGTAAAGCGGCCATCCGCCGTGGTCTGGCCAGGTTTGATATTCAGGTTGTCTTCTAACGCGGCCTGAATGCCCTGGAAACCGGTGATGTGGCACACCACGCTGTCGCAATAGCGGATCACGTGACGGCCGACCGGCTGACGGAAGATCTGGCTGTAAAACGTTGCCACGCCTTCTACATCACTGGCTGGAATGCCCAGCACATCAGCAATGGCATGGATCGCGCCATCCGGCACCCAGCCACGCTGTTTCTGCACAATTTTCAGTGCTTCAATCGACGCGGCGCGGGCATCTTCGTAATGGTGCTTCTCATGCTCGATAGCGTCACGTTCCAACGTGCTCAGCACAAAAGCGTTGTTATCCTCGATCGTTTCGATCGCAATTCTTTGATCGTGCATAATTAGCGGTCCACGTCTGACATAACAAAATCGATACTACCGAGGTATACGATCAGATCGGATACCAGGCTGCCGTTGATCACTGACGGGATCTGCTGCAGGTGCGGGAAGCTCGGCGTGCGCACACGGGTGCGGTAGCTCATGGTGCTGCCGTCGCTGGTCAGGTAGTAACTGTTGATCCCTTTCGTCGCTTCAATCATCTGGAAGGATTCGTTGGCCGGCATCACCGGGCCCCACGACACCTGCAGGAAGTGAGTAATCAGGGTTTCGATATGCTGCAGCGTGCGCTCTTTCGGTGGCGGCGTTGTCAGCGGGTGATCCGCTTTGAACGGGCCTTCCGGCATGTTGTTCAGACACTGTTCAAGAATGCGCAGACTCTGGCGCATCTCTTCCATCTTCAGCATCACACGGGTGTAAGCACAGCTCACGCCATCGCCAATCGGAATTTCGAAGTCGAAGTTTTCGTAGCCGGAGTACGGACGCCATTTACGCACATCGAAGTCCAGCCCCGTCGCACGCAGACCGGCGCCGGTGGTGCCCCAGGCTAACGCTTCTTCCATGTTGTAGGCAGAAACGCCTTTCGAACGGGCGATCAACACCGAGTTTTTCAGCGCGGTTTGCTCGTACGCCTTCAGACGTTTTGGCAGCCAGTTGATGAACTCACGCAGCAGGCCTTCCCAGCCTTTCGGCAGGTCGTGCGCCACGCCGCCAATGCGGAACCAGGCCGGATGCATACGGAAACCGGTGATGGCTTCAACCACGTCGTAAATTTTCTGGCGATCGGTAAAGGCAAAGAACACCGGAGACATCGCCCCAACGTCCTGAATAAAGGTCGAGATATACAGCAGGTGGCTGTTTATACGGAACAGCTCTGAAAGCATCACGCGGATAACGTCAACGCGCTCGGGCACCTTGATACCGGCCAGCTTTTCAACCGCCAGCACGTACGGCATTTCGTTTACGCAACCGCCAAGGTATTCGATGCGGTCAGTGTAAGGAATGTAGCTGTGCCAGGACTGACGTTCACCCATCTTCTCTGCGCCACGGTGGTGGTAACCCACGTCCGGCACACAGTCGACAATCTCTTCGCCATCCAGCTGCAGAATGATGCGGAAAGCACCGTGCGCTGACGGGTGGTTAGGCCCGAGGTTGAGGAACATAAAGTCCTCAGTCGCGTTGCCCCGCTTCATGCCCCAGTCTTCCGGCTTGAAGGTCATCTGCTCCATCGCCAAATCTTCCGTTTTCTTGGTCAGCTCAAACGGATCGAATTCGGTGGCGCGTGCCGGATAGTCTTTACGCAGCGGATGCCCTTCCCAGTCCTGCGGCATCATGATGCGCGTCAGGTGCGGGTGGCCATCAAAGGTGATGCCGAACATTTCCCAGGTTTCACGCTCGTACCAGTTGGCATTGGCGAAAATTTTGGTGACGGTTGGCACATGCAGGTCGTTTTCAGACAACGCCACCTTGAGCATGATGTCACGGTTACGTTCAATGGAAATGAAGTGATAGAAAACGGAAAAATCCGCGGCAGGTAAACCGGCGCGGTGAGTACGAAGACGCTCATCCATCCCATGTAAGTCATACAGCATCACATAAGGTTTTGGCAGCTTGCGTAAGAATTCTACGATCTCCAGCAGCTGTTCACGCTTCACCCACACCACCGGCACGCCGGTACGGGTAGGCTGAACGGTGAAGGCATCAGGCCCAAAACGGTTACGCAGCTCGCCGATCACCGGGTCATCCTGGTGATCACGGGTTTGCCATTCAGGCTGAGCGAGATCTTGCGTGGTCAAATCTGTCATAAGTTGTTCACCCTGTGGGCCTGCAGGCAGGCGCTCAGTATTGGCGTCAGGATGGACCGTGCGCGTGTTGTGATTTTTATACGCTGCCGGGCATCCATAAACTGCTCTACCTGCTGTTCTGACGCTGCGAAGGCTCGCAACGTCTTAATGGCGGTAGCGGTTAAATTTCGTCAGGTGTGCGCAGGTTGGTGACGGCAATACGTTCAGCCTGCTTTCTTTCGCGCTCGGACTGCATATTGGCGCGATAAACACCCTGATCGCCCACCACCCACGAGAGCGGACGACGCTCTTTACCAATGGATTCCTGCAGCAGCAGCAGTGCCTGCATGTAGGCTTCTGGGCGCGGTGGGCAACCTGGAATATAGACGTCAACAGGCAGGAACTTATCCACGCCCTGCACCACCGAGTAGATGTCATACATCCCGCCGGAGTTGGCACAGGCACCCATCGAGATCACCCACTTTGGCTCCAGCATCTGGTCATACAGACGTTGAACCACCGGTGCCATTTTGGTGAAGCAGGTTCCTGCAACCACCATAAAGTCGGCCTGACGTGGCGAGGCACGGATAACTTCCGAACCAAAACGCGCCACGTCGTGCACTGAGGTGAACGAGGTGGTCATTTCGACGTAACAGCAGGAGAGACCGAAGTTAAACGGCCAGAGTGAGTTTTTGCGTCCCCAGTTCACCATGTCGTGCATGGCATGTTCTAACTTGCCCATGTAGACGTTTTGATGAACGTGTTTTTCCAGGGGATCGGTGACGATCTCCTGTTTCTGTAATGGGTAACGGTCATTCTCGCCGTTCGGGTCCGCGCGGGTGAGCGTATAGTCCATCTTTAAGCCTCGCTTTTACTGCGTATGACGGTTGGAATGCGAGATGGTAGTGGGTTTGACAACGACACGACGAGGTGCAGGAGCCCAATCCAGCGCGCGGATCCGCACCAGATAAACCAAACCAGCCAGCAGTACCAAAATGAAAATTGTGGCTTCCACGAAGCCGATCCAGCCGCTTTCACGGATGGCAGTCGACCAGGCGTATAAATAGAGGGCTTCAACGTCGAAGATGACGAAGAACATGGCCACCAGGTAGAACTTGGCAGACATTCGAAGGTGGGTCGTTCCTACCGCAGGGGCTCCGGACTCGAAAGGCGTGTTGGTATAGCGTCCACGGGCTTTTCCGCCTAAAAACCATGCTCCGGCCAACATTGCGCAGCAAAGGCCAATTGCGACGATCAGGAATACGGCAAAAGCCCAGTGATGGGCGATAACTTCAGTAGTTGTAGACATACGCTCTGCTTAACTCAACTCGGGGTGCCCGGTATTCTGCTCTGTAATTGGCAGTTGACCTACCCCATCGATTCAAGGGAAAAATAAAAAACCTTATAAACTTTGCTGACTTTTTTGATTAGGCAGCGATTTTATGTGGTTTTTTACTCCTTTCTATAACCTTCTGTCAACTTTGACAAAAGTATCCACACATTAATTTACACCCGCAGCATTTATTTAACATATGATGCGCAGAAAGTGAGCTAAATCGAGTCAGTTCAGCTTCTCAGTCAAAGTGTAGCGGGTATTTCCCTGTGCGGATCGCGGATTTAACAACGCCTATTTTGGCAGGATTCTGCGGGTTTTCCTTCCCCTTATTGGGGCTATTTTTTTGATCCAGCACACACTTTTGCCTTTTATGAGTTAAAAAGCAGCGCAATTCAGTGCGCAAAATCAATTCACTAAATAGTTTCTTCGCTGACAGAAATTGTCCAAAACAGGGAAAATCTGTCGCGGAGGGTTTTTGCATCAGCAGAGAAATTTGCGGGGAATTTTGCGGCAAAAAAGGGCGAGAAAATTTCAATAAAAAAGCCCTTCAATGCAAAGATGCACTGAAGGGCTTTATTTCCGTAAATAGTTCTTATTAAGCGTTAAAAATTAACAACTAAAAATAAACTTTTACAGCGAAACTTACTCGTCTTCATCCGTCAGCGAAGCGGCATCCTGAGCGGCAAGCGTCAGGTTGTACGGATCGTTGCTTGATTCCATGGCATTGAAGATGGCCAGCGCCAGCTCGTTGTCACTTTCCGGATTACGACACAGCAGGTATTCGGTATCAGGCAGAACCGGCAGACCTTCTGCCGCACCCATTACGCGCAGTTCCGGACTCATCATCTCAACCGGACGTGCAGTCACGCCCAGACCCGCTTTCACCGCTGCGCGGACGGCCGCAAGAGTGGAAGCAACATAAGAGATGCGCCATGGGATGCCAGCCTCGTTGAGGTGGTCAATGGCCATATCACGGTACGGGCTTGGCTCGTCCAGCAGTACCAGAGGAATCGCTTCCCCGCGCTGGAAGATATAGTCAGCGGCGCAATACCAAAGGGTCGGAGAAGTACGCAATACCTGGAAGGCGAAGTTCATCGGGCTCGAGGTGGTCACAACTAAGTCCACTTCACCCTGATTTAACATCTCCATCATGAACGGATTGCGCTTCACCCGCACATCAATCGCCAGCTTGGGATAGACAGACGTGACGCGGTTCAGCAAGAAAGGCAGGATGGTATCAGACGTATCATCAGAAGCACCGATAGTCAGTACGCCCTGAATATTGCTGTACATCAACGAAGTACAGGCTTCGTCGTTGAAACGAAGGATCTTTCTGGCATAGCCAAGAAGCTGAATACCATGTTCCGTCAGTAATTTATTACGTCCATGTCTGGCAAACAGTTCTTTGCCAACCAGTTGTTCCAGACGCTGCATCTGCTGGCTAACCGCTGATTGCGTTCTGCAAACCGCAGCTGCCGCAGCAGCAAAGGTGTTCAGATCGGCAACAGCAACAAATGTTCTCAGCAGATCGAGGTCAAGATTGAGGATCGGACGATTTGCACTAGTCATGTTTTCTTCACTTTATAAGATTTATACGAACAGCTACCCTGGTGTCATTACCTTCTGTATCAATAGGATACAGTGATAACAATGGCGTAATGCGGTGCGCTGAACTGCACGTTGCACTACTTTTTCTCGCAGACGTCAAAACTCCATCAGCCTGAATGTCCCCGGTATTAACCGCAGGTGGAGCCGATGACAGTTTGTTCCATCTGATACATCACTTCGGTGTGCAGCACTGACTCATAAGAAACAGAAAGCGGCACTAATATGGTCAAATAACGCCGCCAGCCTGACAGTAATGCCTGACTACGGTGCTGATAGTGTAAAAAAACCATGTAAAATTGAAAAACCAGAACGCTGCAGATACAGCGGAAAAATGATAAGCCGTACTTAAGCTTACCGGTGACAGTATACGACGTAATATCACCTGAGAAACCTGCACGCACGGCGCAAGGTCCTCTGGTTATTATCCTGCCATACTGTCGTTTACTTTTTAAGCCCCAATCCTATTATTCTTATCAGTAAAGTAACATTTTATTGGCCGAAGCCCGGCTATCAGGCCTTCCGATACAAAAATTTATCATTCCGTGCCCGGGTGCCTGACTCAAGGTAAAGGTGGACCACTTCGACGCGGGTAACCCCCTGAAAATAGCCCCAAGCCAAACTGATTGATTTTTAACCAGTCAATTAAGACAATTTTGACAGTTACAGAGTTCATCAATCCATCGAATTTTACCAAATTCTTACATATCTAACTCTTTCAAGACCCATTAGTGCCCTTTCGCCTCAATAAGAAGACTCGCGGTTCAGTTTTTAGTTTCAGCATGATGAGAATAGTCAGCATTTTATGCCAACTCATCGGCTGCATCCCTTCCCTCCTCCCGGCCAAAACCGTTTTCTTCCGGTAAGCCACCAAAGCCTGCTGATGCCCTTCAAAAGCACCGCAGACAGGAGTACATTGTGCTGGTTTAGTTTTCCATGGCAGGAAGGCAGTTCTGCAAGTCAAAGGCGAGAGAAATGAATCCAATTGAAAAATCAAGCAAACTGGATAACGTGTGTTACGACATCCGTGGACCGGTGTTAAAAGAAGCAAAGCGTCTTGAAGAAGAAGGCAATAAGGTCCTTAAGCTGAATATCGGCAATCCAGCGCCGTTTGGTTTTGAAGCCCCCGATGAGATCCTGGTAGATGTGATCCGTAATCTGCCGAGCGCGCAGGGTTATTGTGATTCAAAAGGCCTTTACTCCGCCCGGAAAGCCATCGTTCAGCATTATCAGGCGCGCGGTATGCGCGACATGACCGTGGAAGATGTCTATATCGGCAACGGCGTTTCCGAACTGATCGTGCAGTCGATGCAGGCGTTGCTGAATATGGGCGACGAGATGCTGGTTCCGGCACCGGATTACCCACTGTGGACCGCAGCCGTGTCTCTTTCCAGCGGCAAAGCGGTGCATTACCTCTGTGACGAATCCGCCGGCTGGTTCCCGGACCTCGACGATATTCGCAGTAAAATCACCCCACGCACCCGTGGCATCGTGATTATTAACCCCAATAACCCGACCGGTGCGGTTTACAGCAAAGAGCTGTTGATGGAAGTGGTGGAAATCGCACGTCAGCATAATTTGATTATTTTTGCTGATGAGATCTACGACAAAATCTTGTACGACGCGGCACAGCATCATTCTATTGCCACGCTGGCCCCCGACCTGCTGACCATCACCTTTAACGGCCTGTCCAAAACCTATCGCGTGGCCGGTTTCCGCCAGGGTTGGATGGTGTTGAATGGCCCGAAGAAGCACGCAAAAGGCTATATCGAAGGTCTGGAAATGCTGGCATCCATGCGTCTGTGCGCCAACGTGCCTGCACAGCATGCGATTCAGACGGCATTAGGCGGCTACCAGAGCATCAGCGAGTTTATCGTCCCTGGCGGTCGGCTCTATGAGCAGCGCAACCGGGCATGGGAATTGATCAATGAGATTCCAGGCGTCAGCTGCGTTAAGCCTGACGGCGCGCTGTATATGTTCCCAAAAATTGACGCCAAGAAGTTCAATCTGCACGACGACCAGAAAATGGTGCTGGACTTCCTGCTGCAGGAAAAAGTGCTGCTGGTTCAGGGCTCCGCCTTTAACTGGCCGTATCCGGACCATGTCCGAATCGTCACCCTGCCTCACGTTAACGATCTGGAAATGGCCATCAGCAAGTTTGGTCGCTTCCTCGAAGGTTACCGTCAGTAATCTGTAGCAAAACCGCCACTGACGCCGTCATCAGTATGGCGTTATACTGGCAGCTTGGGGTACGGAGCCGTCCGTTCCCCGCAGTCACGCTACAGGAAATCGCCACACATGAACCAGAGCCATTTTTTCGCCCACCTTTCCCGTCTTAAGCTGATCAATCGCTGGCCTCTGATGCGCAACGTGCGCACTGAAAATGTTTCCGAACACAGCCTGCAGGTGGCAATGGTCGCCCATGCGCTGGCGGTGATCAAAAATCAAAAATTCAATGGCAACCTGAATGCTGAACGCATCGCGATGATGGCGATCTATCATGACGCCAGCGAAGTGCTGACCGGTGATTTACCGACGCCGGTAAAGTATTACAACGCGCAAATTGCCCATGAATACAAAAAAATCGAAAAGATTGCCCAGCAAAAGCTGATTGAAATGCTGCCTGAAGAGCTGCGCAATGCTTACCGGCCGTTGCTTGATGAGCATCAGCACAGCGAAGAAGAAAAAGCGATTGTGAAACAGGCTGATGCGCTTTGCGCCTACCTGAAATGTCTGGAAGAACTCTCCGCCGGTAACCATGAATTTCAGCTGGCAAAAGCCCGGCTGGAGAAAACCCTTAGCGAGCGCCACAGCCCCGAAATGGACTACTTTGTTGAGGTGTTTGTCCCGAGCTTCAGCCTGTCGCTGGATGAAATCAGTCAGGATTCGCTGTAACGTCAGAAGGGAAACAGTACCGGCACCAGCAATACGCTGACCACCATGATCATCAGGGTGAAGGGTACGCCAATTTTGACAAAGTCACTGAAGCGATAGCCGCCAGGCCCCATCACCAGCATGTTCACCGGTGAGGAGACTGGCGTCATAAAGGCGGCGGACGCGGCCACCGCAATAATCAGGGTAAACGGATAGGGAGACAGGCCCATCTGCTGCGCGGCGGCAATCCCGATCGGCGCCATCAGCACCGCCGTGGCGGTGTTGGAAATAAACAGTCCAACGGTGGCGCAAAGGATAAACAGGCACAGCAGCATCACATGCGGACTTTTGCCTCCCGCCAGATCCATCAAACCCTCGACGATCAACGTCACCCCACCGGTTTTCTGCAGCGCTAACGCAAACGGCATCATGCCGATAATCAGGATCAGCCCCGGCCACTGAATCGCCCGATAGGCGCTCTCCATATCTATACAGCGGAATTTGCCCATCAGCAGGCAGGCAATTATCGCGGCGATCGGATTTGGAATGGCGTTGGTTAGCATCATCGCCACCATCAGGGCCATACAGAAAATTGCGTGAGGAGCCTGACTTTTTGCCGGTGCAACCTCAAGGCTATCCACCGCCGTTTTTCTGAAACTCAGCGCTCGGCCTGTACCTTTCTGCCCGGGATCTGCCAGCCATTTGCGTGCCACCAGCATATAGCCAATGCCAAGGATCAGCGCCACCATGCCCACCGGCGTAACGTCGAAGAAGCGAAATCCCGTCAACCCCTCGCGCAGCAATTCGCTGTTCACCACCAGGTTGGGGGGCGTGGCGACCAGTGTCATCATGCCGCTGATCAGACCGGCGAAGCTCAACGGCATCATCAGCCTGGCCGGTGAACTGCCCATTCTGGCCGACACGCTGAGCACCACCGGAATAAAGATGGCAACCACCCCGGTCGAACTCATAAAGGCCCCGAGTCCGGCCACCGTCAGCATCAGAAAAACCAGCATTTTCGTTTCGCTACTGCCCGCGACCCTGACCAGCCATTCCCCCATATTCAGCGCGACGCCGGTGCGCACCAGGCCTTCGCCAATCACAAACAGGGCGGCAATAAGAATCACGTTGGGATCGCTGAAACCGAGGGTGGCTTCCTGCAGGGTAAGGGTTCCGCTGAGGACAAAAGCAACGATCACACACAGCGCAATTACATCCATGCGTAATTTGCCGGAGATAAACAACAGAATGGTGATCGCCAGCAGGCTGAGGACCCAAATCAACTCATTGTTCACGGGGATCTCTGTACAGGGGAATGGCGGTACAGATCATCGCATAAAAAAAACCCCGCTATAGCGGGGTTACATCATGTCTTAGTGCTTTCTGTGCACATCAATACTGCCGTCAGCATTTTTGTGGATCACCAATTCTTCCAGCGAATAGAGCAGCATATCGACATCTTCCAGCCTTGGCGATCCGGCCGGTGCGTTGACTGCCACCACATGGCAACCTGCTGCCAGGCCTGAAAGAATGCCGGCTGCGGCATCTTCCACCACCACGCACTCTTCCGGCTCAAGCTCCAGCAGCTGCGCGCCGAGCAGATAGGCATCGGGCTCAGGCTTGCCGTTCTGCACGCGTTCGGCAGTGACAAAGGCTTCCGGCTCCGGCAAACCCGCGGCTTTACGGCGGGCAGACGCCACCGGAACAGAGCCCGAGGTGACGATAGCCCACGGAATATCCAGCTCATTCAACCTTGCCAGCAGCTCAACCGCGCCAGGCAACGCAACGATGCCGTCGGTATCTTCCGCCTCAACCTTCTCCAGCGCGATGAACTCCTGCTGAATGGCCTCTTCAGAAGAACCGGCCATAAAGTGGCGCAATGAGGTGATAGCCTGCTTGCCATGAATGAAGTTCAACACTTCTTCGGCTGCTATGCCGTGGCGTGATGCCCAATTAGACCAGGCGCGTTCGACAACCGGTAATGAATCGACCAGCGTGCCGTCCAAATCAAACAGAAAACCTTTACACTTCACGACGCTTTTCCTTCTCAGGCGTTGATGATTTGCGCGATCTCATTCGCACTCAGATGGTACTGCCGCGGACAAGTGTGCCACACAGTCAGCATGCGTTGATACTTTTCCCACATCGGCGTTTGGGCATTAAAGCCATGCGTACCGGAATCAAAATGGGTGTAGCGCCCTTCCACATTCACCATAAAGCGCACATAGCCGAGATATCGGGCTTCTGTGGCGGCATCAAAACCGAGGAAGGTCAGGCGGCGTTCTTCAATGACGGTGGGATCTTTCAGATTTGTCCAGGACACATGCAGCGCGTGATGCAGCTCCATAATATCGATAATGCTGCGGCAAACCGCTTCGGTCAGCTCGCCAAATTCGCGGTCCAACTCACGCATCTGCAAGCCGTAGCCTCGCTCAATAATGGTTTGCTGACGGCGATAGCGCTCGGCGTTATCGGGATCAAGCATGGTCATCATTTTGTACTGATTAGAGAGGATCAAACGCTGGGCATTGGTCATTTCCATCATTAACTCCTGTGCCGCACTGGGCGTAACGAAATTTGAAGGGGATGACTAAGGATCGCACAACAGGCTTGAGGGCGGTACGGCAAGCAGACGCTTCTTTGATCCAGACCGGGTTTCGTCAGATAAATGCGCAGAAAACCCGGTCAGGAGGCTAAAGATCGTCGAGGAAGGTTTTATCAAGCTGCTTGAAAGCACGTTTCAGCACATCGGCTAACGACTGATACGTGGGTTTGCCTTCCACTGGCGCGATGGCCTGGCCGGCGGCCTGCAGTTTCTCGCGAACTTCATGGAACCAGTTGAGCAGCGTGGGCGGTAATGGCGTTACGGAACGCTTACCCAACCACCACAGCCCTTGCATTGGCAGGCTGCAGGCGAACAGCGCGGTCGCCACGGCAGGGCCCAACTGACCGCCCAGCGCAATTTGCCAGCTCATGGCGAAAACGGCCAGCGGCGGCATAAAGCGGATAGAAAACCGTGTTGCACGTGAAACACGGTTCTCCGGAAAAATGGCCGCCAGGCGCTTATCGGCAGGCCATGTTTTCATATAATGCTGCCCACACTGGAACAGTTTAAACCAACCGACGGTGCCGGATTCATTAGCCATGGTTGACCTCAACTTCGGAGATAAAATTTAAACAAAATAGACCACTCAACAACTTTACCTTACATCCTTCAAAATATTTTGTCTTTAACAGGCACACTGGTTATCCTGTGCGCGATTGTTGAATGGCTGTTACGAAGTTGCTATTAGCTAGCAGTAAGGCCAGTCAAAAATCACTCTACGTTCAAAAAAAGGCGTAAAGTTTATAAATTTTTTTTGCTTTTGGACAAAATTTGCCGTGAGCTTGACGTTCATCATTAATGTACCAGCTTTCATGCGCTACGCTGATAGTCTGATTGAGTTTTTTTTCGCCACTTTTAACCAATAGGACCTTCCATGTCGAGTAAGTTAGTTTTGGTTCTGAACTGCGGCAGTTCTTCACTCAAGTTTGCCATTATCGATCCGGCAAATGGTGAAGAATATCTCTCCGGTTTTGCCGAATGTTTCCACCTGCCAGAAGCACGCATTAAGTGGAAGATGGAAGGCGCTAAACACGAAGAAGCCTTAGGCGCTGGCGCGGCACACAGCGAGGCACTTAACTTCATCGTTAAAACTATTCTGGCACAAAAACCAGAGCTGTCTGCACTTATCACTTCGATAGGTCACCGCATCGTTCACGGTGGCGAAAAGCTGACCCAGTCCGTGATCATCGATCAGGATGTGATTCAAGGCATTAAAGATGCGTCGTCCTTCGCGCCGCTGCACAACCCGGCGCACCTGATCGGCATTGATGAAGCCATGAAGAACTTCCCGCACCTGTCAGATAAGAATGTGGCGGTTTTCGACACCGCTTTCCATCAGACAATGCCGGAAGAATCCTATCTTTATGCCCTGCCGTACAAACTGTATCGCGAGCACGGCGTTCGTCGCTATGGCGCACACGGTACCAGCCACTTCTATGTCACTCACGAAGCGGCCAAAGTGCTGAACAAGCCGGTTGAAGAGCTGAACATCATCACTTGCCATCTGGGCAACGGCGGTTCGGTTGCGGCTATCCGCAATGGCGTCTGTGTCGATACCTCGATGGGCCTGACCCCGCTGGAAGGTCTGGTGATGGGTACCCGTTCAGGCGATATCGATCCTGCAGTGGTGTTCTTCCTGCACGACACGCTGGGCATGAGCGTTGATGCGATTAACCGTCTGCTGACCAAAGAGTCTGGCCTGCTGGGTCTGACCGAAGTCACCAGCGACTGCCGTTACGTTGAAGACAACTACACCACCAAAGAAGATGCCAAGCGCGCCATGGACGTCTATTGCCACCGCCTGGCAAAATACATCGGTTCGTACACCGCGCTGATGGACGGTCGCCTGGATGCGGTCATCTTCACCGGCGGCATCGGTGAAAACGCCGCGATGGTTCGTGAACTGTCGCTGGGTCGCCTGGGCCTGCTTGGCTTCGAAGTGGATCATGAACGCAACCTGGCTGCCCGCTTCGGCAAATCAGGCTACATCAATAAAGAAGGCACACGCCCGGCTCTGGTCATCCCAACCAACGAAGAGTTGGTGATTGCCCAGGACGCCAGCCGTCTGACTGCATAAGCCCTTCCCTCCGTCAGCTCAGGCTGACGGAGTTGTTTTTGACACCAGTCACTCAGGATCGCGCAAGCCCGCGCTTCAGGGATCCTGAGCCAATTCGAGAGGTTCATTGTGTCTCGTACTATTATGCTCATCCCCACCGGCACCAGTGTCGGTTTGACCAGTATCAGCCTCGGTGTGATCCGCGCCATGGAACGTAAAGGCGTGCGCCTGAGCGTGTTCAAACCTATCGCCCAGCCTCGCACCGGCGGCGACTCGCCGGACCAGACCACCACCATCATCCGTAAAAGCTCCTCTATTCCCGCAGCAGAACCGCTGCAGATGAGCCGTGTGGAATCGTTGCTGGGTTCGAACCAGCAGGACGTGCTGATGGAAGAGATCATCGCGCGTTATCACGAAAACACCAAAGATGCCGAAGTGGTGCTGGTTGAAGGCCTGGTGCCGACCCGTAAGCACCAGTTCGCCTCTGCGCTAAACTATGAAATTGCCAAAACCCTGAATGCCGAAATTGTCTTCGTGATGTCACTGGGCAATGATTCTCCGGCTCAGTTAAAAGAACGCATCGAACTGACCCAGAGCAGCTTCGGCGGCAGCAAAAACAAAAGCATTACCGGCGTGATCATCAACAAACTGAACGCGCCAGTCGATGAACAAGGCCGTACCCGTCCGGATCTGTCCGAAATCTTTGATGACTCCAACAAAGCCAGCGTTGCCAATATCGATCCTAAGCAGCTGTTTGCCAACAGCCCGCTGCCGGTACTGGGCTGCGTGCCGTGGAGCTTCGAACTGATTGCCACCCGCGCCATCGATATGTGCCGCCACCTGAACGCTGAAGTGATCAACGAAGGCGATATTCTGACGCGCCGCGTGAAGTCCGTAACCTTCTGCGCGCGCAGCATCCCGCATATGCTGGAACACTTCCGTCCCGGTTCACTGCTGGTCACGTCAGCAGACCGTCCGGATGTGATCGTCTCTGCCTGTCTGGCGGCAATGAACGGCGTGGAAATCGGGGCCATCCTGCTGACCGGTGGCTACCAGATTGATGAGCCGATCCGCAAGCTGTGTGAGCGCGCCTTCGCCACCGGCCTGCCGGTGTTTATGGTGAAAACCAACACCTGGCAGACCTCCCTGAGCCTGCAAAGCTTCAATCTGGAAGTCCCAAGCGACGATACCCAGCGTATTGAGCGCGTGCAGGAATATGTCGCCAGCCATATCGACTCCGACTGGGTTGAATCGCTGACTGCGGCATCCGAGCGCAGCCGTCGTCTGTCGCCTCCGGCCTTCCGTTACCAGCTGACCGAGCTGGCGCGCAAAGCCGGCAAGCGCATCGTGCTGCCAGAAGGCGAAGAGCCACGCACCATCAAAGCAGCAGCCATCTGCGCCGAACGTGGCATCGCGTCATGCGTCCTGCTGGGCAACCCGGAAGAGATCCACCGCGTTGCCGCCGTGCAGGGCGTTGAGCTGGGTAAAGGCATCGAGATTGTCGATCCGGAAGTCGCGCGTGAGAACTATGTCGCGCGGCTGGTTGAGCTGCGTAAGAGCAAAGGCATGACCGAAGTGGTGGCCAAAGAGCAGCTGGAAGATAACGTGATGCTCGGTACGCTGATGCTGGAGCGTGGCGAAGTTGATGGTCTGGTTTCCGGTGCCATCCACACCACGGCCAACACCATTCGTCCGCCGTTGCAGCTGATCAAAACCGCGCCGAACAGCTCGCTGGTTTCGTCGGTGTTCTTTATGCTGCTGCCTGAGCAGGTTCTGGTGTATGGCGACTGCGCCATCAACCCGGATCCTAACCCGGAGCAGTTGGCAGAAATCGCGATTCAGTCTGCGGATTCCGCCCTCGCCTTCGGCATCGAGCCGCGCGTGGCGATGATCTCCTACTCAACCGGCACTTCCGGTGCAGGCAGTGACGTAGAGAAAGTGCGCGAAGCGACGCGCATCGCTCAGGAAAAACGCCCGGATCTGGTGATCGATGGTCCGCTGCAGTATGACGCGGCGATCATGGCGGACGTGGCAAAATCCAAGGCGCCAAACTCGCCGGTAGCGGGCCGTGCCACCGTATTTATCTTCCCGGACCTGAACACCGGTAACACCACCTACAAAGCCGTGCAGCGCTCTGCGGACCTGATCTCCATCGGGCCAATGCTGCAAGGTATGCGTAAGCCGGTAAACGACCTGTCTCGCGGTGCACTGGTAGACGATATTGTTTATACCATCGCACTGACGGCGATTCAGTCCAAACAGGCTGAAGGCTAAAGCTGGCTATTCTGTGCGTTAAATGACGCTGATGACCACGTAAAGGCGGATCCACTGGATTCGCCTTTTTTTTAACCTCTTTTTACTGACATCACAAATTTAAAATAATATTCACTGACTTTCCTTTCCTGTGCTTAGGAATTTTATGTCCCATGTATTTTTTCGCGCAGGGTCCATTTTCACATCTGGCAATAATTCAAAAGGGTTTAATTCGTTGAAAGCTATCTGTAATTTAGCGGCGTAATTATTTTATGGACAAAATGCAATCCAGGACTAGTCTTAATCAGGAAAGCCATCAGGAGCGTAAAAAGCTTAATAATAATATTAACTTGCTATCCCTACTTATAATCAGATTAAGAGAGAACAGTTATGAGCGACCATAATATCCATCCGGTTTACAGTGACGTTAATACTGGCGTCCCGCTTAAACGCATCTCGTGGAGTGCCATTTTTGCTGGCGTGATCTTATCAGTGGTCATTTATTTATTGCTGACCATTCTTGGTACCGCAATTGGTGCCACCACCATCGATCCGTTAAAAGAGCAAAACCCTCTGGATGGACTGGGCACAGGGGCCGCAATCTGGACGGGTTTAAGCATGCTGATTTCCATTGGCGCGGGGGCATTTATTACTGGCCGCCTGGCACAGCGTGAAGGCGCGTTACACGGCCTGCTGATGTGGGCGGTAAATACCTTGTTTGTGGTTTGGTTAGCTATCTCGCTATTAAGCAGCGCGGTGAGCGGTACCGCCAGCGTAATTGGTTCGGGCTTTAGCATGGTGGGCAACGGTATTTCTGCCATCGCGCCTTCCGTCGCCAATAAAGCGAAAGAAACGTTGAAGGAAAATAACTTCGATCTGGGAAATGTACAGAGCGAACTGGAAAAAACCCTGCAACAAACTGGCAAGCCAGAGTTACAGCCGCAGGCACTAAAAAATGATGCGAATAAGGAATCGCAGACGGCCCAGGATCAGGCGCAGAATACGGCGAATAATCCACAAAATGCCGATACGGATTTAGCAAACTGGTTCAAAGGCGTGCTGCAACGCAATCAGGATACGCTGCAGGCAGCCGATGTTGATGCGCTGAAAAATATCATCAAAGCGCGGACCGGAAAAAGCGATCAGGAAGTCGATCAGATCGTTGCGCAAACACAGAAAAGCTACGAGCAGGCGCGTCAGAAATATCAGGAACTGAAAGCTCAGGCCGAGCAGAAAGCGCGTGAAGCCGCTCAACAGGCTGCGGCCGCCACCGCCAAAGCCAGCTGGATGACTCTAATCGTCCTGCTGATTGAAGCTGCAGTTGCCGGTGCACTTGGCATGATGGGTCGTAAAACGCAGCCTCGTCAGGTAGTTGTTCGTTAATCCCTGACGCCCGTGATCGAAAAAGGCCGCCGAAATTGAGCGGCCTTTTTTTGTGGTTGCAGCCGTTACTGAATCATCACATCCAGCGCCCGCAGATGCGCTGGCTGCCAGGAAAGCGTTACTTCGCTGCCCGGTTTCCAGCTGCTGTCGACTTTAGCAGGCGTCAGCTTCACCATAAAATTGCCCTGCCCACCGACTTCGGTCAGCATTCTGACGTGATCCCCCAGATAGATAAACTGTTGAATTCGCGCACGAACCTGCTGGTCACCCGCTTCTGGCGCATTGACGTTGACGCGCTCAGGGCGAATGCTGAGCTGGATCTTTTTACCCGGCGAGCTTGGGCGTACCTTCAGCGCATCAAGACGCGTGCCGTCATCCAGCCGCACCTGATAGTAATCCCCTTCCGAGCCGACCTGAGTCGCCAGCAGGCTGTTATTCTCCCCGATAAACTGCGCCACAAAGGCATTCGCCGGCTGTTCGTACAGGCGGTTTGGGCTGTCCATCTGCTGGATCATGCCGTCGTTAAACACCGCCACGCGATTCGACATGGTCATCGCCTCGCTCTGGTCGTGGGTGACGTAAACAATCGTCAGACCCAGCATCTCGTGCAGCTGCTTGATTTCCATCTGCATATGTTCCCGCAGCTGCTTATCCAGCGCCCCTAAGGGCTCATCCATCAAGACCAGTTTAGGTTCAAACACCAGCGCTCTGGCCAGGGCCACGCGTTGCTGTTGTCCACCCGACATTTGCGCCGGATATCGATCGGCCAGCGAGGTCAGTTTGATCATATCGAGGATCCGGCTGACCCGATCCTTCACGTCCGCCTTGCTCAGCTTGCGGATCGACAGCGGAAACGCCAGGTTCTCGGCCACCGTCATATGCGGGAACAACGCATAGTTCTGGAACACCATGCCGATATCCCGCTGATGCGGCGGCAGCGTGTGCAGCGGCTTATCACGCAGGAAAATCTCGCCGTCGGTCGGCGTCTCAAACCCGGCCAGCATCATCAGACTGGTGGTTTTTCCGGAACCGGAAGGCCCCAGTAGCGTCAAAAATTCGCCTTCCTGCACGTCCAGATTGAGATTGCGCACCACCAGCTTTTCGCCGTCGTAGCTCTTTTTGATGTTCTTAAAACTGACCAGTGATCTCATGGCATTCTCTCGTCGAGGCAGGAAAGGGATCCAGTGCTCTGCGGACTATTCCGTCAGGCGCAATGGGTGGCTCCTTTTTAGCTCTACCACAACAAATTTCCTTCCCACAAGCAGAATTTGACAAGCTATCGACGCTGAATTCATTCTCAACACAATCAACGCAATGAATTTTAATCGTTTTTAATCACTGAAAATTTATTACCTGCATCACCCGCGTAGAATCAGGCAAGACTATGCGCACTATTATCGTGCATTCGCCCTGTTTTGAGGCAATACCTCAGCTGGGTTTCAGCCGCCGTTGCAAACACGCCAGCACCGGCGCGAAGGTTGCCACCATGTTCTGCTCCTCGACGCAGGCATAACCGAGGATCAAACCCCGGCGCGTGGTGCCCTGCAGGTAATACGCTGAAAGTGGCCGGGTCAGCACGCCCTGCTGTTCCAGTTCCGCCGCAACGGCCACATCGTCGATGCCGTCGGGAAGCGAGAGGATCAGGTGCAGCCCGGCGTTGCTTTGCTGCGCCAAAAACGCCGGTCCAAGGCTTGAGGTGATGGCGTCCACCAGCGCGGCACGGCGGCGGCTGTACAGCTGGCGCATCTTGCGGACGTGCGCGGCGTAGTGTCCTTCGCGAATAAATTCGGCCAGCGTCAGCTGCACTAGTCCGTTCCCGCCGCGATACAGTTCCGAATGGGCCATTTTCATCCGCGCGGCCAGCGGTTTAGGCACCACCATGTAGCTCAGCCGCAGGCCGGGATAGAGCGTTTTGCTGAAGGTGCCGAGGTAGATAACCGGCGCATCCGAAGACAATCCCTGCAGCGAAGGGATCGGGCTGTCGCCAAAGCGAAACTCGCCGTCATAATCATCCTCAACAACCCAGCTTCCGGCGTTTTTCGCCAGGTCCAGCAGCTGCTGACGCCGCTGCAAACTCATCACCGATCCCAGCGGATACTGATGCGATGGTGTGACGCAAATCAGCCTTGGCGGTCGGCTGACGTGGCTGAAGGCGGCAATATCCGGCAGCACCATGCCGTGCTCATCCACCGGCGTCGGCAGCAGTTCAACGCCGTTCACCGCCAGCACATTGCGAAATCCCCAGTAACCCGGCTCTTCAATCCACGCGCTGTCGCCCGGATCGCACAGCATTTTCGCCAGCAAATCCAGCGACTGATGCGTGCCAGCGGTGACCAGAATCTGATCCGCCGAACAGTTCAGCGAGCGAATAACCCGCAGGTATTCGGCCAGCGCCTGCTGCAGCTGCACGCAGCCGCCGTGGCTGGAGTAGCTCAGTGCCTCCACCGGCATCCGACGGCTCAGCCGTAACTGGATTTTGCGCCAGATATCGTGCGGCATATGGCTGACGTCGGGCACGCCAGGCATAAACGCGCCCCACTGGAAGGCGCCGGCACCGCTACGCGCCAACACGCGTGTGCCACGGCTGGACAGGCGGATGTAGTTAAACGGTTTTCCCGCCGGGACGGGTGACGCGTTGGCCTCCGGCGCCATCTCCGGCAGCCGCTCGCAGACGAAGGTCCCACTGCCGGTTTTGGTTTGCAGATAGCCCTCAGACTGCAGCTGTTCGTAGGCCGAAAGCACCGTGTTTCGCGAAACAGAGAGATCTTTTGCCAGATCGCGGGTGGCCGGTAAACGGCTGCCGGTGGCAATAGCCCCTTGCTGGATCGCCGACTGCAAAACATCGTACAAACGCTTGCCCAGCGCGCCTGCGGGAGCCTGGCTTAAACGGTGTGCGAGCAGGTCGCCAAGTAACGTTCGCAAAATTGGTACCTCGCAATAAAAAAAACTGGCTCTGGATTATAAAACCCACAAAACGGTAAAAACGAGTCAACCCAATACCACGTGGACCGTTCCACGCGAAGACATCTGATGAGGTACAACCATGAACAGTGAAGTGCAACAGCGTCGTTTAGCTGCCACGCCGCGCGGCGTTGGCGTGATGTGTGATTTCTACGCCGTTCGCGCAGAAAACGCCACGCTGTGGGATCATCAGGGACGAGAGTATACCGATTTTACCGCCGGGATCGCCGTTCTGAATACCGGACACCGTCATCCAAAAGTGGTTGAAGCGGTTCGCAACCAGCTGGACTGCTTCACGCATACCGCTTTTCAGGTCATTCCCTACGAGAATTATTTGCTGCTGGCCGAGCGCCTGAATCAGCGGGTGCCGATTGCCGGCCCGGCAAAAACCACTTTTTTCTCCAGCGGCGCGGAAGCGGTTGAAAACGCGGTGAAGATTGCCCGCGCGGCCACCGGTCGTCCGGGCGTTATCGCTTTCACCGGCGCTTTCCATGGCCGCACCATGATGACCATGGGCCTGACCGGCAAAGTGGTCCCCTACAAAACCGGCTTTGGACCGTTCCCGGGGTCGGTGTTCCATGCCCGTTACCCGAACGCGCTGCATGGGCACAGCATCGACGATGCGATGGAGAGCCTGGAATCCCTGTTCCGCTGCGACATCAGCCCACAGCAGGTCGCCGCCATTATCTTCGAACCGATCCAGGGCGAAGGCGGCTTCAATATCGCGCCAGTCGAGTTTGTCAGCAAACTGCGCACGCTCTGCGACCAACACGGCATTCTGCTGATTGCCGACGAAATTCAGACCGGCTTTGCCCGCACCGGCAAGCTGTTTGCCTGCGAATACTACCCGGATGCCAAACCTGACCTGATCACCATGGCGAAGAGCCTGGGCGGTGGTCTGCCGATCTCTGCCGTCTCCGGACGTGCCGAAGTGATGGATGCCCCACTGCCTGGCGGACTGGGTGGCACCTATGCCGGCAACCCGCTGGCCATTGCCTCTTCGCTGGCGGTACTGGAGGTGATTGACGAAGAAGCGCTGTGTGACCGCGCGCTGCGTCTGGGTGCTGAACTGGTTGAAACGCTCAACGGCTGCGGCAATCCGGCGCTGGTTGAAGTGCGTGCCCGAGGCTCGATGGTGGCCGCCGAATTCAACGATCCGGCAACCGGCAAACCTTCTGCGGAAATCGCCAAAAACATTCAGCAAAAAGCGCTGGAACACGGCCTGATCCTGCTGACCTGTGGCGTGCATGGCAACGTCATCCGCTTCCTTTATCCACTGACTATTCCGGACGCCCAGTTTAAACAGGCGCTGACGCTGCTCGACACGCTGTTGCGCGCGTAGCTCCGCTGGCACAAATACTGCAATAACGCACCGGCAGCGCTGGCTGCTGATAACAATAACGAGGGGAGTTTTGGCATGGTTAAGACGTTGGCATTAATGATTCTGGCTGCTTTTGCCGTACAGGCGCAGGCAGAAACCCTGACCGTCGTTTCTTTTGGCGGCACCAACAAGGATGCGCAGGAGAAGGCTTTCTACAAACCCTTTACCGCCGCAGGTAAAGGCACTATTGAAGCCGGCGAGTATAACGGCGAGATGGCGCGCATCCGCGCGATGGTTGAAACCGGCCAGATTGGCTGGGATGTGGTGGAACTGGAAACCCCGGAACTGCAGCGCGGTTGTGAAGAAGGTCTTTTTGAAACGCTGGACTGGAACAAACTGGGCAAAAAATCTGACTTTATCCCGGCAGCGGTCACCGAATGTGGCGCCGGTATTTTTGTCTGGTCGACCGTGCTGACTTACGACGCCACCAAGTTAAAGAAAGGACCAACCAGCTGGGCGGACTTCTGGGACACCAAAGACTTCCCGGGTAAACGTGCGCTGCGCAAAAGCGCCAAATACACGCTGGAAATCGCGCTGATGGCCGACGGCGTGAAGCGTGAAGACGTGTATACCGTGTTAGCCACCCCTGAAGGTGTCGATCGCGCCTTTAAAAAGCTCGACCAGATCAAACCGAATATTCAGTGGTGGGAATCCGGCGCTCAGCCGCTGCAGTGGCTGGTTTCCGGCGATGTGGTGATGAGCTCGGCCTACAACGGCCGCATTGGTGCCGCGCAGGCTGAAGGACATAACTTCAACATCGTCTGGGACAACGCGCTATACGACCTGGATAACTGGGCGATCGTCAAAGGCTCGAAGCACAAGGCCCTGGCCGAACAGTTTATTGCCTTCGCTAACCAGCCTGAAAACCAGAAGGTGTTTGCTGAAAACATTCCTTACGGCCCGACCAACCTTAGCGCCGGCAAGATGCTGGATCCTAAACGCCTGAGCACCCTGCCAACCGCGCCGGAAAACCTGGCGAAGTCGTTACAGGTGAGCAGTGATTTCTGGCTTGAGCACGGCGAAGATCTCGAACAGCGCTTCAACGCCTGGGCAGCCAGATAAGTTAAGCCGGCCGGGCCAGCATCGCGCCCGGCCGCACCTGAATTAAGGAGTCAGCAATGAGTCAAAATCCGGTTCTGGAGTCCAACATGCCCCCTGCACTGAACGGCGAGCTGTCCCTCAGTCAGCGTCTGCGCCGCGTGGACCGGGCGAAAACCCGCCGCTCACTGATGCTGATAGCGCCTTTGCTGATCTTCGTGGTGGTCTGTTTTCTTTTTCCGATCGTTTCCATTCTGAGTAAAAGTGTTGAGAACCCGGAGTTCCACGACACGCTGCCGGAAACCACCGCCGCGCTGGCGCAGTGGTCAGGCAACGCCCTGCCCGATGAATCCCTGTATGCCACGCTGGGCAAAGAGCTGAAGAGCGCCCGCGAGCAAGGCCAGATTGCGGCCATCGCCAAACGGATGAGCTATGAGGATCCCAGCTTCCGCCGGCTGATTGTGACCGCGCCGCGTCTGGTGCCCGACTCGGGAAGCCAGGTAAAAGAAGCGATGATCGCCCGTCAGCCGTTGTGGGGCGAACTGTCTACCTGGCAGACGCTGCAACGCGCAGCCAAACCGCTGACCAGCTACTATCTGCTGTCGGTCTTCGATCGTAAGGTGGATGTCAAAACCGGTGAGGTAGTGAAGATCCCGGCTGAGCAGGCGCTGTATGTTAACGTGCTGCTGCGCACGCTGTGGATGGCGTTGGTGGTGACCTTACTCTGCGTGGGCATTGGCTATCCGCTGGCGTACTGGCTGGCAAAGCAGCCCTCTAATCGCGCGAATCTGCTGATGATCCTGGTCCTGCTGCCGTTCTGGACCTCGCTGATCGTCCGCACCGCCAGCTGGATTGTGCTGTTGCAGTCAGGTGGGTTAATTAACCGCGCATTGATGGCAGTGGGCTTAATCGACCACCCGTTAACGCTGGTGTTTAACCGCATTGGCGTCTTTATCTCGATGACCCACATTCTGCTGCCGTTTATCGTGCTGCCGTTATATGCAGTGATGAAAGGCATTTCCCCCACCTATGTGCGCGCGGCTATTTCCCTTGGCGCGCATCCGTTCCTCGCTTTCTGGCGCGTCTACGTGCCGCAAACCTACGCCGGGATTGCCGCGGGTGCGCTGCTGGTCTTCATGATGGCGATTGGCTACTACGTAACGCCCGCCCTGCTGGGCGGACCGGATGACCAGATGGTCAGCTACTTTGTGGCGTTCTTTACTAACAGCACCATGAACTGGGGCATGGCCGCAGCATTGGGCAGCCAGCTGCTGATTATCGTGATGTTGCTGTATGTGGTTTATGTCCGCGTGACCCGCACCTCTGCCGAATCGGCAGCCCATTAAGGAGACGATGATGAGACAAAATGGAAGCCAACTGCTTCGCCTGTGGAACGCCTTCTTCACCTTTTATGGCGCGGCGGTACTGCTGTTTCTGATCGTGCCGGTCCTGGTGATTGTGCCGCTGTCGTTTAACTCAAGTTCGTTTTTAAGCTATCCCCTCAGCGGCTTCTCGCTGCGCTGGTATCAGACCTTCTTCCATTCAGGTGAGTGGCTGAATGCGCTCGGCAACAGCCTGATGATTGCGCCGATGGCCACCTTAGTGGCAACGGTGCTGGGCGTGCTGGCGGCGATGGGGCTGGTGCGGGGGGAATTCCGTGGCAAAGGGATCGTGATGGCCATTCTGATTTCGCCGATGGTGGCGCCGGTGGTGATCATCGCCGTGGGGATGTTCTTCTTCTTTGCGAAACTCTCGCTGCTGAACAGCTACCTCGGGCTGGTTCTTGCTCATGCCCTGCTTGGCGTGCCGTTTGTGGTGATCACCGTGGTGGCGGTACTTAAGAGCTATGACAGCAATCTGTCGCGCGCGGCCGCCAGTCTGGGGGCTTCGCCGCTGTATACCTTCCGCAAAGTGACGCTGCCGCTGATTGCGCCCGGCGTATTCTCCGGTGCGCTGTTCGCCTTCGCCGCCTCTTTCGATGAAGTGGTGGTGACGCTGTTCCTCGCCAGCCCGCGTCAGCGAACCTTGCCCATTCAGATGTTTGCCGGCATCAGGGAAAATCTTGACCCGACCATCGCCGCGGCGGCGACGTTGATGATTGGCGCGTCCTTGATCCTGCTGATCGTCATGGAACTGCTGAGAAGGCGCGGCGAGAAAATGCGTCAGTCGGCACCGGCTCATTAGACTCGATGCCAGAAAAGCAAAACGCCTGATGAAATTCATCAGGCGTTTTTTTTGCACTCAGGCGAGCCGCCGGAGGTTACTCCTGGCGTGAACTGCCAGAGCTGGAACGGCCGGACTCGTTGTTACGGCTGAGCCACAGTGACAGGGCTTTCAGTGAATCATCGGTGAATTCATCGCAACGGGCGGTGATCTCTTCCGGCGTCATCCAGGTGACCTCATCCACTTCTTCTTCCTGCATGGCAAACGGACCGTGTGAGACGCAGCTGAACAATCCGCCCCAGACGCGGCAGTGCTGATCTTCAAAGTAGAACAGACCGTGTTCAGCAAAAGGAACCGCCGCAATACCCAGCTCCTCTTCCGCCTCACGGCGCGCTGATTCCAGCATATCTTCGCCACTTTGCACCACGCCACCGGCGGTCGCATCCAGCATACCCGGCATAAAGTCTTTGGTTTCTGTACGGCGCTGTACCAGAATTTTGCCCATCCCATCGTGTACCACGATGTAGGTCGCGCGATGGCGCAAACATTGTGCCCGCATATGCGCACGGCTGGACTGTGCGACGACCTCGTTTTCTTCATTAACGATGTCTACCCACTCCGTGCCGCTCTCTTGCTCCACCATCCGTAACCCTTATTTGTTCTGGCGCATCAGCGCACGTTTACTCTTGCCCGCACAGTGTGCCACGGACCGTAAAAAAATTATAACCCGCGAGTGTGATTAACAGGCTGTCTTGGAGGATTCTGAGAGCCAAAGTTGCACGGATGCACGTTGCCACTGGAAATGGGCATAGTCAGCCACGCGATCGGGCACCGGATCGCCGTGCAGAGCCAGCCGATTGATCATCACCGCCAGGTCGGTATCAGCAATTGACCATTCGCCAAACAGGTTTTGCTGGCCCGGCGAGAGCCGACGCTCCACCGCGTCAAACAGCTTTTGCGCAGACGCCTGCGCATCTGCGGTTAAGGCCGGAAACTTTTCATCGGCAAACAGCACTTCCGTGGGGCGCTGCTGACGGATCGGCAGAAAATCGCTGCGCAGCCAGGCCTGAATTTCACGCGCTCTGGCCCGTTTTTCACGATCTTTAGGATAAAGGCGTTCATATTCCGGGGCAGGAAAACGCTCTTCCAGATATTCGGCAATCGCAGAAGATTCGGAAAGCAGGAAATCATCAATCTGTAAGGCCGGTACGCGACGCGTCAGCGAGATCTCGCCAAACGCATTTTCAAGGTGCTGCTGGCTGGCGAGATCAACATGCTGCATCGAGAACGGCACGCCCTTCTCGCTCAGCGCAACAAAGACCGACATCACATAGGGGCTAAAAAAACAGGCATCGGACCACAGCGTTACGTTTGGGTAATTCATCCTGATATCCTTACAAGGCGGCGTCTGCAACCTGTTTACCCATTTTTTCACATAAAGGCAATCCCCCAAACTTCACCTAAGCTGAAAGCAGGCTGTTGGATTTTTTATTTCTCTGATTAAGGACAGACAGCATGCATATTTTACTGACAGGCGGCACCGGCCTGATTGGCAGCCACCTTATTCCCCGCCTGCTGCATCGGGGTGAAACCGTCAGCGTGGTGACACGCGACGTCGCCGCAGCACGGGCGAAGCTGGGCCCGGAAGTGCACCTCTGGTCCGGCCTCGATCAACAACTGGATCTGAATGACGTTGATGCGGTAATCAATCTGGCCGGTGAACCGATTGCCGATAAGCGCTGGACCGAGCAGCAGAAGCGCCACCTGTGCGAAAGCCGCTGGCAAATCACCGAACGGCTGGTGAGCCTAATCCATGCCAGCAGTAACCCGCCTTCGGTGCTGATTTCCGGCTCCGCCACCGGCTTTTACGGCGATACCGGCGACCTGGTGCTGACCGAAGACGATCCCGGTCACGATGAGTTTACCCATCAGCTTTGCGCGCACTGGGAACAGCTGGCGCTGGCGGCGGCCAGCGAACATACCCGGGTTTGCCTGATGCGTACCGGCGTGGTGCTGGCGAAAGAAGGTGGCGCGTTAAGCAAAATGAAATTGCCCTTCAGAATGGGCATCGGCGGCCCGATAGGCATTGGCAAGCAGTATATGCCGTGGATCCATCTGGATGACATGCTGAACGCCATCCTGTGGCTGCTGGACAGCCCTGGCTTAAGCGGTCCGTTCAACATGGTGGCGCCGTATGCGGTGCGCAACGAACAGTTCGCTGCCACGCTGGGGCACGCCATGCACCGCCCGGCCTTTATGCGCACGCCGGCGACCGCCATTAAGCTGATGATGGGCGAATCGGCGATTCTGGTGCTGGGCGGGCAACACGTGTTGCCTAAGCGGCTGGAAGAGTCGGGGTTTGCCTTCCGCTGGTATCAGCTGGACGAGGCGCTGGCAGACGTGGTGTAAGCGCAAGCATCAACCCCGGAAACCGGGGTTGATGGCGGTGCGAACCGGTTACTTCAGCGCACCGGAAAGGAATTGCTGCAGACGGGTGCTTTTCGGATTATTGAACAGTTCCTGCGGCGGTCCTTCTTCCTCAATTTTCCCCTGATGCAGGAAGATCACATGGCTGGAAACGTGGCGGGCAAACTCCATTTCGTGCGTCACCACCACCATGGTTTTCCCCTCTTCTGCCAGCTTCTGCATAATCTTCAGCACTTCACCGACCAGCTCAGGATCCAGCGCAGAGGTGGGCTCATCAAACAGCAGCACTTCGGGCTCCATCGCCAATGCGCGGGCAATAGACACACGCTGCTGCTGACCCCCTGACAGATTCACCGGATATTTGCCGCGCGCGCGCTCATCAATCCCCACTTTATCGAGGTACTTGATCGCCCGTGACTGCGCTTCCGCTTTGCTCAGGCCCAGCACCTGGATTGGCGCTTCCATCACGTTCTGCAGCACCGTCATATGGCTCCACAGATTGAAGTGCTGGAATACCATGGTCAGGCTGGTGCGCAGTTCACGCAGCTGTTCTTTGTTGGAGACCTTCAACTGGCCATCGGTATCACGCACCAGGTTAATCATCTGGTTGTTCACCGCGATGGTGCCTTCGCTTGGCTTCTCAAGGAAGTTAATGCAGCGCAGGAAGGTACTTTTACCTGAACCGGACGAGCCGATAATGCTGATCACATCGCCAGCATTGGCCTGCAGCGATACGCCCTTCAGCACTTCATGCTCGCCATAACGTTTATGCAGTTCAGTTACGCTTAATTTATTGTCGGCCATAATTCTGCTCAATGAGTTGATGAAGGTTTAACGTGCTTCAGCCAGCGTTTTTCCGCCTTGCGGAACAGACTAATCAACACATACGAGATCATAAGATACAGCACCGCCGCAATGCCAAAGGCCACAAACGGCTGATAGGTTGCGGAGTTAATGTCGCGGGCAACCTTCAACAGATCGGGCACCGTGGCGGTAAACGCCAGCGCCGTCGAGTGCAGCATCAGGATCACTTCATTGCTGTAAGCAGGCAGCGCGGTGCGCAGTGCGGAAGGCATGATGATGCAGCGATACAGTTTGAAGGTGGAGAAACCATAGGCCCGCGCCGCTTCAATTTCACCGTGCGGCACCGAACGGATTGCCCCGGCAAAGATTTCGGTGGTGTAGGCACAGGTATTCAGCGTTAACGCCAGCAGCGTACAGTTAAGGCCGCTGCGGAAGAAGGCGTTGAGCAAATCGTTGCCCTTCACAATCTCCAGCGTGTACATGCCCGAGTAGAAGATCAGCAGCTGCACGTATAACGGCGTGCCACGGAAAATATAGGTGAACAGCCACACCGGGAAACGCACGGCGGTAATCGAGGAGACGCGCGCAATGGACAGCAATACCGCCAGGCAGCCGCCCAGCACCACGGAAATAATCAGCAGCCACAGCGTAATCGCCACGCCTGAAAAACGGTATCCGTCAGTCCACAGCAGGGCTTGCCAGTAGTCATGAATAATGTCGATCATAGGTCAGCCCTTCTTACACCCACCGAATAACGGCGTTCAAGCCACAACAGCACGCCGTTGGACAGCGTGGTAAACACCAGATAGATCACCCCGGCCACCACCGCAAAATAGAACGGCTGCCAGGTACTTTTCCCCGCCAGCTGGGTCGCTTTGACCACGTCTTCCAGCCCCAGCAATGACACCAGCGCCGTTGCCTTGAGGATCACCTGCCAGTTATTGCCGATGCCCGGCAGCGCATAGCGCATCATGCCTGGGAACAGGATCCGACGGAAAGTCTGGGAAGAGGTAAAACCGAACGCCGTCGCGGCCTCAATCTGGCCTCTCGGCACCGCCATATAGGCGCCGCGGAAAGTTTCAGTGAAGTACGCGCCGTAGATAAAGCCAAGGGTGATGATACCGGCAACCATCGGATCAATATCAAACTGATCGACGCCCAGTGCATCAGTAAGTTGGTTCAACGCAATTTGCAGACCGTAGAAGATCAGCAGCATCAGAACCAGATCCGGCACGCCACGGATCAGCGTGGTGTAACCTTCGAAAATCAGGCGTAACGCCCGATTGCTGGAGAGCTTGGCCCCTGCGCCAATCAACCCAAGGATAACGGAGAGCAGCACCGAGCTGAGAGCCAGCTCAAGCGTGACCAGCGCACCTTTAAAAATCACTTCAGAATAGCCATACAGCATAAGGATGTCCTGTCTTTGGATTAACTTCGCGTTTCATCCGCCTGTGGCGTACAAAACAGGGGCCGCAGTCTACCGACTGTCGGCCCCCATGACAGGTTTTACTTAACCGCCGTACACGTCAAAGTCGAAATATTTTTTCGCTAACTTATCGTAGGTTCCATCTTTACGCATGGAATCGAACGCTTTATCGATCGCGGCTTTCAGGTCGGCATCATCTTTACGCATGCCCATCCCGGTACCCACACCGAAGATTTTCTCGTCTTTTACTGCCGGACCTGCAAAGGCAAAGCCCTTACCGGCAGGCTGCTTCAGGAAGCCTTCGCTGGCGGCAACTTCATCCTGGAAGGCGGCATCGATACGTCCCGCGGTCAGATCCTGATACACCAGGTCCTGGTTCGCGTAAGGGGTAACGGTGATACCTTTTGGACGCCAGTTTTCGTTGGCATACGTTTCCTGCGTGGTGCCCTGCAGCAGACCGATGGTTTTGCCTTTCAGCGAATCCAGCGTCGGCATGATTTTCGAGCCTTTCGGCGCGATCAGACGGGCGTTAGCTGCGTACAGTTTTTCCGAGAAAGCGATTTCCATCTGACGCTTTTCGGTAATTGAGAGCGAGGAGATGATGGCATCAATTTTTTTCGCTTTCAGAGAGGGGATCAAAGCATCGAAATCACTTTCCACGTAGGTACATTTGGTCTCCATACGCTTACAGATCTCATTCGCCAGATCGATATCGAAGCCAACCAGTTGCCCCTGAGCGTTTTTAGACTCAAACGGAGCATAGGTCGGATCGGTGCCGATGCGCAGCGTTTTCGGCGCAGCAGCAAACGCGCTGCTTGCGCTGGAGAGAGCCAGCAGCAGAGAAAGAGCCAGGACCTGCTTTTTCATAGATTACCCTCGAAGATGATTTTTTATTATGTCAGTCGTGATGTTGTTAGCGCAGTTGGAACAGTTGTCTTTTGCAGATTTCATGCCAGTTTTGTGCTGCCCTGCCCCATTGCTGCGCAATCAGCGCGTTTCGCCTGTTGGCGGCGTAAACGCCTTGATTGTGGGGAAATATATAACAGGTTTGTACATTCGAGGTGGTAACAATGTTGCATTTTGGTGCACTCAATGCACGAAATGCGATTCAGCACCAATTAAAGCACCATGATGGTGCATAGCAGGCCGCTTTATGCACCCTGCCAGCGCGTAAACAGATCTTTATCGAGCGTGATCTCGAACTGGTCGAGCACGCGATTGACGGTCTGATCGACGATATCCATGATGCTTTCAGGACGATGATAGAAGGCGGGGACCGGCGGCATAATGATCGCGCCAAGTTCGGCGGCGGTGGTCATCATCCGCAAATGGCCGACATGCAGTGGGGTTTCACGCACGCACAGCACCAGCCGGCGGCGCTCTTTTAACACCACATCGGCGGCGCGGGTCAGCAGACCATCGGAGTAGCTGTGCACAATGCCCGAGAGGGTTTTCATTGAGCATGGCAGAATGGCCATACCGTCGGTTTTATAGGAACCGGATGAGATGCTGGCGGCAATGTCGCGCACGTCATGGACCACATCGGCCATCGCCTGCACGTCACGTACCGAATAATCACTTTCCAGTGCCAGCGTCTGGCGTGCAGCCGCGCTCATCACCAGATGGGTTTCCACCCCGCTGACCTGCTGCAAAATCTGCAGCGCACGGACGCCATAAATGACGCCGCTGGCACCTGAGATGCCAATAATAAGTCGTTTCATAAATATCCTGCGGGGGTAGCTAAAGACTGAAGTATGCCATCTGCGACGCTAAAATAGAAATGGGCCGGAATCTCTTCCGGCCCATCTGACCTGCCACACCATTCAGGGATTAACCTTCGTTGTGCATTTCCAGGTTTTCCACTTCGTTAACGCGCGCCATCGCTTTGGCATCATCGTTACGCAGCGACTGGAGATACTCCAGATATTGCTGATCGACATCTTTGGTCACGTAGATCCCGTTGAACACCGAGCACTCGAACTGCGCGATATCCGGGTTTTCTTCTTTGACCGCTTCGATCAGATCGTCCAGGTCCTGGAAGATCAGGCCATCAGCTCCAATCAGCTGACGGATCTCTTCCACTTCACGGCCATGGGCAATCAGCTCCGTTGCGCTCGGCATATCAATGCCGTACACGTTCGGGAAACGGATTTCCGGTGCCGCGGAAGCCAGATAGACTTTCTTCGCACCCGCTTCACGGGCCATCTCGATGATCTGCTCACAGGTGGTGCCGCGAACAATGGAGTCATCGACCAGCAGCACGTTTTTACCACGGAACTCAGCACGGTTCGCGTTCAGCTTGCGGCGAACCGCGCTGCGGCGCTGGTGCTGACCCGGCATGATAAAAGTACGGCCGACGTAGCGGTTTTTCACAAACCCCTGACGGTATGGCTTGTCCAGAATGCGGGCCATCTCCAGCGCGATATCGCAGGAGGTTTCCGGGATTGGGATGACCACGTCAATGTCCAGGTCTTCCCACTCACGGGCGATTTTCTCACCCAGCTTGGTGCCCATGCGAACGCGGGCGCTGTAGACGGAAATTTTGTCCAGGAACGAGTCCGGGCGGGCAAAATAGACGTACTCAAACAGGCACGGATTGCATTTCGGGTTCTCTGCACACTGACGCGTGAACAGCTGACCTTTCTCGGTGACGTAAACCGCTTCGCCCGGCGCAACATCACGCAGGAATTCGAAGCCGAGCGTATCCAGCGCCACGCTTTCAGAGGCAACCATATACTCATGGCGACCGTCTTTCATGCCACGCTTGCCAATCACCAACGGACGGATGCCGTTAGGATCGCGGAACGCAACCATGCCATGGCCGATGATCATCGACACGCAGGCATACGCGCCACGAACGTGCTGATGAACCGCTGCCACAGCGGCAAAAATGTTGTCTGCTTCCAGCGGGAAGTGCTGAAAACGATCCAGCTCCTGAGCAAAGATATTGAGCAGGATTTCAGAATCTGATGTGGTGTTAACGTGACGACGACCGCTTTCGAACAGCTGCTTACGCAGTTCGTGCGCGTTGGTCAGGTTACCGTTGTGCGCAAGCGTAATGCCGTAAGGCGAGTTCACGTAGAAAGGCTGCGCTTCGGAAGCACTGGAGCTTCCCGCAGTTGGGTAACGGACGTGACCGATGCCCATATTGCCTTGCATACGCTGCATATGGCGGGCTTCAAATACATCGCTAACCAGGCCGTTTGCTTTACGCAGGCGGAAGCAATTCAATGCATCAATGGTTACGATGCCTGCGGCATCCTGCCCACGGTGCTGGAGCACCGTTAACGCGTCATAAATCGACTGGTTGACCGGCATAAATCCGGCGATCCCGACAATACCGCACATGTGGTTATTTCCTCATAAGCCGCAACCCAGGTTCTATTACCGGGGCAAAAAACTCGACGTGCTTTTCAGGTAGTCAAAAAACCACCTGATGATGTAACTGAACTGGGGAACCAGCTGAGACTGTTGCCAGTCCGGACTTTTGGAAAATCCGGTGAATGTATCGAGGAAAAACAGA
The DNA here is from genome assembly GCF_000196615.1 of Erwinia billingiae Eb661. NCBI lineage: Bacteria > Pseudomonadati > Pseudomonadota > Gammaproteobacteria > Enterobacterales > Erwiniaceae > Erwinia > Erwinia billingiae. Next base: position 3,485,263 of record NC_014306.1, read on the forward strand.
ATGGCTGAGACTATCAGCACGCCACGTAATGCCCCGAAACAGACTCCCAACACTCTGTCGGTACCCGACAGGCCGGTTTTTTCAACCAGCGACCCAATAACGAAGTTGACGATAGCCCCAACTAACAGCGTGGCAACGAACAACACCGCAATGGCGATCCCATTTCGAACCAGTTCGTCTTCAAAACCGGTGAACCAGACCGCGAGGAAGGAGTAGTAATGACTGGCGACAAAAAATGCGCAACCCCAGGTGACGAGTGATAATGCTTCCCGAACGAACCCACGGATCAGGCTGACAAGAGCCGAAAAACTAATAACCGCAATAATGACGTAATCTATCCAGACCATGAACTCTTCCAGCGACTGTGCCCCTGCATCCAGTTCGGGGCGAATTCTAACAGAAAAAGAAAACGTTTGCGTAGGGTTTTCCTTTGCCAGTTTAATTAAAACAATTTGCTAAAAAAACCAGCAATCATGCGCGCTGGCGGCTATCCGACCTTGTCGGACAGCCCGGTACTGCAATCTTTTGATTTGCATCGGGTAAGCCGCCCAAAAGGCGGTTTTACCCGAGTGAAGCGCCTGGCCGAAAACGGCCGTTGGCAAGGCGCAGACTCTTACAGTAATAGCGACAGGCTAACGTTAGCGAGCGCTATATGGTTTCACCACGCCGCCCAATCCTGAGATGCCTTTCAGCTCTGAGATTGATGCCTGCATTTTCGCTTTCGACGCGTCCGGCCCGACATAAATACGGGTGATTTCGCCCTGAACCGGCGTGGAAGGCACGGTAAAGGCGCGATAACCGGAAAGACGCAGCTGGGCGACAACCTGGTTCACCTTGCTGGCATTCTTCAGTGCGCCGAGCTGGACGACGTAAGCCTGACCGGTTGGTGCGCTCTCCGGCTCAGCGGCCTGAGGTGCAGGTTCTGGCTTCGGTTCGGCCTTCGGCTGCGCTTTCGGTTTCTCAACCGTTTTTTCAACCGGCTTCGGCTTCGGTTTTTCCACCGGCTTCGGCTGCTGTACCGGCTTAGACTCGACCATCGGCGGCGGGGAAATCACGCTGGGCTTATTGGCGGATTTTGGCGCGGTTGAGCCACTTTCAGCCTGCGAGGTATTGCCCGGCGTTTTGCCTTCCACCGCCGTGGCTGCACCTTCTGGCGGCTGCGAAGGTAAAGACTGCGTTACCGGAGGAACCAGATCGTTCTCCTGCTGGTCGCCCGGTTTAGGCACCAGCGGGATCGCGGCAAACTCTTCTTTATAGTGCTTCTTCTTGCCGTCGAGCAGGCCTGGCAGAATGATGACACCCAGTGCAACTATTATGACGGTCCCGACTAAACGGTTCTGAAACTTACTGGCCACTGCCGTTCTCCGTTTCCCTCGTTTCCATAACCTGTGCCACGGTGTGGAACGATCCGCACACCAGCACAATATCCTGCGCTTCAGCCTGTTGCAGCGCCTGGCGATAAGCATCGGCCACGCTGGTAAAGGTCTGCGCTGTCGGCAAATGGGCCTTCAGCTGTTCAGCGCTGGCACCGCGCGGGCCGTCCAGCGGCGCGCAATACCAGTAATCCACTTCAGGTTGCAGACAGGCCAGCGTACCGGCAATGTCTTTGTCATGCAGCATACCGACCACCGCGTGAACCTTGCCGCTTTTTGGCAGTTCACTGAGTCGACCCGCCAGATAGCTGGCCGCATGCGGATTGTGCGCCACGTCCAGGATCACCCTCGGTGACTCGGCGACCGTCTGAAAACGGCCGGGCAGAATCGCCTTGTCCAGCCATTGGTAGATGATTGCATCATCCACCTGCAGCGAGGAACAGCGCAGCGCAGCCAGCGCGGTGGCAGCATTAGGCATCGGCACCTGCGGCAGAGGCAGTGCGCTTAGCGTGCCCTGCGCATCGGTAAACGACCAGCTGCCCTCTTCCACGGTGTAAGACCAGTCACGACCGCGCTTCACCAGCTGCGCGCCGAGGCTATCGGCTACTTCGGCGATGGTGTACGGCATATCAGGTTCACCGACCACCGCAGGCTTACCGCCACGGAAGACGCCGGCTTTCTCGCGACCGATGCTTTCACGATCCGGACCCAGCCAGTCGGTGTGATCCAGCGCGATACTGGTCACCACCGCGACGTCGGCATCGACGATATTGGTGGCATCCAGACGACCGCCCAACCCGACTTCCAGGATCACCACATCCAGCTTAGCGCGTTTAAACAGCCACAAAGCGGAGAGCGTCCCGAATTCAAAGTAGGTCAGTGAAGTGTCGCCCCGTCCGGCGTCAATATCCGCAAACGACGCGGTGTGATCGGCTTCGGGCAGCTCTTCGCCCTGAATGCGCACCCGTTCGGTATAGCGCAGCAGATGCGGGGAGCTGAACACGCCGACGCGATAGCCTGCGGCCATCAGCAGCGTTTCAAGGGTTCGACAGGTGGTGCCTTTGCCGTTGGTCCCGGCGACGGTGAAAACCACGGGAGCAGGCGTTAACAGGTCGAGCGACGTAGCCACGCGATGGACGCGTGTCAGCCCGAGTTCGATAGCTTGAGTATGGAGATTCTCAAGATAATGAAGCCACGTGACCAAAGGTGACGTGGCTTGAGGAAGATTATCCATTTGTCCCGTTCACAACGTTACGGTTCATTGGTAAAAGGGGCTGTGCGCCCCTTTCAATCGTTGATCAGGCCTCATGGCCCTGCGACGCGTCTTCGTCCTGGACCGCTTCTTTATGCGTATCTTCCACTGGCGCAGGGATATTCATCATCTTCGCCAGAATGCTGGCCAGCTTGAAGCGCATCACCGGACGGCGAACGATCATATCGATAGCGCCCTTCTCGATCAGGAACTCACTGCGCTGGAAGCCTGGTGGCAGTTTCTCACGCACGGTCTGTTCGATAACGCGTGGACCGGCAAAGCCGATCAGCGCTTTAGGTTCAGCAATGTTCAGATCGCCCAGCATCGCGAAACTGGCAGACACGCCACCCATGGTGGGGTCAGTCAGTACCGAAATATACGGCAGACCGCGTTCCTGCATCTTCGCCAGCGCGGCGCTGGTTTTTGCCATCTGCATCAGCGACATCAGCGCTTCCTGCATACGGGCACCGCCGGAAGCGGAGAAGCAGATCATCGGGCAGTTGTCTTCCAGCGCCTGTTCCACCGCACGAACGAAACGCGCGCCAACAACAGAACCCATTGAGCCGCCCATAAAGGAGAACTCAAACGCAGCAGCCACGACCGGCATGCCGTGCAACGTCCCTTTCATCACGATCAGCGCGTCTTTTTCGTTGGTCTCTTTCTGAGCCGCAACCAGACGATCTTTGTATTTCTTGGAGTCTTTGAACTTGAGCAGATCTTTCGGCTCCAGTTCGCTGCCCAGCTCTGTCATTGAGCCTTCGTCCAGCACGCTGTGCAGGCGGTCGCGACCATGCATACGCATGTGGTGATCGCATTTCGGGCAAACTTCCAGATTACGTTCCAGCTCGGCGCGGTACAGGACCTGGCCGCAGCTGTCGCATTTGGTCCAGACCCCTTCAGGAATACTGGCTTTACGCGATGGAGTAGTGGTGCTTTTATTGAGAATTCGTTCAATCCAGCTCATTGATGACCTTTCTGTTTGAACCTGGTGAAACCAGTTTTCTTTTTTCCACGCCGCAGGCAGCGCAGACCATAATGTCGCTCATTAAACCATAACCGCCCGATGCTGTGGATAAAAATCTGGTATCCGGGCGGCAGTTTAGCGATGTATTACTGCGATTTTTGCTGCTTTGCGGCCCGACGGTGACGCCAGACTTCAATCACACCCGGCAGAATCGACAGGACGATTATTGCCACGATCAGCAGCTTCAGATTCTCCTGCACAACCGGCAAATCACCAAACAGGTAACCCGCGTAGGAGAATAGCAGCACCCAGAGCAACCCACCCGAGATGTTATACAGGGCAAAGTGGCGATAGGACATTTTTCCCATACCGGCGACGAACGGCGCAAATGTCCGGACGATCGGCACGAAGCGCGCAAGAATAATCGTTTTCCCGCCGTGACGCTCGTAAAATTGATGGGTTTTATCGAGGTGGCTACGACGGAAGATTTTCGAGTTCGGGTTACTGAACAATTTATCGCCAAACAACCGGCCAATGGTGTAGTTCACCGCATCGCCGACGATAGCCGCCACGGCCATCAGCGCCACCATCACATGGATATTCAGATCGTTGGTCGGTAACGCCGCCAGTGCACCGGCGACAAACAGCAGCGAATCCCCAGGCAGGAATGGGGTCACCACCAGTCCGGTTTCACAGAACAGGATCAGGAACAAAATGGCATACACCCACATGCCGTACTGCGCCACCAGCTCCGCCAGATGGACATCAATATGCAGGATAAAGTCGACTACAAAACGAATCAGTTCCATACACCTTTCCTTAATTCGTAAGGCTTAAAATTAATCCTCGAGGAACAACGGTCCCATCGGCGGACGTGGTAATTCAAAATGGTCAGGATAATCGACTGACACCAGGTACAGTCCTTCAGCCCGTGCAGTCGCCGCCGCCAGCGTGCGATCTTTCGCTGCCAACAGCTCTGCTATCCAGCTTTCCTGCTGATTACCACAGCCTACTTCCATCAGGCTTCCGACAATATTGCGCACCATATGGTGGACAAAGGCGTTGGCTTTAATGTCCACGATCACGTAAGCGCCAAAGCGGCTGACGTTCAGGTGGAACACTCTGCGCCACGGCGTGCGGGACTGACACTGCACGGCGCGGAATGAGGTGAAATCATTTTCGCCCAACAGGCTCTGCCCGGCTCGCTGCATCCTTTCCACATCCAGAGGATGGTAAAAGTGCGTCACGCCGCCATGCAGAATGGCCGGACGCAAACGGCGGTTATAGATGACGTAACGGTAACGGCGTGCAGTGGCGCTGAAGCGGGCATGAAAATCGTCGCTGACCGGTTTTACCCAGCGCACCGCGATATCATCGGGCAAATTTGCATTCACCCCCAGCGTCCAGGCGGCATCTTTACGCAGCGAGGTGGTTTCAAAATGCACCACCTGACCGGTGCCGTGCACGCCCGCATCGGTGCGGCCGGCGCAAAAAACGCTGACCGGATGGTCTGCCACTTTCGACAGCGCCTTTTCCAGCTTTTCCTGCACGCTGCGGACTTCCTGCTGCCGCTGCCAGCCATAATAGTGGCTCCCGTCATATTCAATGCCGAGCGCCAGCTTATGCGTTTGCTCCGGCAAGGCTGCTTCTGACATCAGTACATATACTCCTGAACCAGTTTCTCGGCCGTTTTCACCGCCATCAACGCGCCGCCGAAACGGACGTTGTCAGACACAGACCAGAACTGCAGCATTTCCGGCACGCCGTAATCGTTACGCACGCAGCCGATGCTCAGGTGATCGTTGCCGGAGGCATCGCCAACCTGAGTCGGGTAATCCGTTTCGTCAGACAGCGCGATATCTTCCGCCTGAAGCAGCACTTCGCGCGCCTCTTCCGCTGACATCGGACGCAGGTTTTCCAGATGGATAATCTGCGCGTTACCGTAGAACACCGGTGCCTGTACGGTAGAAACCGAGACCGGCAATCCTTCGTCCTGCAGCACTTTGCGCAACTGATCCACCAGGCGACGCTCCTGCACCACGCTACCTTCCGCATCTGGCAGTAACGGCAACATGTTAAAGGCCAGCTGACGATCGAAGAAACCGGCTTCGACCGGCAGGCCGTTCAGCAGTCGGGCACTTTCACTGGCCAGGGAATCGACCGCGGCTTTGCCGTGTGCCGAGGCGGCAATCAGGCTGGTGACCTGAATGCGGCTTAAACCCGCCTGATCGACCAGCGGTTTGATGGCGCACAGCAGTTGGCTGGTCACGCTGTCCGCAACGCTGATGATATTGCGATTGCGGTAATCGCCGAGTACCTGCGGATTGACATCGGGCACCACCAGCGGCACATCCGGCTCCAGCGCGAACAGGTCGCTGCTGTCAATCACCAGGCAACCCGAGTTGGCCGCTTCTTCCGCATAGGTTGCGGAAGCTTCGCGTCCGGCGACAAAAAACGCCAGCTGCACCTGCGACCAGTCAAAATCTTTCGCATCCGTCACCAGCACGGATTTGCCATCAAAACGCAGGGTTTCGCCCGCGCTGCGTTCGCTGGCCAGCAAATGCAGTTCACCAACCGGGAACTGGCGTTCCGCCAGCAGTTCCAGTAAAGCTCGCCCTACTGCGCCTGTAGCGCCCAATAGCGCAATGTTCCAGCCGTCAGACATGTTGGTTAACTCCAGAAATGAAACAAAAAGAGAAGGCGGTGTTCACACCGCCCGCAGAATAAGACTATGGACTAAGGCTTATCCTAACCTTAGGTTGCCGGCTGAAAAACGGCGTTGAATCCGAGTTTTTTCAGCAACGCCGCGACCGGCTCCACGTCGCACTGCACCTGCAGTGACGACCATTCGCGACGTTCCAGATAATTCTTACGCAGGCGATCAAATTCGCCTGGGATTGCGGCCACGGCTCGCAGCGGCGCATCATCGCGGCGCACATCATACACCAGATGCACCAGTCTTTTTAGCGTTGGCTGATCCAGCTCGCCATGCAGGGTGATCTGGCCAAACTCAGGGGCCGGCAACAGCGTGTCCAGCGCCACCTGTTGGGGCTTGCCGAGGAACGCCGTCCAGGCTTCAAATACCTGCGTGGTGCCGCGCGCCTTGCCTTCCAGCGTATAGCCAGCAATGTGCGCGGTGGCGATGTCCACTTTAGCCAGCAGCGGCAGAGACAGCTCGGGTTCCGGCTCCCAGACGTCAAGGATTACGCTCAGATCGTCACGCTGTTCCAGCACCTTCAGCAGCGCGGCGTTATCAACAACCGGGCCACGACAGGCGTTGATCAGAATGCTGCCCGGCTTCAGCGCCTTCAGCAGCGCTTCGTCAGCAAGGTGCAGCGTTTTATAGTCACCCTGCTTATACAGCGGCGTATGGAAAGTCAGGATATCGGCGTCGGCCACCAGCGTGGAGAGCGGCAGAAACTCGCCGTCATCACCGCGATCGGCACGCGGCGGATCGCACAGCAGGGTTTTGATCCCCAGCGCTTCAAGGCGAGCCTGCAAACGGCCTCCCACGTTACCCACGCCGACGATACCGACCGTGCGGTCCTTCAACAGGAAGCCGTCACGCTCAGCCAACAACAGCAGAGAAGAGAACACGTATTCCACCACGGCAATCGCATTGCAGCCAGGCGCCGCAGAGAAGGCAATACCCTGCTCCTGCAGAAACGCCTCATCAATATGATCCGTACCGGCGGTGGCGGTACCGACAAATTTCACCGGTTTGCCGCTCAGCAGTTCCGCGTTCACTTTGGTGACGGAACGCACCATCAAACCATCCGCATCGTCCAGCTCGGCCTGCGGCACAGGACGGCCCGGCACGGCAACCACGGTTCCGGTGCGGCTGAACAGCTCGCGGGCGTAAGGCATATTTTCATCAACGAGGATTTTCACTATCGTGTTCCTGCTTGGGTCGGGTGGGGCAATATTCTGCCATAAACCCGCGGGCCGGATAACCCTCAGGTGCGGTGATTAGGATGTTGTCCGTTTACAAGGCCGTAATGCGTGGCGATAGCGCTCCGGCGTGGTGCCAGACTGCTGCTGAAACATGACAATCAATGCCGAGGCGGAGTTGTACCCCAGATCCAGTGCCGTCTCCTGCACGGTTTTTCCCTGTTCCAACAGCGAGATGGCATGCAGAAAGCGCAGGCGTTGCCGCCATTCGCTAAACGACATTCCCAGCTGTGCCTGGCAGCGCCGCGACAGCGTGCGCTCGGTGGTGAACACGCGCGTCGCCCACTGCGCCAGCGTGGTGTTATCCGCCGGATCCTGTTCTAACGCCAGCAATACCGGCGACAGGATTTTATCGTCGGAGGTCGGCAGATAACTCTCCTGCTCTTCCGCCAGCTTCAGCTGATCCAACAGCACCCCGCACAGTCGTCGATCTTCCTCACTGGCAGGCACCGAGACGGCGCGCTGCGCGAAGTCCTCCATGATCGCCTTAACGATCGGATTGACGTTCAGCAGGCAGGCGCTGGTGGGCAGGCCCGCGCAGAATTCCGCCGCCACGTTAAAGGTGTAGAAAAAGGCCTGTTTCGGATTAAAGCTGGTGTGTTCGACCCCTGGCGGGATCCAGATCGGGATCGCGGTGGGCGTCAGCAGGCGCTGTCCCGCCACCTGCATTTGTAGCACGTTGCTCTGGACGAAAATAACCTGTCCCCAGACGTGCGTATGCGGCAAATATTCGGTATTGGCGTTGGCATGCTCATAACGAAAGAAGTAGTGCAGGCTGCTGGCATCCACCGGGGCGGTGTAGGTAATTTGCGCGATCATTCTGTCCGGTCAGTAACGGTTATTGTCCGATATTCACTATCTGTCTTTAATGCGACAAGCGTACACTGTTTCCTCTGGCTTCCCAACCTGGTTTTACCGATGAATTTTCTGTTTCCCCTGCTGGCCGTGCTGATCTGGTCAGTGAACGCCATCGTCAGCAAAGTGTCGGCTGGCGCGATCGATCCTGCGGCGATCTCCTTCTATCGCTGGCTGCTGGCGTTGCTGACCCTGACGCCCTTTGTGCTGCCTTCCGTCTGGCGTAACCGACAGCAGATCCTCAAGGTGTGGTGGAAACTGTTGGTTCTCGGCCTGCTGGGCATGGTGCTGTATCAGAGCCTGGCCTATTACGCCGCGCACAGCGTGACCGCGCTGTTTATGGGCATCCTCAATGCGCTGATCCCGCTGTTAACGGTGTTAATCAGCATTGTGCTGCTGCGGGTGGCACCGACGGTGGGCATCGTTATCGGCAGCCTGCTGTCGTTTGGCGGTCTGGTGTGGTTGGTCAGCCAGGGGCATCCGCAACAGCTGCTGTCGCACGGCATGGGCCAGGGCGAACTGATGATGTTCGCCGCCTCAACCTCCTATGCGCTGTATGGCGTGCTGACTAAACGCTGGGCGATCCCACTGCCCAACTGGCAGAGTCTGTATGTGCAGATTGCGTTTGGCGTGCTGATGCTGTTACCGAACTTCCTGATGGCGAAGGACGTTTCGCTTAACCTGCACAATATTCCGCTGGTGCTGTTTGCCGGTCTGTTCGCCTCAATCCTCGCCCCGTTCCTGTGGATCCACGGCGTGATGCGGATGGGTGCCAACACCGCGACCATCTTTATGAATCTGGCGCCGATTTTTACCGCCATTATCGCCGTGCTGTTCCTGCATGAGCAGCTGCACAGCTATCACTATATCGGCGGTGGCATCACCCTGCTGGGCGTGATCCTGGCACAGCGTCTTCGCACCCCGTTACGGGTGAAGAAAACCGCCGCGGTTGACCCCGTTTTACCCAGGGCTGAATGAGCAGGTTAACCTCCGACGCATGATCGTCCCTGAAAGAATCATTAAGGCCGGAGATTTCCGGCCTTTTCTTTCCCTTGTGCCGATAAATTATTTCCCGCTGCCATGCCCTCGCCACTACCTATCACCGGGCGGGATTGTTATCATAGCCAATCATACTTTCTCCGGCGTGCCCCGGATGTTGACCTTTCAGTGAAGGATTTTGTCATGCAACCTCTTAGCGGCCCCGGTGCGCCGATCCCCGGCGACCGGACGACGGTCGATGCCAAACCTGGCACCACCCGCCCAGGCCCGGGAGATCAACCCTTATCACCCGCACAGCGCACCACGCTGGAAAGGCTGATCGTCAAAATCATGTCGCTGAGTTCGCTGAAGTCGCCTGAACTGTGGGCCGGAATGCGCCACGAAGTGGGAGTGAAAAACGATGCGGGTTTGCTGTCGCGCCATTTTCCGGCAGCGGAGCAGTTTCTCAATACGCGCCTGTCGCAGGTACAGAACACCCATGCGACCCGCCAGCTGTTCCAGCAGTTGACCGATCTGCTGCCGCAGGGAAATAACCGCCAGGCGGTCAGTGACTTTATCCGCCAGCAGTTTGGCCACACGGTGCTCAGCTCGCTGAATCCGGACCAGCTGCGCCAGGTGCTGACCATGTTGCAGAACGGCCAGATGGCCATTCCTCAACCGCAGCAGAGTCGCGTGTCCGATCGCACCCTGCTTCCGGCAGAGCATCACACCCTCAATCAGCAGATTTCCCGCCTGGCTGCCGCCACCGGCGAACAGCCGGTCAAGCTGTGGGCATCGGCGATGAAGATGGTGAATTTGCACAGCGGCGATCCCATCCCGTCACGCCTGTATCCGCTGCTGACGCAATACCTGCAGGCCAGCCAGACGCTGAGCCAGCATCCGGCCCCGACCTTACCGATGCTGTTAGCCTCGCTGAAAGTGCCGCCAGACCATGCCGAGCAACGCCTGCTGGAAGATGCCAGCCAGCAACGTTTCCAGCAGCCACCGCTGGCGGTGCTGACCACCTCGCAGGCGCAGGATCTGATGAACCTGCTGTTTGCCCGTCGTGCGGAACGCCTGCGCGAACAGCTACTGCCGGACAGCGAAATCAACCCTCAGCCGATTGTCGCTCCGCTGTCTGGCAACCTGCCGCCTGTGCTGCAGCCGCTGGTCAATCGTCCGGTCTTCACCGCCTTTGCGGTGCTGGTGCTGATTGTTTTCCTGATGTGGATTTTCCTCTAGGCCTTAGCAGCCACAATCTTCAGGCATTGTCTGCGCAGGCCATTCGCCTGCGGCTTCTCCCTGCGTGACCGGATGCCGGTCACGCAGCCAGAAATCCAGCCCGCCGATTAACTCTTTCACCCGAAATCCCGCCGCCGCCAGCTTCCAGGCCCCCTTGGTCGATCCGTTACAGCCAATGCCATCACAATAGGTGACGTACACCTTGTCGCTGTTCAGCTGTGACAAGGTTTCCGCCGTCATCGTGCGGTGTGGAAAGCTGACTGCACCGCAGATATGTCCGGCCTGATACTGCTCAGCGGAGCGCGTATCCAGCACCACGATGTCGCTGATACCGCGCGCTAAATCCTGCGCCACATCCCAGGCATCGGCGTAATACGCCAGCTTATCCCTGAGCCACGCCTCGCTTGTCGCTGCTGAGGGTGGCGGAAACTGTAAAACGGCTGATTGAGACATGCTAACTCCTGAGCATTGGGTGAACGCTGATGATACGATGAATGGGCCTTAGCGATAGTACCCATTCAGAGGAGAGGATAAGACCATTATGCCGCACGCCACGGTTGCCATTATTCAGCTGTTCGACTCGCTACAGGCCCAGTCCAAACGGGAAAAGCTCTGCACCACCTTGCGCCAGCTGATCCGCAGCGGCATGTTGACCAGTGGCGAGCGCCTGCCTTCCTCACGGCTGCTGGCCAGTGATTTGGCGCTGTCCAGAATCACGGTCGAGGCGGCTTACGCGCAGCTTGAAAGTGAAGGCTATCTGCAACGCCAGACCGGAAAAGGCACCTTCGTGTCGGTGAGTCTGGCAGACCATCCGCCACGCAAAAAACCGCCTGAGCCGACGGCGGCCACCCTTTCCGCCCGTGGCAACCGCATCGTGGCCACCGGCGGTTGCCAGGATCCGCTGTTTCCGCAAGCGTTTGCCGCCGGTTCCCCTGACCTGCACGCCTTTCCTCATGCCATCTGGCGCAGGCTGGTGGGTCAGCGCCTGCGGCACGCGCCGGAAGAGATGATGCGCTATGGTCATCCGCAGGGTTTGCCGCTGCTGCAGCACGCGGTGGCCCGCTACCTTGCACAGTCACGCGGCGTGCGCTGCGAACCGGAGCAGGTGATGATCCTCACCAGCTCCCAGCAGGCGCTGCAAATGCTGGCGCTGCTATTGTGCGATGCGGGTGATACCGTCTGGCTTGAGGAGCCCGGCTACAGCGGTGCCCGCAATGCTTTTATCAGCGCCGGCGCCAACGTCATCCCGATGCCGCTGGATGAAGAAGGAGCAACGATACCCGATAAAAAAGCCGCCAGGATGGTGTATCTGACCCCTTCCCATCAGTATCCCACCGGCGTGGCGATGACGCTCCAGCGCCGCCTGCAGTGGCTGGCTTTGGCCCGCCGCGAAGGCTGCTGGTTGCTGGAAGACGATTACGACAGTGAATTTTATTACCAGGATCAGCCGATGCCCGCGCTACAAGGGCTGGATGACAGCAATCGGGTGCTGTATCTCGGCACCTTCTCTAAAGTGCTGTTCCCTTCACTGCGGCTGGCGTATCTGGTGGTGCCGCCTTCGCTGGTTGATCCGCTGTCTAAGCTGCGCAGCGTGATGGACGGTCACAGTGCCCAACTGATGCAGGCCGTCACCGCCGATTTTATCAATAACGGCCATTTTCAGGCGCACCTGCGGCTGATGCGCAAGCTCTACGCCAGCCGCAGAGCATTATTACTGGAGCAATTAGCCAGCAAGCTGGGCGATAACCTGGTGCCGCTAAGCCACAGCAGCGGGCTGCAGCTGGCGGTGACGCTGCCGAAAGGTGGAGAAGCGCGATTGACTGAGGAAGCGTTGCAACGGGGGATAATCCTGCCGCGCCTGTCGCCGTTATATTCCGCAAACGCGCAGCAGGAAGGATGGATATTAGGCTTCTCTGCCCTGCAACGGGCAGAGATTATTCAGGCGGTAGAGAAGCTGGCGAAGCTGCGTTATTGATTGCGGGCAAAATTCAGCGTCACGGCGATACCCAACACGGCGCAGACGGCGCCGGCCAGATACACCGAGCCGTAGCCCATCGAGGTGGCCAGCAGACCGGTTAACGGGCCGCTGGCACCGTAGGCGATATCCTGAAAGGCTGAGAATCCTCCCAGCGCCGTGCCGCGCACCTGTGGCGCAACGCGCTTAACCACTTCCACGCCCAGTGAAGGGAACACCAGCGAGCAGCCGCTACCGGTCAGCGCCGCACCCAGCAACGCCATCCACGCCGAGGTGGATAAGCCCAGCACCATCAGGCCAACCGCTTCCACCGTCAGTGAAATCAGCGCCACTTTCAAACCGCCAAGGCGGTCCGGCATCCAGCCAAACAGAATGCGCACCAGCACAAACGAAAGGCCAAATGCGGTCAGGGCAAAACCGGCATTCCCCCACTGCTGGCTGGCGAAATAGAGTGAGGTGAAGGTGCCGATCACCGCAAAGCCCATGCCCTGCAACGCCAGCCCAAAACCTGGAGAGAGGATCTGACCCACCACCGTCCACAACGAAGGACGCTCGCCGCCGTGGGTGGGCACCGGCTTGACCCAAACGTTAAACAGCAGCGCGACAACGGGCAGGATCATGGTGGCAATGCCCATCGCCATAAAGCCCCATTTGTCATGCAGCATCAGGCCCAACGGGGCGCCCGCCGCCAGCGCGCCATAGATGGCCATGCCATTCCACGACATCACCTGGCCGGAACGTTTCGGGCCAACCAGCCCCATTCCCCAGGTCAGGTTGCCGGTCAGCAGCTGGCTTTCTCCAAAGCCCAGCAGTAAACGCCCTACCACCAGCAGCGCAAACTTACCCATCACCGGCAACGGCAGCACCGCCGCCAGCACATACGCCAGTCCGACCAGCGTACAGGCGAGCATGCCCTGTAACACCGAGCGTTTGGCACCGCGCTGATCCGCCAGCCTGCCGGCATAGCCGCGCGTCAGTAAGGTCGCAAAAAACTGAATACCGACCGCGACCCCGACCATCACGTTATTCAGTCCCAGCTCCTGATGCACAAACAGCGGGATCACCGGCAAGGCGAGGCCGGCAGTCAGATAGGTGAGGAAAACGGCAAAAGAGATGCTCGCCAGCGAGGTGGTTGGCTTGGCTGAGCGTTCAGAAAGTGTTGTCGACATGGTTGTCCTTGTTTTACGTAAGGGCTCGCCGGTTCAGACGCGCCCAAAAGTGCCATTGCCGGAGCAATGCCAGGGGCGCGTTGTTTGACGTTAGACGCTTACGCAACATCGTGGCGACGTTGAGGAGAGTAATCTTGAGTGGAAAGTGTGGAGGAAAGTCCGCCAACCGTCAACGTTTGTAAACGGGACGACTGTAAGCGAATTACGTCGTAAATTACCGGGAAATTGGGCCAACCCCGGGCTTGTTTGCCCTTCAACTGCGAAGAAACTCACAATTCCTGCATATCAAATGCGCACGGGCGTCAACAGTTGGCCATTTTTGAATCAGACCGTTAGCCTTGCCAGCAAATTGTTAATGAAAAGATATCAAATCACCTGAATTTAACAAAATAAAAACATTATTTTGGCGTATAAATCCAATATTTATAATTAACTAACAATTATTTAACTATATTTACGCTAAATTTTAACTAAAAAAGTCAGCGATCACACTTCACTCAGCTGGCTGCCAGAGTCCTGAAAATTGCTTGCTATCTTGCTCCGGTGGCTAACGCCATATCTGACCACTATAAGCTCGCGCCTGGCGGGTAACTAAAGCGGAGAGTCCGCGCCCTACAATAAGGTATTGCTATGAAATTCAACGTCGCATTACTCAATGCATGTGTGGTTTCTGCCTGCATGCTGTTTACAACACCCTCCTTCTCAGCTGAAAAACATGATATCGCTGTGGTGGCGAAAGTCACCGGCATTCCCTGGTTTACCCGCATGGAAGTGGGCGTGAAAGAAGCCGCCACCAAGCTTGACGTCAATGCCTATCAGGTCGGCGGTTCAACGCCCGATCCGGCGCAGCAGGTGAAGGTGATTGAAGATCTGATCGCCAAAAAAGTCGATGCCATTATCGTGGTGCCAAACGATGCCAAGGTGCTGGAGCCGGTGCTGAAGAAGGCCCGCGATCAGGGCATCGTGGTGTTGACCCATGAATCCCCGGATCAGCCGATTGGTCAGTGGGATGTGGAAACCATCGACAGCCAGAAATATGCCGAAAAGAACATGGATGAGCTGGCCAGTGCGATGGGCGGCAAAGGCGGTTACGCGATTTATGTCGGATCGCTGACCGTGCCACTGCATAACGCCTGGGCTGACGCCGCCATCAAATACCAGAAACAGAAATACCCGGATATGCATGAAGTCACTTCCCGCCTGCCTGTGGCGGAGAGTATTGATAAATCCTACGCCACCACCCTCGATCTGATGCGCACCTACCCTGACCTGAAAGGGATCATCGGCTTTGGCTCGCTCGGCCCGATTGGTGCCGGTCAGGCGGTGAAAAGCAAACGGGCGAAAAACAAAATTGCCGTAGTGGGTATCGCGATGCCAGCGCAGGCCGCGCCGTACCTGGCGTCTGGCGACATCAAAAAAGCGCTGCTGTGGGACCCGAAAGATGCCGGCTTTGCGCTGGTGAGTCTGGCCGACCAGATTCTGGATGGCAAACAGGTCACGCCTGACCTGACTATCGATGGCCTCGGTAAAGCCGATGTGGATATGAAAACCCATGTGATCCGCTTCAACCGCATTCTGGAAGTGACCAAAGATAACGCCAAAACGCTCGGATTCTGATGGCTGGGCCCGGCCGGTCACATCGGTGACCGGCAAGCGGGCCGCCTGCGGCTACAGTCCCTACGGTGAGTAAATTCTATGTCGCAAACCTTTCTCTCTCTCGACCATATCAGCAAATCCTTTCCTGGCGTTCAGGCGCTGGATAACATCAGCCTGACGCTGAATAAGGGCGAAGTACACTGCCTGGCCGGACAAAACGGCTGCGGGAAAAGCACGCTGATTAAAGTGATTTCCGGGGTGTATCAGCCCGATAAAGGCTCGCACATTGGCATCAATGGCAAGCTGTTCAACCATCTCAGCCCTTCCCTGTCGGCCTTTTACGGCGTGCAGGTGATTTATCAGGATCTGTCGCTGTTTCCCAATCTGACGGTGGCAGAGAATATCGCCGTGCATCGCTATCTGCCCGGCGGTGGCTTCTGGGTAAAAAGAGCGGCAATGCGCAAACTGGCGGTCGATACCCTGCAACGCATTGGTGTGACGCTGGATCCGGACCGCAAAGTCGAAAAGCTGTCGATTGCCGATCGCCAGTTAGTGGCTATCTGTCGCGCGCTGGCCGCGGATGCCAGCCTGGTGATCATGGATGAACCCACCGCTTCCCTGACCCGCCATGAAGTCAATGGCCTGCTGCGGGTGGTCAACGAGCTGAAAGCCGCCGGGATTTGCGTGGTGTTTGTCAGCCACAAGCTGGACGAAGTCATGGAAGTGGCGGACCGCATCAGCGTGATGCGCGACGGCAAACTGGTGGGAACCTTCCCGGCCAGCGAGCTGAACAGCGACGAACTGGCGTTCCTGATGACCGGGCAACGCTTTGCCTTCAGCCATCTGCCTGAACGGGCCGATAAAAGCGAAACGCCCCTGCTGGAAGTGCGCAACCTGTCGCGCAAAGGCCAGTATCAGTCGATCAATCTGAGCCTGCGCCGGGGTGAGATTACCTCAATTGTTGGCCTGCTCGGGGCCGGACGCACCGAGCTGTGCCTGTCCCTGTTTGGCATGACCCAGCCAGACAGTGGTGAAATCTGCGTTGAGGGCCAGCCGGTCAGCCTGCGCAGCAACCGGGATGCGATCCGCCACGGTATTGCCTATGTTTCCGAAGATCGGCAAACCCAGGGGCTGGTGATGCAGCAATCTATTTTCGACAACATGCTGGTGCCGATTTTTAACCGGCTGCATAACCGTGCCGGGCTGATGGACCAGAAAAAGGCCCGTCATCAGGTCGCCACCCTGATCCGCGAACTGAATATCAAGGTGTCGGACAGCCAGCTGCCGGTGCAAACCCTGTCCGGCGGCAATGCGCAGCGCGTGGCCATCGCCAAATGGGTGGCGACCCATCCGAAAGTGCTGATCCTTGACTCGCCCACCGTCGGCGTCGATATCGCCAATAAAGAAGGGATCTACCGGATTGCCCGCGATCTTGCCGAATCCGGCATGGCCGTGTTGATGATTTGCGATGAGATCCCGGAAGCGTATTACAACAGCCATCGCGTACTGGTGATGCGGAAAGGCGAACTGGTCGCCAGTTTTGCGCCGCACCAGTGCCAGGAAGACGAGATTGCCGGGGTGGTCAATGAATAACAAATTACGACATCTGATCGGCCACCATGAGTTCTGGCTGGGGATGCTGATCCTGCTGCTGGCTGCGGGCCTCAGCCTGCGCTCCAGCGAGTTTTTAACGCTCGGTAACCTGACCGATGTCGCCACCAGCTATGCCATCCTCGGTATTCTGGCCTGCGGCCTGTTTGTGGTGCTGATCGCCGGCGGGATCGACATTTCCTTCCCGGCCATGACCGCGATTGCGCAGTACGCAATGGCCAGTACCCTGCTGGCGCACGGCGGCAACTTCGTGACGATCTTCGCGATTGCCATGGGGTGCGGGCTGCTGCTGGGGCTGATCAATGGCGCGCTGGTCTACTTCTTACGCGTCCCGGCGATCATCATCACTATTGCCACGCTCAACCTGTTCTATGGCCTGCTGGTGTGGTTTACCGATGGCACCTGGCTGTACGGTTTCCCCGAGTGGTTTATGAACGGCATCAACTGGTTCTCTTTCACGGCCGCCGATGGCTATGAATACGGGCTGACGCTGCCGCTTTTATGCCTGCTGGCGGTGTTTGTGCTGACCGGCGTGCTGATGCGCTATACCCGGCTGGGACGGCAGATTTATGCGATGGGCGGCAACCGCGAATCCGCTTCCCGGCTGGGCATGAACCTGCTGACGCTGCACTTTTACGTCTACGGCTATATGGGACTGCTGGCCGGTGTTGCCGCCATCGTTCAGGCGCAGACCACCCAGTCAGTCGCGCCCAATTCGCTGGTCGGCTATGAACTCACGGTGCTGGCCGCCGTGGTTCTCGGCGGCACCAGCATGACCGGCGGTCGCGGCTCCTTATTCGGCACGCTGCTGGGGGTGCTGCTGTTGGCCTTCCTGCAAAATGGCCTGACGCTGCTCGCCGTCTCCTCTTACTGGCATATGGTGTTTAGCGGGCTGATTATTCTGGTCAGCATCAGCGCCACCGCGTGGAATGAAAAACGCAAACTGGCGAAGGGGATGTGAAATGAACGCCATAATCAAAATCCTTCCGGGCGACCGGATTATTCGCCTGCAGCTGCTGATGATTGTCATTGTGCTGGCGCTGTTCTCGCTGACGCTGGGTGGACGGTTCTTCAGCGCGGGCAACTTTCAGTCGATTGCCACCCAGCTGCCCGTTTTAGGCTTACTGGCGCTGGGCATGGGGCTGACCATGCTGACCGGCGGCATCAACCTGTCGATTATCGCCAGCGCCAACGCCTGTTCCCTGCTGATGGGCGCGATCATCGTTGCCCATCCGGGCCAGCCGCTGTTTCTGCTGCTGGCGCTCATCGCCGGTGCGCTGCTGGCGGTGCTGATCGGCACGCTGAATGGTCTGCTGATCGCGGTGATTGGGGTGTCGCCGATACTCGCCACGCTCGGCACCATGACGCTGATCGCCGGGTTGAATATCCTGCTCTCCAACGGCGCGGTGATTTCCGGCTTCCCACCGCTGATTCAGTTCCTCGGCAATGGCGAGGTGTTTGGCGTGCCTTTTGCCCTGCTGCTGTTCCTGCTGGTGGCCTTTGCGCTATGGGTTCTGCTGGAGCAGACCACGCTGGGCCGCAGCATTTATCTGCTGGGATCTAACGAACAGGCCACCCGCTTCAGCGGCATCAACACCGCGCGGGTGCAAATCACGGTGTATATCTTCTCTGCCCTGCTGAGCTGGGGCGCGGCGCTGCTGATGATGTCGATGTTCAACTCGGCGAAGGCAGGCTACGGCGAGTCCTGGCTGCTGGTGACCATTCTGGCCTCGGTGCTGGGTGGGGTAAATCCCGACGGCGGATTTGGCCGGGTGATTGGCATGGTGCTGGCGCTGATCGTCTTACAAATGCTGGAAAGCGGGCTCAATCTGCTGGGCGTGAGCAGCTATCTGACGATGGCGCTCTGGGGCGGTGTGCTTATCCTGTTTATTGCGTTACAGAATCGCAGAACCTGACGGTCGAGGCTAACAATGACAAGTTATTATCTGGGTGTGGATGTAGGGACCGGCAGCGCACGTGCGGGAATTTTCGACCTTAAGGGCCGGATGATGGGCCAGGCCAGCCGGGAAATTGCGCTGTATCGCCCGCAGGCCGATTTTGTCGAGCAGTCGTCAGACAATATCTGGCAGGCGGTGTGCCAGGCGGTGCGCGATGCCGTCAATCAAAGCAACATCAATCCGGTACAGATTAAAGGCATCGGCTTTGATGCCACCTGTTCACTGGTGGTGCTGGATAAAGAAGGCAAACCGCTGACGGTCAGTCCGTCGGGCCGCAGCGAGCAGAATATTATCGTGTGGATGGATCACCGCGCCATTTCGCAGGCCGAGCGCATCAACGCCACCCAGCACCGGGTGCTGGACTATGTTGGTGGGGTGATCTCACCCGAAATGCAGACGCCAAAGCTGCTGTGGCTGAAACAGCATATGCCCAACAGCTGGCAGAATATCGGCCATTTATTTGACCTGCCCGACTTCCTCACCTGGCGGGCCACCCAGGATGAAACGCGTTCGTTGTGCTCGCTGGTGTGCAAATGGACTTATATGGGCCATGAGAACCGCTGGGATGAGAGCTATTTCCGCCAGATTGGGCTGGAAGATTTGCTCGAGCATGACGCGGCGAAAATTGGCCGCGATGTAAAAACCATGGGTGAACCGTTGGGGCACGGCCTGACGCAGCGAGCCGCCAGCGAAATGGGCCTGCTGCCCGGCACGGCGGTGAGCGTATCGATCATTGATGCCCATGCGGGCAGCCTCGGCACGCTGGGTGCGGCGGGCGCGTCCGGGGAACATGCTGACTTTGACCGGCGCATCGCGCTGATAGGCGGCACCTCCACCGGCCATATGGCCATTTCGAAAGAGCCGCGCTTTATTAAAGGCGTCTGGGGCCCCTACTTCTCCGCCATTCTGCCCGACTTATGGCTGAACGAAGGCGGCCAGTCGGCCACCGGCGCGCTGATTGACCATATGATCCAGTCTCACCCCTGCTATGCCACGCTGCGCGATCAGGGAAAGGCTCAGGGCAAAACCATCTATGAAGTCCTTAACGACCTGCTGCGCAAAATGGCCGGCGAGCCCGAAAAGATTGCCTTTCTGACCCGCGATATCCATATGCTGCCCTATTTTCACGGTAACCGCTCACCGCGCGCGAACCCGAATCTGACCGGCATCCTCACCGGCCTCAAACTCTCGCGCACGCCGGAAGATATGGCGCTGCACTATCTGGCGACCATTCAGGCGATTGCGCTGGGAGCCCGCCATATCATCGAAACCATGAACCAGACCGGCTACAGCATCGATACCATTATGGCCAGCGGCGGCGGCACCAAAAATCCGATCTTCGTGCAGGAACATGCTAACGCCACCGGCTGTGCGATGCTGCTACCGGAAGAGAGTGAAGCGATGCTGTTGGGCAGCGCGATGATGGGCACCGTGGCCGCCGGGGTGTATGAATCCCTGCCGGAAGCGATGAATGCCATGAGCCGCATCGGCAAAACCGTCACGCCGCAAACCAATGAGATCAAACATTACTACGATCGCAAATACCAGGTGTTCCGCGAGATGTATCACGACCATATGAAGTATCGCCAGATGATGCAGGAGGCCTGATGGAGCACATCGACGCCTGGTCACAGGCCACCTGTGGCTGGCAGACCTATCGCGATGCGCTAACCACGCTGGAAAGCCAACTCGACCGTCAGCAGTGGCTGGCGGTACTCAACACGCTGGCACGCTGCGAGGGGAAAATTGCGGTCACCGGCATAGGTACTTCGGGCATTGCCGCCAGAAAGATCGCCCATATGCTTTCCTGCGTAGAGCGCCCCGCCACCTGGCTCAGCGCTGCCGATGCGGCGCACGGTGATATCGGTTTTCTGCGCGCCAGCGACGTGCTGATTATGCTGTCGCGCGGCGGCAATTCCGATGAGTTAACCCGCTTATTGCCGACGGTAAAAAGTAAAGGCTGCACGCTGGTAAGCGTCACTGAAAACGCAGGTTCAGCTATTGCGCAGGCGGCAGACCGACTGTTGCTGATACCTGAAACTCAGGAAATTGATCCGCTAAATATGCTGGCCACCACCTCGATAATCAGCGTGCTGGCGGTGTTTGACGCGATGATAGCGGTGTTAATGACGCAAAGTGGCTACAGTCGGGAAACGCTGCTGGCGGTTCATCCTGCGGGAAATGTCGGCAAGGTGCTGCGGGAGCAAGAATAAAATCGGGGTGAGCCGGAGGGTGCGGTTATGCTAGCCTTCCGGACAGAAATCCCCGCGATGGAGCCATACAATGGACGGAAAAGAGATTCAGCAACTGGCGGCTGACGTCGCACGTACCCTGCCTTCAGCCGAGCTTTGCTACCCGTTTGGCCCGGAATATGAGGTATTTAAGGTGCGCGGCAAGATGTTTGCCTTACTGGCACAGGTTCGCGGCGAGCGGATTGTGAATCTGAAGTGCGATCCCGAAAACGCACTGTTACAACGGGCGATCTACGACAGCATTCATGCGGCTTACCATATGAATAAACGTCACTGGATCTCGATTTATCCCGGCGAACAAATTAGTGAAGGCCTGGTACGGCAGCTGGTAGAGGAATCTTACGATTTGGTGGTTGCCGGCTTGCCGAAGCGATTGAGGCCGATGGAACAAAGAGAACGCTGAAGGGAAAGACAGGGGGCGACATTTCGCCCCCTGAAACTTAGTCGAGCTTACGCATCACCAGGGTGGCGTTAGTCCCGCCGAAGCCAAAGCTGTTAGACATAACGGTCTTCAGCTTCTGCTCGGTTGGCTTGGTCACGATGTTCAGACCTTTCGCCGCGGGGTCCAGCTCATCAATGTTGATGCTTGGCGCGATAAAGCCATGTTCCAGCATCAGCAGAGAGTAAATGGCTTCCTGCACGCCGGCGGCACCCAGAGAGTGACCGGTCATTGCTTTGGTCGCGGACATGGCAGGCATGTTCTCGCTAAACACTTCACAGATTGCGCCCAGTTCCTTTACATCGCCCACTGGCGTAGAGGTACCGTGGGTGTTCAGGTAGTCGATTGGGGTATCCACATCGGCCATTGCCAGACGCATACAGCGCATTGCGCCTTCGCCTGATGGGGCAACCATGTCAGCACCGTCAGAAGTCGCGCCGTAGCCAACCACTTCTGCATAGATGTGAGCACCGCGAGCCAGCGCGTGTTCCAGTTCTTCAACCACCACCATACCGCCGCCGCCAGCGATAACGAAGCCGTCACGGCTGGTATCGTAAGTACGGGAGGCTTTTTCTGGGGTTTCGTTGTACTTGGTGGACAGTGCGCCCATCGCGTCGAACTCACAGGACATTTCCCAGCACAGCTCTTCGCCGCCGCCAGCAAAGACCACATCCTGTTTGCCCAGCTGGATCTGCTCAACCGCGTTACCGATACAGTGAGCGGAAGTGGCACAAGCGGAGCTGATGGAGTAGTTCACACCGTGAATTTTGAACGGTGTTGCCAGGCAGGCAGAAACGCCGGACGCCATGGCTTTGGTCACCATATAAGGACCCACGCCACGCAGGCCTTTCGCACGCATACCATCAACGCTGGCAGCCTGGTTGTAAGGGGAACCGCCACCGGAACCGGCAACCAGACCCACACGTGGGTTGTTCTGGTACTGCTCGGCGGTCAGGCCGGAATCTTTCACCGCTTCCAGCATGGAGATGTAAGCATAAATGGACGCATCGCTCATGAAACGCAATACTTTGCGATCGATGAGAGCTGAGATTTCGTCTTTAGACAGTTTGACGTTACCCCAGACGTGACTACGCATGCCGGAATCTTTCAGCTCCTGGGAGAAGGTGATGCCTGAGCGACCCTCACGCAGAGATGCCAAAACTTCCTCTTGGTTATTACCAATGCTGGAAACGATACCCAAGCCAGTAATCACTGCACGTTTCATTCAATACCTCATTCACTACTTATATTAGGATTCGACAGGCACTTTAGCTTACAGTTGTACGCCGAACAAGTCCGATCAGCGCTTAACTTTTGTAAATTTGCGTGGGCCAGCTCACACCGTTACAATCGCGGCACCGCCTGATAACCGAGCTTCCCCCTTGAAAACGACCCCGATCGAGTATGCCGAATTAAGCTGGAATGAACAGGGTACACCTGTATCCCGAGCGTTTGGCGACGTCTACTTCTCCAATGAAAATGGTCTGGAAGAGACCCGCCATGTGTTCCTCGGTGGCAACCAAATACCCGATCGATTTGCTCAACATTCGCGCGATTTATTTATCGTTGCTGAGACAGGTTTTGGGACTGGTCTGAACTTTTTGACCCTTTGGCAGGCGTTCGATCGCTTCCGGGAAACGCATCCCGAGGCTAAATTACAGCGTTTACACTTCATCAGCAGTGAGAAATATCCTTTAAACGTGACAGATCTCGCCAGCTCGCTGGCCGTCTGGCCTGAACTGGCCGACTACGCGGCGGAACTTTGCCAACAGTGGCCGCAAGCGTTGCCGGGCTGTCACCGTTTGCTGTTGGACGGCGGTCGCATCACGCTGGATCTGTGGTTTGGCGATATTAACCAGCTGATCCACACTTTTGATGACAGCCTGCAGCATCAGGTCGATGCCTGGTTCCTGGATGGCTTTGCGCCGTCTAAAAATCCCGATATGTGGACGCCAGAACTGTTTGCCTGCATGGCGAAACTGGCCCGCCATGGCGGCACCTTTGCCACCTTTACCGCCGCGGGCTTTGTTCGTCGCGGTCTGAGAGATGCGGGATTTAACGTTATTCGCAGCAAAGGCTTTGGCCCGAAACGCGAAATGCTTTGCGGTTCAATGGACGCGTTAACGTCCCCTCAGGCAAACATGCCGTGGTACGCGCGTCCGGCTGCTGAAGGCGATGATATCGCCATTATTGGCGGCGGCATTGCCAGCGCGCTGCTGGCGCTGGCGCTGTTACGTCGCGGCAAAAAGGTCACCCTATACTGCGCGGATGCCCGGGCCGCCGAAGGCGCGTCCGGGAATCGTCAGGGCGCGCTCTATCCCCTGCTCAATCAGCACGATCAGGCATTAGCCACCTTCTTCCCACTGGCGTTCACCTTTGCCCGCCGGCTTTACGACAGCCTGCCGGTGGCCTTTGATCACGACTGGTGCGGCGTCACGCAGCTGGGTTGGGATGAAAAAAGCCGCGAGAAGATCGCCAAACTGCTGAGCATGGGCTTGCCTGAAGAAATCGCCCGCGAAGTATCGCAGGCTGAAGCGGAAGCCTTGTGTGGCGTGGAAACAGGCTGCGGCGGAATAAGCTACCCGCTGGGCGGCTGGCTCTCTCCGGGGCAACTGACCCCGGCGCTGTTTGAACTGGCTATGCAGCAAGGATTGCAGATCCACTGGCAGCATACGCTAACGGAAATGCGGTCCGAGGCGGATGGCTGGCAGTTACAGTTCCATGACCAGCCTGCTAAGCCACACCGCAACGTGGTGCTGGCCACCGGCCACACCCTGGCGTCCTTTGCCCAGAGCGAAATGCTGCCCGCTTACGCCGTTAGCGGCCAGGTCAGCCATATTCCCACCACGCCTGGGTTAAGCCCGCTAAAGCAGGTGCTGTGTTATGACGGTTACCTGACGCCGGCAAACCCGCACAATCAGCATCACTGTATTGGTGCCAGCTATCATCGCGCGGACACCTCAACCGACTACCGTGAAGAGGACCAGCAGGAAAACCGCGAAAGGCTGATCCGCTGCCTGCCACAGGCAGACTGGCCGAAAGAAGTCGACGTCAGCGCCGGTGAATCCCGCAGTGGCGTGCGGTGCGCCTCTCGCGACCATTTGCCGATGTTTGGTCCCCTGCCCGATTATCAGCAAACGCTGGAACAGTATGCCGATCTGTCACAGCATAAAGAGACCGCACAGGCAGCGCCGGTGCATAAAGGCTTGTTTGTGTTGGGTGCGTTAGGTTCACGCGGGTTGTGCAGCGGTCCGTTGGGCGCAGAAGTGCTGGCGGCAGAACTCTGTGGCGAGCCGATCCCGCTGGATGCCGACACGCTGGCAGCGATGCATCCGAATCGTTACTGGGTAAGGAAATTACTGAAAGGGAAAGCGATTAAAACGGCGTTCTGACAGGAGAATTAAGCCAGGCGGCACGGTGGCCGCCTAGTTTTCAGGAAGGTTTGCGCGCTTGCAGGAACAGGTTGTCCCACATGCCAATCACCAGCGCCTGATCGCGCGGAGAAAGTTCACCGGCCTGGATGGCGTTCTGCAGACTTCTCTGCACCTGAATCTGTAATGCTTCAGGGGTATGCTCGCCGGAGAGTTCAATCTCAGCCACGGCCAGCGTCAGATGCCCACGCAGATAACCACTGGCAAACAGCTCGTCGTCACTGGCGCTTTCCACCATGTCGTCGATCAGGGCCAGAATACGCGCCTCAAATTCATCGATCATAAAATTCCTTATTCGTTCCTGTCCCCACGATCACAGGTCTTCTGGCCAGGGAAACTGTGCCGCCGTCAGCGGGGGCGTTGAGTAATACGAGCAGAGTTCAGCAATCAATCGGGCTGGACGAGCAGGAAGGCCCTGTTCCAGATGCGTCATGACCTGAGCATGGACTTTGCGCTGAAACGCGATGCGATCCGGCTCACAATCTCCGTTGAGATTGTCACAACTTACATTGAAGGGAAACCCTGCCGCAACACAAAACATCCACTCCAGCGATTGCGGTTTCACTTCTACCGTTTCGAATTGGTTCTGCGTCATGGCATCACGGCCATCCGGGCAATACCAGTAGCCAAAATCAACCTGCTTGCGGCGTTCAGCACCGGCAATGCACCAGTGCGAGATTTCATGCAGCGCGCTGGCGTAATAGCCGTGAGCAAACACCACGCGGTGATAATTCACGTCGTCATCAGCAGGAAGATAGATCGGTTCGTCATCGCCTTTAATCAGGCGTGTCTGAAAATCGGCAAAAAAGCAGCGGTCAAAAATTTCAATCAGCTGCGTGTAGTGGTGGCTATCGTTCATTCTTTCTTTTCTCAACCCAACAGATGGTGACACCAGGCCGCAATCGCCGCGCCATGACTGTCGTAAAGCAGTTTTGCACTCATCACAGCAGACACGATCACCACCATCGGGCGGATCAACGTTTGCCCACGGCTTAACACCATGCGTGCACCTAACCGGGCACCACAGATGGCGCCCACCAGCATCACCAGTCCGGTTCCCCACACCACTTTGCCGCCAAACATAAAGAACAGCAGGCCACCAAAATTGGAGGTGAAGTTCAGCACTTTGGCATGGGCCGTGGATTTTGCGAGGTTATAGCCGCACAGGGTGACGAAAGCCAGCGCGTAAAAAGAGCCCGCGCCGGGACCAAAAAAGCCGTCATAAAAGCCGACGCAACCACCGGCCACCAGCGCAAATGGCAAGCCGTGGAGGCGACGCTGGCGATCCTCTTCGCCAATTTTCGGCAGCAGCAGGAAGTACAGCCCGATAGCGATCAGCAGGATCGGCAGAACCTGCCGCAGCAATTCGGCCTGCAAATGCTGGATCAGAATGGCGCCGGTCACTGCACCCAGAAACGTCATGCCGATATTCAGCCGCTGCTCGCGCAGATTGACCGCGCCACGACGGACAAAATAGAGGCTCGCCGAGAACGAGCCGCCGACTGACTGCAATTTATTGGTGGCAATCGCCTGCGCGGGAGAGAGGCCCACGGACATCAGCGCCGGCACGGTTAACAGCCCGCCGCCACCGGCAATCGAATCGATAAACCCGGCCAGCATGGCGACAAAGAACAGCAGCCCAACAAACAGTGGGCTGACGACGAACCAATCCATCTTCGATCCCTAAAGCAAATGTTTATCCAGTAACGCCTGACAGGATGGCGGTAACGGCGGCGGCTCGCGCTTCACTGGCGCACCACTGCCCGGTTTGGCAGGCAGGAACCAGCTTTGCAGCTCGGCACCACAGCCATCACCGGCCGGCGGCGCGGGCTGATCCTGACACTGTAAGCTGCCCGCTGGGCAACGCAAACGCACATGCATATGCGCGCGGTGACCGAACCATGGACGCACTTTGCGTAACCAGTCCCGATCGGCACCAGCATCGGCACACAGCTGCTTTTTAATCGCCGGATTGACGAAGATGCGCGTCACATCGTCATCTTTCGCCGCCAGTTTAATCAGGCTGTCGATTTCCGGCTGCCAGTGGCGCGCGACCACGTTTTTACCGTCCGCCGCCACCAAATCCAGTGGCTGAGGCTTTAACAGCATCGCTGAGGACCAGCGCGATTTAGGCAGCTGTAGCCAGATATCCACATCCAGTCCCGACTGATGGCTGGCGTGACCGCTGCTGAAGCGCCCACCGGCAGCCATGCCCATATCGCCAATCAACACTTCGCCGAGCTGCAGGTTATGCACCTGCGTACTCAGACGCTGAATAAACATGATCAGGTCCGGATGGCCGAAGTAGCGACGCTGATCCTGACGCATCACCTGATAGTCAGGCGCATCCAGCGGCAGTTGTTCTGCGCCAACGATACAGCCGTTAGCAAACTGGCCAATCGACTGCGGCGTGCCGCTAATCGGTTGGCGGATCGATTGCCAGGGCGTTGCCGCCAGCGAGGAAGCACTTATCAGCAGCGCACCAAGCGCCATCAGCGTCTTTTTCATTCGGTTACCAGCGAGGAATGTCCGTGTGCACATCAGCGTTCTGAGCGCGCTGACGCAGTAAGTGATCCATCAGCACGATCGCCATCATCGCTTCCGCGATCGGCACCGCGCGGATCCCCACGCAGGGATCGTGGCGGCCTTTGGTGATCATCTCGACTTCTTCACCAAAGCGGTTGATGGTTTTGCCCGGCACGGTAATGCTCGAGGTTGGCTTCATGGCGATATTCGCCAGAATCGGCTGACCGCTGCTGATGCCGCCCAAAATGCCGCCGGCGTGGTTGCTCTGGAAGCCATCCGCACGAATTTCGTCACGGTGCTGGCTGCCGCGCTGGTTGACCACCGCAAAGCCGTCACCAATCTCAACGCCTTTCACCGCATTGATGCTCATCAACGCATGCGCCAGGTCCGCATCCAGACGATCGAAAACCGGTTCGCCAAGGCCAACCGGGACGTTTTCGGCCATCACCGACACTTTCGCACCAATCGAGTCACCCGCTTTCTTCAGCCCGCGCATCAGTTCGTCCAGCGCCTCCAGCTTCGAGGGATCCGGGCAGAAGAACGGGTTCTGTTCAACCTGATCCCAGTCCTTCAGCTCACAGGCCACATCGCCAATCTGCGCCAGGAAACCGCGGACTTTGATGCCGTGCTTCAGTGCCAGATACTTTTTGGCAATGGCGCCAGCGGCAACGCGCATCGCGGTTTCACGGGCCGACGAACGGCCACCGCCACGGTAGTCGCGCAGGCCATATTTCTGCTCGTAGGTGTAGTCAGCATGGCCGGGACGGAACACGTCTTTGATCTCACTGTAATCCTGAGAACGCTGGTCGGTGTTCTCAATCAACAGCCCGATGCTGGTGCCGGTGGTCACACCTTCAAACACGCCGGAGAGGATTTTGACCTGATCCGGTTCGCGACGTTGGGTGGTGTAACGTGACGTACCAGGACGACGGCGATCCAGATCGTGCTGCAGATCGGCTTCGGTCAGCGGAATGCCGGGCGGCACGCCGTCTACAATACAGCCCAGCGCCAGTCCATGAGACTCACCGAAGGTGGTGACGCGAAACAGTTGCCCAATAGTGTTACCAGCCATGATGACCTCTTTTATTGTTCTTTATTAATCTTTGAAAATGCCAAAGTGGTGCTGCGCATCGACGATCTGCTGACGCGTCAGCATAAAGACGCCGTCGCCGCCGTTGGCAAACTCCAGCCAGGTAAACGGCACGTCAGGGTACTGGTCAATCATGTGCACCATGCTGTTGCCCACTTCACAAATCAGCACGCCCTGCTCGCTCAGGTAATCTGGCGCGTTAGCCAGGATACGGCGCGCCAGCTTCAGACCATCACGTCCGGCGGCCAGGCCCAGTTCAGGCTCATGGCGGTATTCGTTTGGCAAATCGTCCATGTCGTCTTCATCCACGTACGGCGGATTGGTGACGATCAGGTCGTAAGGGGTTTTTGGCAGTTCGCGGAACAGATCGGCGCGGATCGGCGTGACGCTGTGGGTCAGGCCATGCGCTTCAATATTCTGCTCGGTCACCGCCAGCGCGTCAGTGGAGATGTCGACCGCATCCACTTCGGCGTCCGGGAAGGCATAGGCACAGGCAATGGCGATGCAGCCGCTGCCGGTGCACATATCCAGAATATATTTCGGCTCATCCGGGATCAGCGCCGCAAAGCGATCGTTGATCAGCTCGCCGATTGGCGAACGCGGCACCAGCACGCGTTCATCGACATAGAACTCGTGTCCGCAGAACCAGGCTTTGTTGGTCAGGTAGGAGACCGGAATACGTTCGTTGATGCGGCGGATCACGCGCTCGACAATGCGATGGCGCTCGCTGGATGTCAGCCGTGCGCTGCGCATATCTTCCGGGATATCCAGCGGCAGATACAACGTGGGTAACACCAGCTGAACCGCTTCGTCCCAGGGATTATCGGTGCCGTGACCATACCAGAGCTCGGCGGCGGAAAAACGGCTTACCGTCCAGCGCAGCATATCCTGAATGGTGTGCAGCTCACTGACTGCCTCATCGACGAAAATTTTGTCCAAAGTGCCCTCCACAGGCCTTACTAAAACTCGGCAGCTAGTTTGCCATGAAGCGGGCCATAATTCAGCGCGGCGGTGTGAAAAAGCTGACATTTGTTTTTTGCCGCCACAACTCAGGGTAGACTGTCAGCATTTCCTGAAGACGACGTTCCGCGCCGTTTTGCCTTATAAAGCCGGACAATGAGAACCTGATGAGTAAAAAACAGCCCCTCAGCGCCGAAGATCAGGCGTTGTTTCGCGGATTAATGACCGGCACCCGAAAGCTGGCGCAGGACACCATTGTCCATAAACCGCAGAAGAAAAACCTCGCGGTGGTTCCGCAGAAAAAGCTGATTTCTGAGCAGATGGATGCCAGTCACTATTTTTCCGATGAATTTCAGCCTTTGCTGGCCGAGGAAGGCCCCACGCGCTACGTGCGCAGTGATGTCAGCCATTACGAGCTGAAAAAGCTGAGGCGTGGCGATTACACGCCGGAAATTTTTCTGGATTTGCATGGGCTTACGCAACGGCAGGCCAAGGAAGAGCTGGGGGCGTTGATTGCAGCGTGCCGACGTGAGCACATTTTTTGCGCCAGCGTGATGCACGGCCACGGCAAGCATGTATTGAAGCAGCAGTCGCCGCTGTGGTTGGCACAGCATCCGATGGTGATGGCATTTCATCAGGCGCCCAAGCTGTTCGGCGGCGATGCCGCGCTGCTGGTGCTGATTGAGGTGGAAGAGTGGATGCCGCCAGAATTACCTTAAGACGGCGTCAGGGCCAGATCGCCTGGCCCTGTAACATCACATCGCTTTCGCCAGTTTGGAAGGACTGACCTGCCACTCCAGCTTACCGGTGCCGTTGTCAGCATCGTAGTCGATACGGGCAATGGCCGAGGTCGCGAACATCGGCGGCGATTCCTGCGGGCAGAGCTCAGACACCAGGTAGCCCACCAACGGCAGGTGGGAAATCACTAATACAGATTTCACCCCTTCTTTCGCCAGCACTTGCAGGTAACTGGCCACCATCGCGGGATCGCCGCCAGGCGTCAGTTCAGGCAAGACCTCCTGCCCTTCCGGCAGGATCAGTGCTTCACGCACCGTAGCCAGCGTCTGTTCAGCACGCAGGTACGGGCTGACTAACACACGTTCAATATCTACTGTCTGGCCATTAAGCCATTTCGCCATCTGGCGTGATTCATCACATCCGCAATGAGTCAGAGGTCGTACAGAATCACTAGCCGCATCTAATGCCGCATCGCCGTGACGCATAATGAAAACTTGCATAATGCACCGCTGTTGTTAAACGTAAACGCCGGAAAACACAGCTTCCCGACTCTTCATTCAGTGAATGAACGCTGTGTTGTACCCTAATGCCTTGAGTATAGTCAACCGATTGTTTATTAAATGAGCGCTTTCCAGAACAGTGCTAAAGCGCCCCTGTTTTGCGGTAAAATCTAACCCCCTGAATCGGCATGGCTATTCGATTTTTCCGCCGTTTTGTAAAAACGTTCGCCGCTGGCTGCCCGTCGCTTCAGCGCCTCGCACGGGGCAAAACGTTCGCCGTGTGACTGCATCAGCCGCTCTAATGTGTTGACCACGTCCGCCGCCCCCAGACGATCCATATAGCGGAACGGGCCGCCGAGGAACGGCGGGAAACCGATGCCAAACACCGCGCCAATATCGCCATCGCGGGCGGAATGAATCACGCCTTCGTCGAGGGTTCTCGCGGCTTCGTTCAGCATCATCATCACACAGCGCTCAGCGACAGAATCGGCGCTGAGATGGCTTTTGGGGTCTAGCTTAAGCAGTTTATAAATACTCTCATCAACCGACTTTTTACGGCTGAAGGTTTTACGGTTGTAGAGATAGAAGCCACGTCCATTCTTGCGCCCTTTACGGTCATCATTCAATACCGCGGCAAAGGCGTCAGGCGTATTAAAGCGCTCGCCCCAGGCCTGTTCCAGCACCGGCATAATGTGCGTGCCGACGTCGATGCCCACTTCATCCAGTAACTGGATTGGCCCGACCGGGAAACCGAACTTCACCAGCGCCCGATCGATGCTGTCGATCGGCTCTCCTTCCAGCAAACAGCGCATGGCTTCAATAATGTACGGTGCCAGGATGCGGTTAACATAAAATCCGGCCCGGTCGGCCACCACAATCGGCGTTTTCCCCTGCTTTTTCGCCAGCGAAACCACGGTGGCGATGGTTTCGGCCGAGGTGGTGGTATGCGGGATCACTTCGACCAACGGCATTTTGTCTACCGGGCTGAAATAGTGCAGGCCGATGACGTTTTCCGGCCGGCTGGCGTTAGCTGCAATATCAGCAATCGGCAGCGAGGAGGTATTGGAGGCAAAAATCGTCTGGCCCGAAGTATTGGCTTCAACCTCTGCCACCATGATTTGCTTCAGCGTCAGGTCTTCGAACACCGCTTCAATGATCACGTCACGATGATGGAAGCCCTGGTAGTCGGTGCCGCCGCCAATCAGGGCCATTTGTTGCTGGCGCTCTGCCGGGCGCAGATGCCGACGCTGCACGCTTTTGCTCAGCAAATCCCAGCTGTATTTCATCGCATGATTAATGCCTTCCGGCTTAATGTCTTTGATGCGCACCGGCAACTTGCCACGCGTTGCGGTGACATAGGCAATGCCGCCGCCCATTAAGCCGCCACCCAGCACGCCAATCGCTTTCAGTTCACGCGGGCTGGCATCCGCACCGCGATCCTTTTTCATCTCGGTGGTGGCGAAGAAAATCGACCGTAACGCCTGTGATTCCGGCGTCATCGCCAGCTCGCCAAAGGCTTTGGCTTCTGCGGCATAGCCGATAATACTGCCCTTCAGCAGGCCGGTTTTCACCACCGACAATATTTTCCGGGTGGCCGGGTAATTGCCTTTGGTTTTGGCTTCCGTCTGTCTGGTCGCCATGGCAAACAGCAACGCGCGCCCTGCCGGAGCATTCAGCAGCCGCTCGCGCAGCGGTAAGGTTTTTCGCGGCTTACGGCCGTTCAGGGCCATCTTCACCGCCGTTTCCAACAGAATAGCCTGCGGCACGGCGTCTTCCACCAGCCCCATTTTGACGGCCTGCTTTGCCCGCAGGGTTTTGCCGGTGAGGATCAGATCCAGCGCTCTCGATGCGCCAATCAGTCGCGGCAGTCGCTGTGTACCGCCGGAGCCCGGCAGCAAACCTAACTGCACTTCTGGCAGCCCGAGCCGGGTTTTATCATCCAGCGAACACACGCGTTGATTGCAGGCCAGTGCCAACTCCAGCCCACCGCCGAGGCAGGCGCCATGAATCGCAGCAACTACCGGCACGGAAAGCGAGGCAATTTCGGCCATCACCTTCTGTCCTTCATGCGCCAGCGCTTCTGCTTCCTGCGCCGTTTTGCAGCGGTCGATCATCGAGATGTCCGCACCGGCAATAAACGAGTCCGGTTTGCCGGAAATCAGCACCAGTCCCGCGAGGTGCGAATTAGCGCGCGCCTGGGCGATCACCTCCCGGATCTGAACGGCAAACTCCGCCTTCAGCGTATTCATCTTTTCGCCAGGCACATCAATGGTGATTACCCCGACGTTATCCAGCCGCATCACCAGGCTGAATGCCGAGGCTTTTTCTGGGTTGTGCGTCATCATCGTTGTCATTCGGCCTCCAGAACCATTGCTGCGCCTAACCCGCCCGCGGCACAGGCGGTGACCAGCCCCAGCCCACCGCCGCGTCGACGCAACTCGTTCAGCGTCTGGGTAATCATGCGTGCGCCGGTCGCCGCAAAAGGATGGCCGTAAGCGATTGAACCGCCCATCACGTTAAATTTCTCTTCGTTCACTTCGCCCAGCGCATGCGGGCGTTTTAACACCTCGCGGGCAAACCGCTCGTCGGCAAACATTTTCAGATTAGCCAGCGTTTGCGCGGCGAATGCTTCGTGCATATCGATCAGCGTCAGATCGTCCAGGGTGATCCCTGCCCGGTCCAGCGCCAGCGGCGAAGCGTACGACGGCCCCAGCAGCATGTCCTGCCAGACGTCTATCGCGGTAAAGGCATAGCTGCGCAGATAGCCCAGCGGCACGATGCCCAGCGCTTTCGCCCGCGATTCGGTCATCAGCACCACAGCAGCGGCACCATCGGTCAGCGGCGTACTGTTGGCGGCGGTGACGGTGCCGTGCTGCCGATCGAAGGCGGGACGAAGACGCGCGTAGTCATCCAGCGTCGAGGCCATGCGCACGTTATTGTCCTGCTCAAACGCTTTGCGCCACGGCGGAACAAACGCGGTCATCACTTCACCCGCCAGGCGGCCATCTTCCCAGGCCCGGGCGGCACGCTGATGGGAACGGTGAGCCAGCGCGTCCTGTTGCTGGCGGGTAATGCCATGGGTTTTTGCCATCTGCTCGGCGGTGTCACCCATTCTGAGTCCGGTAGAGTATTCTGCCACGGCGGGCGGCACCGGCAGCAAATCGCGCGGGCGCAGCTGGCTGAACAGCGACATTTTCTGCGAGAAGGTTTTTGCTTTATTGAGATCGACCAGAATACGACCGAGCTTTTTGCTGACGCCAATCGGCAGCACTGAGGAAGAGTCCGCCCCGCCGGCAATTCCGGCCTGAATGGTGCCTGCCAGCATGCTTTCAGCAACGTTCGCTACTGCCTGAAAACTGGTGGCGCAGGCGCGGCTGACGCTGTAGGCATCGGTCGACACACTCAGGCCGCTGCCAAGGACGATTTCGCGGGCAATATTCGGTGCTTCGGGCATCTGCACCACCTGGCCAAACACCAGCTGTTCGATGACTTCGGGCGGCAGTTCGCTACGCGCCAGGAGTTCACTCACCACCATCCGCCCCAGCTCAATCGCCGGCACGCCGTGTAATGCCGTTGCCTGGCGGGCAAACGGGGTGCGGAGTCCGTGTGTAATAGCGATGCGATCGCCCTGACGCGTCAGCAAAGGAAGCGCTTTGCTCATTCTGATTACCCTTAACAGTCAAACGGCATCATTGCCTAACAGGTCTGACCTCTAAGGTTAACCAGATTTTAACAATGTGCACGCGGAATGAGAGAAAATTGCGAGAGCAAACACGCTTTAGAAAACAATGAGTGGGAAAACCCACTCATTGCGGAAGACGGGGGATTAACGCAGGCCGAGCTGAAAAATCATCGTTTCAGCCTGGCAGCTGAAGGTGAAATCAGCGTCAAGCAGCACACCCTCAGGCTGCTCGCTAAAGCGCGCGTCAATCTGGCAGGGATCGGATTCGACCTGACGCGCTTTTTCCGTCAGCTGGCTGAGCATGGCTTCCGCCTGCTGGCGAGTGCCGTACAGCTGGCTCCAGCTTGCGGTGCAGTCGGTATTGTCCATGATCGTACCAACATCGACACAACAGCAGGCGGCGGTTTCATTGGCGCTGCATTTATTAATGGCATGGGACATGGGAAATCTCCTGTTAGCCGCGCGGGTTGCGGCAGAAAGTGTATTCGCTGGCCGCTATGTTACCCCTGCGGCGAAAGGCTGTCTGGCAATTGCGCGATATAGCGCCAATAAGTGCCATATATCCACGTCAAATTTGATCTGAAACAAGCTAGACTCGATAGGTTCAATTCAGACACGCAGTTTTTTGTTAAGCAGATCGCTTTTCTTAGATCATTTCAGAAATATTTATAAAACAATATTGCAACATCGATACAGGTCGGACCTATACTGGTGCCACTGGTCTGATTTGTTAGCCGTACGTCAGTCCCTAAAATTCGTGAACCTTTGTTACATCCGTGACAAAGTTCAATAAAAATCAAATAAATGAGGTTGTGGTCATGAACCATAAAAACCTGTTTGCGAAGTCTGCTCTCGCAGCTGCAGTGGCAATTGTTTCTTCTAACGTTTACGCAGCCGGCTTTCAATTGAATGAATTTTCGGCCATAGGTTTAGGACGCGCTTATTCAGGCGAAGGCGCGATGGGGGATACCGCGGCATCTGCCAGCCGTAACCCGGCCACCATGGCGTTAATGGATCGACCGATGTTTTCTGTCGGTGCCGTATTTATTGACCCTGATGTCAATATCAGTGGCGACAGCCAGTCAGGACAAAGTCTGGATGCCAATAATATTGCGCCAACGCAATGGGTACCCAACCTTCATTACGTCCAGCCTATTAACGATCAATGGTGGTTAGGCGCGTCGGCAACCTCCAATTATGGCCTGGCAACCGAATTTAATGATGACTACACCGCGGGCGGATATGGCGGTAAAACCGATCTGCAAACGGTGAACTTTAATTTAAGCACCGCTTATCGTCTTAATCAGAACTTCAGTTTTGGTGTGGGCTTTGATGCGGTTTATGCCCGTGCCAAGATTGAACGTTATGCGGGTGAATCCGGTGCCGCCCTGGGCTTGCCAGCAGATACGCAGATTGCCCATCTGAAAGGGGATGAATGGGGTTACGGCTGGAATGCCGGTATTCTGTATGAAGTGGACCCGAATAACCGTTTCGGCTTTACTTACCGCTCTGAAGTTAAAATCGACTTTGACGGCGATTATAAGAGCAGCATCCCAACCTATATTAACCCAATTAATCAGGCGGGTAATTTCGGCCTGCCTTACGGTACCAGCGGTCAAACTGTTCCGGGCGCATTGACCCTGAACCTGCCTGAAATGTGGGAGCTGTCCGGTTACCATAAAGTGGCGCCGCAATGGGCCGTGCATTACAGCCTGACCTATACCAGCTGGAGCCAGTTCCAGGAGCTGAAAGCGACCGGCAGCAATGGCCAGACGCTGTTCTATAAAGATGAGAGCTTTAAGGATGCTTACCGCATCGCGCTGGGAACGTCCTATTTCTATGATGAAAACTGGACCTTCCGTACCGGTATTGCCTTTGATGACAGCCCGGTCCCGGCAGAAAACCGTTCCATCTCTATCCCGGATCAGGATCGTCTGTGGTTGAGCGCCGGTGCTTCCTACGCCTTTAACCAGGATGCTTCCGTCGACGTTGGCCTGTCCTATATGCACGGTCAGCATGTCACTGTAGAAGAAGGCCCTTACACCTTTAACTCTACCGGTAAAGCCTGGCTGTACGGCGCGAACTTTAACTACAAGTTCTGATATCACGCCGGCAACAAAAAAGGCCTGTCGCAAGACAGGCCTTTTTTTATATCACCGCAACGGTTAGTTAGAGTCGATATCGTTGAGATCGCCCTGAATCGCCGAGGCGTTAGGGTTTTCCTGCGGGATCAGCCTGCCATCGCTGGCGAGGAAATCATGATGCTGGAAGTATGCCGCACGCACAAAGGCATAAGGGTCCTTCGAGTTACGCAGCATCGCATCTGAATCGAGCAGCTGGGCACGGGTTTCAACCCCTTCCAACGCCCACTTCCCTGCCGACATCCACCAGGTCAGCCAGCTGAGCGGCGCATAAAGATCGTCAACCAGCCCACCGACATCCTCACGCGGGGTGAAGCCACCGTAGCCCGGCACTTCAACGTAAGGACCGTAGCCGACGCCGTAATTCCCCAGCGTACTACCAAACCCACGCGCCTCTTCTTTGGCCAGCTTTGGATTCGCCATGCTCGCCACGTCGATAAAGCCGCCCATCCCCAGAATGGTATTCAGGAAGAAACGGTTGAAGTGGATCATCGCTTTATAAGGTTTACCCTCAATAAAGTAGTTGACCATCGTCGACGGCTCATCAAGATTGCTGAAGAAGTTACTCAGCCCGGTGCGCGCAGGCACCGGCAGATAGTCACGCCAGGCCACCGCCACAGGACGAACCACGTACGGGTCGAGCACGTTGTAGTTAAAGTTGAACATCGAGCGGTTAAAGCCCTCGAACGGATCGGACCGCCCTTGTGGCTCATCTGCCGTATTCGAACTGGCGCAACCTATCAGCAGCACGCTGGCCAGCGCTACACCCGTCACGCGGTAGCTCATCTCTTACTCCCTGTCTTCTGTGTAATACCGCCTATGGCTGCTGCTGATTAATCTCAACAGACAGTTGCTGATGACCATCAAATGGCGTGACGGCACTGGTGCCGAACCAATCCCCGGACTGCGGGTTGGCGCTGCCATCACGTGAGATACGCACGCGTACCTGAACCTGATGCTGAGCAGAAAGAAGCCGCTCCGGCATCATGGCATTGCTGTCATCCAGCGTCAGCGATAGAGGAAAATGGCTTAACGGTAATTTTTTCACCGCCACCGGGACGGGAGAAACACCATCAGCAACGGAAATATACAACACTCCGCCAGCGGGTAACATTTTTTCTGCACCCGGGGCCAGAGTGACGGAAAGCGCCAGATGGCTGTTTTGCTTACCGGATTCCGTTTTTGCCTGCTCGATGCTGCGCTGGATCATTACCCCGCGCTTATCGTCAGCAGGTAACAATTGTAACATCTTTTGCCAAACGGCAATGGCCTCAGGATAGTGCTGCTGACTAAAAGCATTAAATGCCAACAGGCTCAGCACCCGCAGATTATCACCGTCCGCTTTGATCATCTCGTTCAGCATCACGCTCGCCTGACGATTATCTTCCGGATCGGGAGAACGCGTCAGTACGTCCGCGTAGCTGAGCTTCACTTCGGGATTATTGGGCGCCAGCTGCATCGCGCGCTGGAAGGCTTTGGTGGCCGTATCGGCATTATTCAGCACCATGCCGATCCGCCCCAACATTAGCCAGTCGTTGACGTTCTGCGGATCGTCCTGCAGCGAGCTGCGCACGCCAAGCCCCAGCCGCGCCAGTTCTTCCATGGTCAACGGTTTGGCAGCGGGATCCATCACCTGCGCACGCAAGGCCGGCAGATCGTTTTTCACCTGCTGCCAGGACATCACCTGCGCAAAGCCACCGGTTTTGAAGTAGAAGCCCAGGCTGACCAGGATCAGCACCAGCACGCCAGGCAGCAGCACCCAACGCCCTACGCTACGTTCAACGATCTCTTCATCTTTTGGGATATCGTGCAGCAGGGTTTGCTGTAACTCACGCACCATCTCTGGCCGCTCGCCCACCACACCCTGATCTTCATCTTCTTCCAGCTCTTTCAGACGCTGATGATAAAAGGCTTTATTCAGCGCATCGCGTTCAATTGAAACCGGGCGATGTTTGCGCCCGCCGGCAATCAGCAACAGCGCGCAGGACGCTATTAACAGCGCCAGAATGGTTAACCAGAATCCACCCATTATTGCTTCCTGTTATTCTTTAAGAGCGCATTCAGGCGCTGTTGCTGTTCCGCATCCATCTCGTCATCTGGCCTGCGCTTTTTACTGCGCAGTACGATCACCATCGCGCCAATAATCACAAACAGCGCCGGACCGGCCCACAAAATCAGGGTTGATGGCATTA
Source organism: Erwinia billingiae Eb661 (assembly GCF_000196615.1). Taxonomy (NCBI): domain Bacteria; kingdom Pseudomonadati; phylum Pseudomonadota; class Gammaproteobacteria; order Enterobacterales; family Erwiniaceae; genus Erwinia; species Erwinia billingiae. Next base: position 3,524,138 of record NC_014306.1, read on the forward strand.
CCGGCGGTTCATAGGTAACGAAATTGCCGTAGCGCGCCACCATATATTGCTTAACCTGATCCGGCGTCTGGCCGTTTTGCAGCAGTTCATAGACCTTCAGCCGCATGTCGCTGGCGATCATCGCGTTGGAATCGGCGATGCTGTTGTTCTGGCATTTTGGACAGCGCAACGATTCCGTCAGGTGGCGATACTGCTGCTCCTGATCGACGGAAGAAAATTTATAGGTATCAATGTTGTCAGCCAGCACGCTGCCACTGAGAAACAGCACTAAAATCAGGACGATCCCTTTCATGCACCCGCCTCCTTGCTGTATTTATCCCATAACGGCTTCACTTCACGGTTCCACACGTCGTCGTTCAGATCCCCGGCGTGGCGATAGCGAATAATCCCTTTGCCATCGATCAGGAAGGTTTCCGGCGCGCCATAGACGCCCAGATCCAGCCCCAGCATGCCATCACCGTCATAGAGGCTCAGTGCATAGGGGTTGCCCAGCGTGTTCAGCCAGTTGATCGCCTTATTGCGATCGTCCTTATAATTCAGCCCGACCACGCGCACGCCCGTTGACGCCAGCGAATTCAGATACTGATGCTCGGCCCGGCAGGTCGGGCACCAGGTCGCCCAGACGTTCAGCAGGATCGGTTTGCCGTCAGTGAGTACTGACTGATTGTAGGTTTTACCCGGCTGATCCAGTGATTCCAGCTTAAACACCGGCACCGGCTTGCCGACCAGGGCCGACTCCAGCAGCGTGGGATCGTCACCGTGCGCATTGCGGTTCAGCTGCCACATCAGGGCCGCCGCCAGCAGCAGGAACAGCACCAGCGGGATATAAAGAATTTTCTTGCTCATGCCAGCTCCTTCTCTGCTTTTTTGCGTGAACGATAGCGCGGGTCACACAGGCAGAAAATACCGCCAACGGCCATAAACAGACCGCCGAACCAGATCCAGCGAACGAAAGGTTTGTAGTAAATACGCACCGCCCAGGCGTTATCGCCCAGCTCTTCACCTAATGCGGCGTACAGATCGCGGGTGAAGCCGCCGTTGATCGCGGCTTCGGTCATCATGGTGTGCGCCACGCTGTAGTAGCGTTTTTCCGCGTGCAGTGTCGCTTCGTGCTTGCCGTTACGCGTGACGTCGATAATGCCGACGCCGCCGGTATAGTTCGGCCCTTGCAGGTTGTGCACATCGCGGAAGGTGAAGTGATAGTTTTGGATGTCGACCGTATCGCCCGCGCGCATGCGCACATCGCGCTCAACGCTGTAGTTCTGGCTGAAGGCAATACCGATAACCGTCACCGCCACGCCCAGGTGACCCAACACCATTCCCCAGTGGCTGCGGGAAAGATGGGTTAACCCTTTAAGGAAGCTGTGACGGTGAGTGGCGCGTTCGTGCAGCTCCATCAGCGTCAGGAAAATGACCCAAATCGACATCAGCAGGCCGACGACCGCCATCGCTTCGATACGGTCCTGCATCAACCACGGCAGCAGGATCGACAGCACCAGCGTCCCCACTAAGGCCACCGCCAGACGCTTCCACAGTTTCTGCGGTTCATCACGACGCCAGCGCACCAGTGGGCCAATGCCCAGCATCAGCGCCATTGGCGCCATCAGCCAGGTAAACAGGGTATTAAAGAAGGGTTCGCCAATCGAGATACTGCCAAGGCCCAGCTGTTTGTGCACCAGCGGCAACAGCGTTCCCAGCAGGACCACCAGCATCGCGGCGATCAGCAGCACGTTGTTACCCAGTAAGAAGGACTCGCGCGACCAGACTTCATTCTGCACGCGGCTGCGGACTTTGCTGCCCTTCACCGCATACAGCAGCAGCGAGCTACCGATAACAATCACCAGGAAGGCGAGGATAAACATCCCGCGCGACGGATCGGATGCGAACGAGTGTACCGACACCAGCACGCCAGAACGAACCAGGAACGTCCCCAGCAGGCTCAGTGAGAAGGCGGTTATCGCCAGCAGCACTGTCCAGGCTTTAAAGGTGCCGCGTTTTTCGGTCACCGCCAGCGAGTGGATCAGCGCGGTGCCGGCCAGCCACGGCATAAAGGACGCATTTTCAACCGGATCCCAGAACCACCAGCCGCCCCAGCCAAGCTCATAATAAGCCCAGGCCGAACCCAGCACGATGCCGACGGTCAGGAAGACCCATGCTGCGGTGGTCCACGGGCGTGACCAGCGCGCCCAGGCGGTATCCAGCCTGCCCGCCATCAACGAGGCGATCGCAAACGCAAAGGCCACCGAGAAGCCCACGTAACCCATATAGAGTATCGGCGGGTGGAAGATCAGGCCGATATCCTGCAGCATCGGATTCAGGTCGCTACCGTCGATCGGGAAGTCCGGCAGCGTGCGGGTAAACGGATTCGACGTCAGGGTGATAAACAGCAGGAAACCGAGGTTAATCATTCCCATCACTGCCAGCACGCGCGCGATGGAATCCATCGGCATGCCGCGGCTGAACAGCGCGACGGCGAGCGTCCAGGTGCTGAGCAACAGCAACCACAGCAGCAGCGAGCCTTCATGCGCACCCCAGGTGGCCGCAATACGGTAGTAAACCGGCAGCAGCGTATTGGAGTTGGTCGCCACATAGGCCACGCTGAAATCGTTGACGATAAAAGCATGAACCAGTATCGCAAAAGCGCCAAGGATACAGGCAAACAGCGCGAAGCTCAGCGGGCGCGCCAGCCCCATTAAACGGCGATCCTGCCGGGCGGCGCCCCACAGCGGGTAGATACTTAACAGCAGCGAAATAGCCAGCGCCAGACAGAGCAGAAAACTGCCGATTTCCGGCATCATGACTGGCCACCTTGTACGGGTGGCTGATAGGCCGACTGCGGGCCTTTAGGATTGGTTTTCATCGCGTCCTCAATTTCTGGCGGCGTATATTTTTCATCGTGTTTTGCCAGCACTTCCTTGGCTTCCACCAGATTGCCGTTCTGCAGCACACCTTGTGCCACCACGCCCTGTCCTTCACGGAACAGGTCAGGAAGAATGCCGAGATAGCTAACGCTGATCACGCCACGGGCATCATACAATTTGAAGGAGACCTGAAGCGTCTGCGGATCGCGCTTCACGCTGCCCGGCATCACCATGCCGCCGACGCGCAGGCGCTGGCCGGGTTCGGGCTTCGCGTGGGCTTCCCCTTTACCGTCAATAATTTCACCGGGTGTGTAAAAAAGGTCGATGTTTGAACGCAGCGCGTACATCACCAAAGAGGTGGCCAGGCCGAGCCCTACCAGAATTGCTGTCACCATGATCAGGCGACTTTTACGGCGCGGATTCACTGTTGTTCTCCTGCGGCTTCACTGGCTCGTTTTTTACTTTTGGCGGCGCGGATGCGACTTTCCCGCGACTGACGCTGGCGAATGTCATGCAGCAGGCGATGACGCTGGATAACGGTGTGCAGCACCAGCCCGGCGAGGGCAATCAGCGTGCAGGCAACCGCCAGCCAGACATAAAAGGCGTAACCGCCCATGGCAAAGAATGCTGACCAGGATGAGAATGCTGGGGTCATGCTTTACGCCCTCCTTTCGCTGCCAGTTCAGCCACCCACGGGCGATGGCGTTCGGTAAACAGCAGCAGATTGCGCAAGCGCATCAGCGTCAGTGAGATGAACACCAGCAGATAACCGAGGATCGACCAGCGCAGCGGCGAGCGCATGCTGGGGTCAATCGACTGCTGAAGCATGCCGGAGGAACCCTGATGCAAGGTGTTCCACCACTGCACCGAGTAATGAATGATGGGCAGATTAACCACGCCGACCAGGATCAGGATCCCGGCGGCACGTCCCGCCATCCGGCGGTCGTCAAAGGCGTTGTACAGGGCGATGACGCCCATATAAAGGAACAGCAGAACCAGTTCAGAGGTGAGGCGGGCATCCCAAATCCACCAGGTGCCCCACATCGGCTTACCCCAGGCAGAACCGGTGATCAGCGCAATAAAGGTAAACACCGCGCCCACCGGCGCCATGGCGGCAGCAGCCAGGTCGGCGGTTTTCCATTGCCAGACCAGACCAATAAAGGCAGCGATAGCCATTGAGGCATAGATACCCATTGACCACATGGCGGCCGGGACATGGATATACATGATGCGGTAGCTGTTTCCCTGCTGATAATCGGCCGGGGCGAAACCAAATCCCCAAATCCAGCCCAGTAACAGTGCTGCGACGCCCAGCACCGCGAACCAGGGCACCAAACGACCGCATAACCGGTATAGCCGGTCGGGCTTACCGAGTTGATGTAACCATTTCCACATTATTATTTTGCTCACATAAAAAGAAAAAGCGTTCTGGTGTTTTTTATTAGAAATCAGTTAATGCACGCTAACCCGCAATGCTGCGGCGGTGGCGAACGGCGCCAAGGTGGCACTGCCCACCAACAGGGCTCCCAATATAGCCAGGTAGCCGTCAATCGGTAATCCCATGCCGGCAGCGTCTATGGCTGCACTGGCAAATATCAGCACCGGCACCGCCAACGGCAATACCAGCAAACTCAGTAATACGCCGCCGCGACGCAATCCGACGGTCAGTCCAACGCCGATGGCCCCAAGAAAACTCAGGGTTGGCGTACCCAGCAGCAGCGTCAGGGCAATGGCTCGCCAGCTGGCAAAATCCAGCGAAAGCAGTAAAGCAGCCAGAGGAGATAGCAACAATAACGGCAGGCCGGTTACCACCCAGTGAGCGGCCACTTTCCCCAAAACCGTTATCGGCAGTGGCGTCGGCAACAACAGCAGTTGTTCCAGCGAGCCATCAAGAAAGTCATCACGAAACAGGCGTTCAAGGGCCAGCAACGAGGAAAGCAATGCCGCCACCCAAACGATGCCCGGCGCGATACGCGCCAGCAATTTAGGTTCTGGCCCAATTCCCAACGGGAACAGGGTAATCACGATCAGGAAGAACCACAGCGGATTAATGATTTCCGAGCCACTGCGAAACGCAATGCGCAGTTCGCGCTTAAGGACACGCCAGAACATCAGACTACCTCCGAAGAGGTAAGACGAATTTTGCGAACTGTGCGATGTGCCGACGGTAAATCCTGATGGGTGGTTAAAATCACCGCCCCGCCGTTCTCAGCATGGAGGTTAAACAGCGCCATCAGCTTTTCCACGCCGGATTTATCAATCGCGGTGAGCGGCTCATCCAAAATCCATAAAGGCGAGCGGCTTAACCATAATCTGGCCAGCGCCACACGACGCTGCTGGCCTGCGGAAAGCTGGGAGACGGCGACATCTTCAAATCCGGTTAAATCCACCTCTTCCAGCGCCGCCATCAGTGACGCTTCAGACTGACTGGCATGATAAAAATGCAGGTTCTCGCGTGCGGTCAGTACCGCTTTCACACCGGGCTGATGCCCAAGGTACAGCAACGCGGCGTGCCAGGTTTCACGCTGGTGACGAATGGGCTTTTGCTGCCACAGAACCTCGCCCTGTTCGGCCCGGCTAAGCCCGGCAAGGATCCGCAGCAGAGAGGTTTTCCCTGCCCCATTCGCCCCTTCAATCTGGACAATATCGCCCGCTGAAACGGTAAAACTGAGATCGTTAAACAGCGTGCGTTCATCGCGTACGCAGGTCAGATTGTTGGCTTCCAGCATCAAAAAAATTCGCGCTTAGTAGAATTGGGCGAAATAGTACCACAGGCAATCAGTTCATCGCAGCCTGCAGTAGCCCTGCATTTTTCCCGGGTAAGGCATTATGCCTGTTACGCGTCACAAATCGCGCAAAAAAGCCTTGCGGTTAAAGGTTTGTTACGCTTCTTCTGAGGTTTCGTTACATTTCAACTTCCCGATAAACACGCTACGCTTAGAGAGTAATTACCACTGGGAACTAAAATAATGAATAAGAAACAGGATGATGGCGAAGTAGAAAGTCAGGAAAGTGAACAAGGCGAAGAGATCGAGGTGGATGAGGAGGCCCTGCCCTCACGCGCGGCGGCGGTACATGAGCAGATCCGTCAGGAGGGTGAAAAGGAGTTAGAACGTGATGGGCTGGCCCTGCTGTTTTCGGCCATTGCGGCAGGGCTTTCGATGGGTGCTTCGCTGATGGCTAAAGGGATTTTTCAGGTCAATCTGGAAGGCGTGCCGGGCGCGTTTATTCTGGAGAATCTGGGCTACACCTTTGGCTTTATCATTGTGATTATGGCGCGACAGCAGCTGTTTACGGAAAACACCGTTACGGCGGTATTGCCGATTATGCACAAACCGTCGGGCAGCAACCTGCTGCTACTGCTGCGTTTGTGGGGCATCGTGCTGGGCGGTAACCTGGTCGGTACGGCGCTGGCGTCACTGGCCTTCACCCATATGCCGATATTTGATCAAGCTACGCGGGATGCCTTTGTGGCCATCAGTCAAAAAGTGATGGAGAACTCACCGGGAGAGATGTTTGCCAATGCGGTGGTATCCGGCTGGATTATCGCCACCATGGTGTGGATGTTCCCTTCTGCCGGTGCGGCAAAAATTTGGGTCATTATCCTGATGACCTGGCTGGTGGCCCTGGGCGACCTGGCGCATATCGTGGTTGGTTCGGTGGAAGTGCTCTATCTGGTGTTTAACGGGGTGATCAGCTGGCATGAATTCCTCTGGCCGTTTGCCCTGCCAACCCTGGCCGGCAATATCATCGGCGGCACCTTTATCTTCGCGGTGATCAGTCATGCGCAGATCCGTAACGATATGAGCACCAAAGCTAAGGCTAAGGCGAAAGCCGAAGCAAAAGCCAAAGCGAAGAAAGAAGGCAAGGCTCAGCAGGCGGAGTAAGGCGGTTTTGTCACGCAGCAGACCTGAATGACAAAGGCCCCGATGGGGCCTTTTTTACAGGATAACCGGCGAGATTGGCATCCTGTCAGCGCTTAGTTGAACATCGACCAGGTGGCGGCGTAGAAGGTTCCGGCATAGACAACATAACCCACCCAGATCACTGTGATAACCGCAAGGGACAGTTTCATAGACATAGTCTTACCTCTTCAGGACGTTAGCGTAGAGCCGTGGATTTACTTTGCTTTACAGTAGTCCTGCACGATTAGGGCAATATTGATCCAGCGCATAAATTGCGGATTTAGCTGCTAAGGGGAAAATTGCGTTTGCGGGTGTTTTGCGGTAACCGGGCAGTTGCGGCAGGAAACTGGGGGTAACTGGCGACAAAACCAGCAGTTGACCGGGTAAGTGCTTAATCTGCGACTAAAAGCGCGCTATACTGCCGCCCGCTGTCTCCTTAGTTAAATGGATATAACGAGCCCCTCCTAAGGGCTAGTTGCAGGTTCGATTCCTGCAGGGGACACCATCTGACCGTTCGCTACCCTCCGTTTTAGTTCGTAAATCCCCAGCCATATCAGCACTCGCAAGAAATCATCGTTCGCATTAGTTCGCAATAGTTCGTTGACAGCCGCATAGTTTGGCGGGTAAAAAACGAGTAAATAAATTTACCCACCGGAATTTTACCCATGCTTACCGTAAAGCAGATCGACGCTGCCAAACCAAAAGACAAGCCTTACCGGCTTCTGGACAGTAATGGCCTGTATCTGTATGTCCCGGTATCGGGGAAGAAGGTGTGGCAGTTGCGGTACAAGATTGAGGGCAAAGAGAAGGTTCTCACTGTCGGAAAATACCCACTAATGTCTCTGCAGGAAGCACGGGACAAAGCATGGCTTGCACGCAAAGATGTTTCTGGAGGGGTTGACCCAATTAAGGCTAAGAAGCAGTTGGCCAGGGTAAACACCTTCGGAGCGATTTACAGGGAATGGTATGAGCATAAAAGGCAGGTGTGGTCTCTGAAGTACGCGGAAGAGCTTGGAAGGATGTTCGCAGATGATGTGTTGCCAATGATTGGCGACATGGAGATAAGCGAGATTGAGCCGATGCAGATCCTGTCTGTTATCCGGCTGTATGAGGAAAGAGGGGCGATGGAGCGTGCCAATAAGGCCCGCCGCCGCTGTGGTGAGGTTTTCCGTTATGCGATCATAACTGGCAGGGCAAAATACAATCCAGCACCAGACCTTGCTGATGCGATGAAGGGTTACCGCAAAAAGAACTACCCTTTCCTGCCTTCCGACCAGATACCGGCTTTCAACCAGGCTCTTGCAGGCTATTCGGGTAGCGTTGTATCCCGGGTGGCCACACAGTTTCTGCAGTATACTGCCCTGAGAACGATTGAGATGCGGTCGCTGAAATGGACGGACATCGACCTTGCAACGAAGACCATCACAATCCCTCCCGAAGTGATGAAGGGGCGACGGGCCCATATCGTCCCATTGTCTGACCAGGTCATCACACTTCTTGAATCACTGCGGCCAATCACACAACCCGTATCCCTGTTTGTGTTTGCTGGCCGAAATGACAAAAAGAAATCCCTTAGTGATAACGCTGTTCTGCAGGTGATCCGCCAGATTGGCTATGAGGGACTGGCAAGTGGACATGGATTCCGCCACCAGTTCAGCACCATCATGAATGAGCATGAGTGGCCAAATGACGCCATTGAGAGACAGCTTTCTCACCATGACAGCGGAACCATTCGGGGCATCTACAACCATGCTCAATACCTGGAGAAACGCCGGGAGATGATGCAATGGTGGGCCGACTGGATAGACGGAAAGGTTAGCTAAATTGTCGGCCGGCGCTCCCCGTAAACGCGTCGGGCGCAAAAGGTTACCTTGCCAATCACATTTAGCTCGTCCAGTACTTCCCCTCTATGCCCTCCAGATCCAGTCAATAATCAAGTCCAAAACCATAGCCACACCAGAAAAATCCGAACTTTGACTCCCTAAGAATATGCCTGGAGCCAGCATCAACTAAGAGTAGTAGGCTAAATGTTCTACACATGTGGATGATTATGCATGTGTGGTTCAAGAGCTTCGATCATTTTCCGGCCCTAGTGCCGGGATTTTTTTGTCTGAAATTCGGCTATAATGTTTGTGGGGCCGAAGAGCACCCTATATCAAAGAAGTATCCCAACACCGATTTTCCCGCCCAATCTGGCGGGATTTTTTTTTTGCATTTATTGCAATTTAGATTGGTACTACTATGATTGTATAGCGATATCCATCGCTATACTCATAAGACATTCCTGTGCACAACCAATATTCAGCCCGTCGCCAAAGCGGGCTCTTTTTATGCGTCAAATGACTAATACCCTTCTCTCAGAAACCTCTAAACTTTCGAACCCTAATAACATGCTAGAAGCCACGACTGGGTCCACGCAGTAGGTTAAATATTCAGGACATGCGGAATACGTATGTGTGGTTCAAGAGTAATAATGTCCTTTTTCCCGGCTCCACGGCCGATTTTTTCTGCCATCAATAACTCGAAAATATTGCTCAAGCTTTGACGCGCAGAACCGATAACTTCTGTACCGGTAGTTCATTACAGCGTCCTCTGTCGGGCTGTAGTGAGGGCACTAACGGAACCCAGGATTTTTTTGATGCACTTTATCTCCCGGCCATGATAGCCGGGATTTTTTTGCCTATAATTTGCAGTTTAGCGTGGCCCTACTATGGTTAGAGTAACGATATCCATCGTTAACCTCATTAGATCTACCAACCTGTGTACTACAAGGATTTAGCCCGCCGCCAAAGTGGGCTTTTTTTTTGTAATTTCTTAGCAGTTATATTATCGGCCGGCTGTCATCGTGGTAATTAGACACCATGAAGGTCAACTTACCCAGCACCACGATATCCTCCATAGCAGCCGCCCCCAGCGCCTCACCATCACGGGTGATGATTGACTGCCCAATCAGCTTGCCGACCGCCCTCTCGCCGTACAGCTCGAAACAGAGCATATCCCCTGAACAAGGCATCGCGCCCGAATCCATTATATGAATAACTCCATCAATCTCGAACAGGCTCACAGTTGGCCGTACCTGGCATATCTTATTAAGGTCGATCCGCGTTTCAACGTAGTCCTGCGCCGGTGATGGAAATCCCATGTCAGCGGCCCCCGTTGTTATGATTGAACAGGTGAAACATCCGCCGCTCACCCTCTTCAGTCGAGATGTCGCGGAAGCTGCCCTGATAGTGTTCAATCCACCGGTTGGCCTCAGCCAGGGTAAAATCGTGGTTTACCTTCATCAGATGCTCCACGAAGTCGACCGTAGTCACCGTGCGCTTGCCGTTCGGCGCTATTTTGATGCTTGCTCTGAATGCTGTCGCTATGTCGTCTCTGCGTGCCATGATGGCCCCCAATCAAATACTGTATGCATATACAGTGATATTGATCGGTGCAGGCTATCAAGGGGATTTTAGGTGGGCGTGTTAGTGGGTTGATGGTAAAGAGGATTTAGTTTTGCCCGGAAGATTCCGGGCTTATGTCAATATCAAACTGTTGATTTATAGCTCTAAGAATTGCTGATTTTACTGCGGTACTTATCAACATTCTTATCAATTAATCCATACAATATCAAAGAGAACAATATTGAAATGCATATCATAATTAATGACCACATCCAACTTCCGCGATGATTTGTAATCACGTAAGCTACAATCGGCCAGTGAATTAAATAAATAGGGTAGCTGAGTTCACCTATGAATCTATCAAGCTTACTGTTTTTAGTGAAGTGAAAAATAAATGCGACGGAAGCGGCAAACATTGAGAAGCAGATTATGTTAATATATGGATTATTGAAGTCATGTTGAATAATCGATATTAAAACGAATATCAACACACACCCCGACAATGACGCAGCCCACCACCTTATATTGACATCAATTAATTTCATTCTCAATAAACACCACAACCAATAAGAAATCATACCCAGAAGAAATAACCAGAATGAATTTAAGGCACTTCGGTGATCTAATGGATGATGAAAGAACAGCGTACTTTTAATGGTGACGTATACTATCGTGAAAATCACAAGCAATGATGCGGTGATCCTCCAACTCCTTGCAAACAAAGGGGCAGCTAAATAAAAGCAGATTTCAACGCCCACAGACCACATATGCTGCATATGCGCTGCATTTGTAAGTGGTTCAATATTTAGTGATTGCGCATGCTGGTTCAAAAAAACAAGGTGCCCAGAACCATCAATACCAAACCACCACAATATCTGCGAAAAAAGCATTGTTATTGATAAGAAGTAGACTAATGCTGATGCCAAGATATTTCTATAAACACCAGAATCTATAGGCGTTATGAAAACTACAACTAAAATGAATACAGATATGTAGCTCGGCCATAACCGGAGGATTCTCGCAAGATAGAATCCAGATGTATTGCCAACATACTTTTCATTTAGCACAAGTGCCATGTAGAATCCAGATATTATAAAAAAGGCCATTACTGCAAGATGGCCTTCAATACCAGGCACTCTAATTCCATTGTGAGAAAAAACAACTGATATTGCAAGTAAGAAACGAATTAATCCCATGATATCGCTCTTTGCCAAAATTTATCTTAATTCTATAATCATAGAAAACTAAGCAGACCATTAAAAAACAGCCTTAAAATCTTGCATAACAATATCACAGATTCTTTAGCAACTCATCATGAAATCATTCAATTTTTTTCATGAAATCAATCAACCTGTCGTCATCATCCTCAATAACGCCGAGGTTTGGGTAGTCCTCATCTGATTGCTCAGATGAAAATACAGATATCAATTCTTTTTCAGTTGAGTCTTTAAATTGAACAAATTTCATATCGTCATCCTATTTTAGAATTCGTATCCTGAACAGTAAATTGTGAACTGATATGCTGTAGGGCCATTTATCGTAGTATAGTAATAAATAGTTTGAGGCGTGATCATCTGGATAGGTATAGCCGCAGAGTCATAAGACACAGAGGCCTGCCCTGTCCCAATATAAATCCCTCCAGCAGTCCTTCCAATTCCGCTTGAATCGGCTGACAAAGCAAAACCAATTGATCCTGTGCCTGCTGATGCCCTTGACCTTGCATAAATGAAACAACTGCTGGCATTTTTAGGTACTGCTGATGAGATATTCAAGGCAGTAGCGGAGGTCGGTGTTGATGTTGAGTCAAGAGCAGTTATCTGCGTCGTCCTTACCGCTCTTTGGAACTGATATCCGGGAATAAGCTTGGAGCTTGAGTCAGTAGCCCATACTGAAACAAGGGCTGATGCGGTAAAGCCAGTTGGCATGTTACTCCCGCCATAAACTTCTGGCGCAACGGAAGCTGTTGCATTGACTGCAAGAAGTGATGAAGCTCCACTTGTAGGATTGTAAATGGCATACAAAGCGACAAAGCCGTTTACAGGCGCTGCGCCTGTGTCCATTCCCCCGGCGCCTAATGTTGTCAGGTTAACAGTTTTATTAAAGTTGCCTATACGGTATTGGCTTCCTCCCACTGCTACCCCAACAATTATTTCGTCAGAGGTGAATGTTGCCGAGGCAGATGCGGTTGAAAGTGACATTTTACTATTGCGAGAGCTACCAATTACCCCGGCAGCTAATGAAGATACTTGTGCCATGTTAACAGCATGATTGGTTTGAGTTGCCCCAGCCACAGGTAATGCACCGCCTGAGTTTCCGCACAAAACCCACGCCGTTAATGTGCTGTTCCACTCTACTTCAACCAAGCCATTTGCAATAATCTCGCCACCCTGCAATGCCTGATTTGCGTGTGAGTAAAGCGGGTATGCTGACCCACCGTTTGCTGAGAAAGTTGAGGATCCGGTATTGGCTGTTTTCGCCTTAAAAGTCAGGCGCGTTCCATCAATGAGCGTTGGCAGCGCCGGCACGAACTGGGCGACATAAGCATTGGCCGCTCCAGTATCAGCTGCATATGTCATAGAGCTTTGTTGAATGGCTGAAATCAATCCCGCTGCAGGCAGGAATGGAGCGTTTTGAGCTAAAGAGATATTCGCTGCCGATATCGCTGTGGTTCCCTGAGCAACAGTGATCACCCAGGCTGCAGTGTAACCAGTATCAACGGCGGGAGTTGTCTGAGTTCCGGTCGTGGCTGCAACTCCAGCCTTCAACGATAAGGTGCATACTCCAGAACGGACCGTATTCTGAGCGGCGCCTGAATTATTAGGACCACTATAGGCGACTGAGGGGTTTGCTGCGTTGTAATAAGGCAGAGTTACCGCGCCTGAATCAGTATCGTTATAGGTGGCCTGGATAAGGTAATTTATGCTCTGACCAGCGGTTACCGGTGCTGTCAGTGTAAATGCAGTTGAGCTGAGAATTACACCCTGCTTTAAAATAGTGTTCGCAGTATCTGCGGCGAGTGATGAATATGCAGAATTATCCACGTTCTGAAGACTATAAATTTGTCCTTTCGCTACGTTAACAACCATTGATGCGGGGCTGGATGGCGTGCAGGAAAGGCCATGAAGATAAGTGCTTGAGCCCATTATTGCAGCTGATAATTTAGCAAGACCCATCATGGCGTATTTGTTAGTGTTCAGTAAATCGGTCTCTAATGGGATTGCTCCCGGGTAGATGATCTGACGATCCATTGCTTTCTCCAGACGTGATTAGACGGCCGGGATTTATTCATCCAGGCTGGTTGTGTTCATTTTTTAATTAGTTACTGCAGGCGCACCCAAACAATGGTTCCTTCCATTTTCACCGAGGCTACGGCTTCGTAGACCTGTGCATCCGTGACAGTGCCGGTGACCATTTTTTGAGATGAATATTGTCCGCGTGAGGGAATGCTGAAACCGGAAGGAGTGGATGCGTAACCTGCGATGTATGGAACGCCACTCCCCTTTGGCCTTTGTGCCGTGACGAATGCCTGATATGGCAGAGACAGGGAGCCATACCCACCCGCCTGGCCATAACCAATAGTTGGACCACCATAAGCACCGGTATCCTGCGGCCGCTGAGGCTCGAAAATAATCGGTGCCTGACCGGTTAAATCCTCCAGAATATCGATAATCGCCTGGCGGGTTCCTCGCTCACGGAACAGGTTTATTTTTATCTGGTTCCTGAATAAATCATCTGCCTGCCCGCCGCTTCGCTTTAAATTATTCCCAAAGAAGTCATGCGCGGTGAGGTCAAGCCATCCATCGGTTGCAGTGCTCATTCGCGTCTGGAGCTTCGCGTAAACATATAGCGAATAACACCACGCAAGAGCACTTGAACAGGCGGTAAGCACGCCATTTAAAAATGGATTTAGCTCACCAAACCATGTTGGCGGAAGCAGCCCTTTCAGGCGGGTAAAGATGTCGTCCTGATCGCCTGTAGCCATTTAGCTCACCGCAATTGTTCCGGCGCGGATGACCTGCTTGCCTGAAGCTGCTAGGTCTGCCGTTCCTGAGTTTAGAGTTACAGAAGATACGTTTGTGACGAGAGGGCTGGCGCCGTATGCCACTGTGGCCAGCTGCGTGTAAGTTAGTAATTGGCCCAGCGACAAACTGGCGATGTACTCCTGTATAGCGGCCTGCGCCAGTGACACAATTGCAGAATGACTGCCAGACGGGTCAGAAGTAATCGTCATTGAGACGTTTGCGGTTAACACTGATGGCGGAAACACGCCGAACGTCGTGGTGAAGCCTCTCACAGCATCAATTGCTGAATATACCTGATCCAAAAACGTGCTCGTGGGGGTTCCGCTTCCATCATCAACTACTGCATAAAAGTATCCGGGCTGAGCAGTGCCGTTGTAGGCGATGTTTTCAGTCAGCGTATACGTCACGCCGCTCTGCATGCTGGAGATTGCATAGCCAATTGCCGCCTTGGTTGCTTTTGACAAAGAGGCAATCCAGAGGACAAATCGCGCCCTGAAATCAGTATCACTTTCAGCATCTTTGCCATTAGTGAATGTTGTACTGTTAGTCACCGTGTCCACATACTGGATTGAGCCTGAAATCACGGTGATGGTTCCAGCCTGAGCGTTGCCCGCGGCCCCGGCGGTATTGGCCTGCACAGGCACAGACAGGGAACTAACGCCGGCCGCAATGATGTATCCCACCTGTACTGAGTCGTAAGCGGCATTGGTGGTATCTGTTGTAACGGTAAATGCCTGGGTACCATCAGTGGTTGTTACCGAGGAACCCACAGCGATCAGAGCCTGATTTGTTGCAGTAAATCGGCTGAAGGTTACGGGACCGGTTGACTGTACCGCTGATAGCCTAGAAAAGCTGAAATCTGCCATCCACGTATCAAGGTCTTCACCGGAACACGTTGCTGCCCGGGTAGTAACCAGAAGATTGACGATCAGCTGCTGAATCCACATCGCCACGCCAGCATTTGATTCAGTAATTGAGCGAAGGATGCTGCCAATTACCAGGTCAACAAGCCCCGCCGCGCTGGCCTGCATAGCAGTTACCTGATCGCTAACCAGCGTTGCGAATGATTTAATATTGAGTGATGCCACGCGATTACCTCGTTACGTCAAAGCTTAATGTTGCAGGAGTGCCAGTGGTGGCGTCGGTGTACTTGATGTCTACAGTGACACCCATATCGATGATGGTCAGGTTCACAGCCGGTGCCGGGGTAGTGGCGACAACATCCTCAAGCAGCATTTGCCCAAGGATTAACGCTTTCCACTCATTAGGCCTAACGCTTTGCCCTACCTTCCGGCCCAGTCCGGCGCCATATTGAGGATGAAAGACGTAATCGCCTGGGTTGGTCATTAGTCTCCGAAGAATGCGCTGCTTTCCGCGTTCGGTGTCAGATGCAGGGCGCAGGTCTCCCGTCGGTGAGGTTGAAATATCCCCACCTATGTAGTGCCAGATGTCGTACATGATTCACCCTTAGGTTAGTTGCTGGTTCGGCTTGCTGGTTATGCCGCCGCCGTCACCGTTTTCTGGGTGCGTGTGTCCGTTATAGGTCAGGCGAATTTTCTGAACCGTGCCGTATAAACCATTGCTGTCGGTGATGTCCTTCACCACTTTCAGGTTTTCATCTATCAGAACGTCTCCGCCGGTAAAGTGATGAGCAGGGGCATCATAAGTTATCTTCACCGCCGAGCCGACCTGCACCTCTCCGGTGTTGAGAAACTTCAACATTGAGCCTGATTTGTGAATCAGCCAGAACTCCCCCGATGGCGGCCCCGGGCAGCGGTCCTCATCGTTATAGAACTGTCCCGCTGCCATGCCGGCGCCCATCAAGCCAGAATCAAACTCAACCTCAACTGCAGCGCCAATCATTGGCCCCGCTGCCAGCCCCCACCCATCACCAACCCATGGCGAACTTAGCTGTATCCAGCCCGTTTCCTCACCTGTTGGTTGAAGCTGAACCTTCACCGCATAATTAACCGGATCGTAAGCAGTAATAACGCCCTGCCGCGTGCTGCTTTGCCCTGCCCCGGATTGCTGCGCCTGCGCGGCCATTGCATTCAGTAATGCTCTCACTCTGATACCTCCAGTGCTGGGCTGTGATTCTTGCCTGATATGCTCATCGCATAACCGGACTCCCAGCTCAGAGTGCGTCGAACACTATCGCAGTAATAAAGCTGATCAAACGGACTCGCTGTGCCTTCGATACGCACCATAGTTTGTGGCATAAGAAAGTTATCGCCGGCGGTCGAGCCGCTGAATTTCATCTCATGCTGAATGACCTGCTGATATATGGTCTGCGCCAGTGCAGCAGCTGACTCCGGAGAGAGCCCATTGCGGATAACCCGGTAAATCTGAGTTTTGGCAGTTGCATTACCCGGTGTGGTTCCTTTGGCATTCTTAGGGTAGGAAGCAACGAATTGCTTATTCTTTCTCTTGGCGTTCCAGCTCAACACCTCAACAGTGACACCCTTTGATATCGTCAAGGCACGCGAGAAAGACAAGTCATCAGACATATTGCACTGCGGGTAAGCTAATGCCCCCGGCGGCTGCCAGCGAATTACGTAGTTATCGGCTTTTGCAGGGTCTTTCGTTGGCTGGAAATAGAGGGTTTCACCTTCCACCCAGACTGAGAAGTTTTCAATAGCAGCCAGCGTTGTCAGCAAGTCCCATTCGGTTTGTTCGCCGGTGAGGTGGGCTGAATCAATCTGGTAAAATTCACCGAAGCGCTGCGTTGTTGGGGTAACCGCCGCTTTCAGGCCGTGGCGCTCAGCCAGCATCGTTGCGATTTGCGAACTGGTGTAGTTTTTGAAGCTTTCACCGGCTGACTTGGCATCGATGAAGAGAGCAATGAAATCGCGGCCATCTGCAGTGATTTCGAAGCGCGCCGGGTCGTAATGCCAGTTATCGATATTCCCGATAATCAGCTTCTTTTCGTTCGTTCCTGATTTAGTAATTATTGAGGCAGACAACTCGACCTTAATCGTGGTTTGCACAGCCCAGTAATTCAGTAATCCCATAGTGGCAGGGAGCGCTGATATCGCCAGTACAAGATCAAAGGTAGAAGCCCCTCGAAAGCCATTACTCTCGACACTGAAGGATACAAACGGCACTTCAACCCCATTCAAAAGACAACGCCCGCTGATATGGCGGGCGCTGGATTCAGTTATTGCGTTGTTAACATCCATGGCTAAC
Source organism: Erwinia billingiae Eb661 (assembly GCF_000196615.1). NCBI lineage: Bacteria > Pseudomonadati > Pseudomonadota > Gammaproteobacteria > Enterobacterales > Erwiniaceae > Erwinia > Erwinia billingiae. The sequence goes on from NC_014306.1 coordinate 3,541,498, forward strand.
TCGTCGGATTAGAGGGTATGGTGAGCGTGTTGATGCCAGTTAGTTGCGGGTCAGTAAGGTTGTTGGCCGAAGCAATGCTGCTCCAGAGAGAGGCATCTCCGTACTGGTCAGAAGCAACCTGGTAAAGATTGCCGCCAGACAACGTTACCGATCGGACGCCATCAGCAGTCTGCCCTGAATCTACGTTTTTATTTAGCCGGCCAAGCACGCTTTGAAGATTGTAGAGCGCCGGTATTTTCATTGACTGATCAGCCTGCGATAACAGGTTGCTGATGGTCTTCGAAATCGGATTGCCCGGAACAAGCCCGCCCAGGGTCGTGATGTCATTAGCAGCGGATTCAAGTTGCCCGATTTGCTGCTGAATAATCACCTGCGCGGCTACGATCGGCCTGACAACAGATTGAACTTGCTCAACCGTGGCATGAGCGAAGTCAGTCACCTCTTTAACAGCGCTTTGTACGGTCGTGACAGCGCTTGTAACGCTATCAACGTCTATGATTTCAGCGAGGCCAAGGGATTTCCCTATATCGCTATCAATTAGTCCCTCAAGCGCCCCGGTTAATGCATCCACCTTCAGTGGCGAAGCATTGTTGCTAACGATCGCCACCTCAATCGTGAATGGTCGCCGGTAGATGAACTCATATACCGGAGTGAACGAGGTTATAACCACCGTGAAGCTGTAATTATCCAGCGTCAGGGTTAACTGCTCCCCGGCGTCACGCATCCGCTCGAGCGCGCTGACACGATCGCCGGACTGAGAACCGGTGATGATGCCAGACCATGATAGCGGGTCATATTCGATGCCGAGAACGTCAATAGTTCGCTTACCACCAATCATCTGGTGAAGAACGGTCTTCTGCCTGCCGGGTATGGCGATGCGCTCAGGGACTTCGAAATCCAGAAACTCGAAATCCCCAAGTACTACACGGGTCACAGAGGGGTCATAGCCCTGCGAGAAATTGTTCAGTGCGCTGATAAAAGACATATTTGCTTCCTTAAGAGGAATTTTAAGCACGCATTAACTGATCAAATGTCAGGATTACTTTCAACATCAGTTAAGAATATCTTTATTGTTCGGATAATTCTTAAGGATAAAAAATGTTACACACAGCTCACTTTTTATGCCCAGTAACAGCTCAAACTGTTTCCTTATTTCAGCAATGTTGCTTGCAGGCAATTGGCAATGGCGCCACCTCATTAAATGTGCATATTTCAAGCGGTGGAGGAGACCTCATTTCAGGTTTTACCGCCTATCATTTTTTGAAATCTCTAAGCATTCCGGTGATCACACATAACATCAGTAACGTCGAGTCAGTAGCAAACATCATTTTCATGGCTGGCTCAGAAAGACGTACAAACCCCGGTTCAAGGTTCCTGCTCCACCCCCTACATTGGGGATTCTCTACTCCCGCCGCCGATCATGCCAGAATCGCTGAATGGTCTAAGTGTCTTGATAACGATTTCGAGCGTTTTGTTGAGATTCTCAACAGCGAAACGCAAAGAAGCGATATCAATTGGGGCGACATGATCAACGCTGCCACTATATTGGACGCCGATGCAGCCACCTCTAGCGGTATGGCCACATCTGTGGCAAGAGCAACATTGAGAAATTCCGCTGCTAACTGGTCCGTTACCTGCTGATATAGATGTTCTTCATTTAAAAACCCGCCAAATGGCGGGTTACTGACTTGATAGCTTGCTTACCTGACCCGGATAGGCCATGAGCATGGATGAATCAAATGCGCTGGTTGAAGAAGGAGCTTTTGTTGCCTGCTTGCTCATACCCCCGATTACTGTTGCAACAAGTACCTGCCTGCCCTCATGGGTGAGTAACAGATTCACGGGTTGATTGCTGGCAGAAGACACTTTTGGTGGTACAGAAGGGTAGCGCCCCTTCTCTGCGTCGAAATCAGCTTGGGATGGACTCCAGGGTTTATAGCTCCCTCCATTAGCTTTCGCGTTCTCATGGGCAAGGCGATCGCGCTCTGACATTTCAGCGGACTGGGATGCAATTTGATCGTATCCCTTCCCTTCAGCCATTGCCTTAATGCGTCGATAAATTTCGACACCTGAACTTGCAATAGCATAACCAGCAGCGGTGATAACCGTATTTTGCAGGCCACTTAAAGCAGACCCGAGCTTAGGCAACCCCTCCGCGCCAGTAAGAAACTTAATCGGCGTGAAAAGAGCCGAGGCTGCATGCTTCATGGCCCAAATTCCACCGCGTAATATCGCCAAGCCAGTCACCGCAAGTGCTGCCTGAGCGACGAACTTAGCCAACTCTGGGTTCTTATGGGCAATATCAGTCATACGCTGCATAACTGACGTTAGTCCCTCAAGCCCTTTAGTGAACGTGTCCAGCAAGCCGCCGTCTTTACCCATGACCAACTGCAAGTTCTCCCATTTTTTCTGGAAGTCGATCATCTTGCCATTATAAGTCCCGCCCACCGCACCGTAAGCCGAGTTCAGCCCTCGAGCCTTGTCGTATGAGTCTACGGAGTGATGAATGGTCCCCATCTGTTTATCGATGAGGTTAAACATTTTGCCGCCGGTTCGGCCAAATATCAGGGCGTTCTCACGCTGAATTTGATCTTCGGTGTAGTTATTCTTTTGGTAGATTGGAAGAATCATCTTCTCGTAGTAATCAACCGGTGACTGGCTGAACAGTTGAGAGTTAATGAGAGGATTGCCGAGGAAGCGCTTTATGCCTCCCATTTTGTTCAGCTCGATTTTATTGGCGTCCCACACTCCCATTTTCATCAGGTCGTGCGTCACCTGATTAGGTAGCTTCACGATGCCGTTTAACCGGTTATAAGATGTCATGAGTGCATCACCGGCCGCACTGCCCTTCAACTCGCCGATAATCGGCTCAAGTTCAGCGAATAGTGCCTTATTGCTAAGGTTGAATGCTGAAGTCCCTGCCTTCGCCATAAATTGGCGGTATTGAGTGAAGTCGACGTTACCGCCAGAAGACTGGATCGCCTTAAATCCTGCATCCATCAATTCGTTAAATCGCTGCGGGCTCTTCAGACCACCTGCTGTTTCAACAAAACGGAGCATGTCCATCTGCTTAGCCGTGGTCATTTCTTTCGTGTGCTCATCAAGCCCCTGTGACGCAAAATTAATGCGTGCCAGGACGGGTGCGGCCAATTTTGCAGCCTTCAATTGCTCCTCAATGGAGTGAGCACCTGATTCACGGAATACACCCTGGGCCTCGGTGAAATACTTGAGCATGTCAGTGGTAGACGTGCCGAGTACTTTTGTGGTTTCTGAAAAATTCTGTGCATCCTTTAACGCCGCAGCCCCCATGCCGTATTGATTGAACTTCTCAGACATGGTTTCGTATTTTGCAGCCTCATTAACAAACCCATCCAGCATCTTGAAACCCAGATAACCGGTCGCAAGATTTGTCATGCCATCAGCATGAGAGCCAGGACCGAAGCCGCGATTGGATGAGCCATTGCCTCCGCCACCAGATCCGCCACCGCCCCAACCACCTGGTGGGACACCATTATTCCATCCGCCCCATTCGCTTCCCTGGCCTTGTGGCCCAGGCAAGGCCATTAGTCCATTACCCCGACGAGCTCCGCCACCGCCGCCAGCACTACCAGCCGATAATGCAAATGCACCTGCAGCCATTGCTGGGAATGCAGATCCGCTGCCATAACCACCGGTCAGCGCAGGAAGATTTCGGGTGGCAGTACTGGCTCTTTGTGCATGATCCGCTGCAGAACGCATAGCACTGGCATATTCATTCGCACCGCGCGTCGCACCTGAAAACTGGTTATTCATTACGCTGTTCATGGAGCGCATTGCCGAGGTAGCTTCTTTGGCTGCACTGGTTACAGTCTTGATATTTTTCGCCATCTCAACGAATTTCTTATTGAGCTGGATGGCATCACGGCTAACCTGCAGCATGTTTCGGGTGATCTGGTCATCAAGGGCGATGCGAACAGCTACGCGATAAGCCTGAACATCCATAGAAACCTCTTTGTTTGGGCATAAAAAAACCCAGCTCATTGGCTGGGTCTGAGATGTATTTAGCGAGAGCTAATTACTAAAGCTTAATCTCACATGCTGTAGCGAACTGGTTAACAGCTTTGCTGGAACCAGAAACATTTGCTGTTACTGAGTGTTGCCCGATGACATCGCTGGAAATCCCAACTATCATCTTCGATTTAGCCTTTGCAGCCTCTTTCAAAATTTGAGTTATGATGTCTTTGTCATCAACTCCAGCCTGAATATATTTATCATTTCTTTCTTCAAATGATGATTTCATTTTTTTTATATCACCCGAATCAATCTTGACAAACATATCTACTGGTAGATGGGAGGCTTTTTCAGGCTGATTAGAGCGCTCGATATACGCGAAGGAGAGTTCATTTTTTGTGCAATCAAATATAAGTGCGCTACTGTCGTTGTAATCTCCGATTGAAGCAACCATGGTCGCTTTCTTACCACCAGAGAAGATGTCGTCGTCTACACTAGTTGCCCATTGGGCGTGTGCCACACCTGTTATAGACGCCAATAAAATCACTAATCCTATCTTCTTCATATCCCTGCCCCAAGAGTAATGTTCGGAGTAATCCTAAAGGGAGTCTTATGCAAATGGAAGCAAAAAACCCGCGAGTGCGGGTTGTTTCAATCAATCTTGGAAATTCTTAGCCTAACAATTTCGCATACTGTGAGCCTAACTTTGGCACACAAATTCCTGGCATCATAGGACCTAGACCAGTGGCATAGCCAGTTTTCCAAATCTTCCGCGTCGTACTCTTTTTTTGCCATACCTTCAGCAATGGTCACTACTTCATGGTCGGGAGCCGTCAACTCGTAACCATTTATGAGCAAAAAGATGTAACCAGACATCATAGCTGTGCGCTTGTTGGCGTTAGCGAAAGGATGATTTTGAATGAGGCTTTCAATGAGTGCTGCAGACAGATGAAACATGTCATCTGTCTGCTCATAATATCTGATTTGGCTTGGTCTTGCTTGGGATGAACCTAATCCATTGAGGTTTAGGATTTCGATAGGCTCATTAGGAGTTTGGGCCTCGATCAATGACGTATTGATATAGACAATATCATCAACAGACAGGTAGTTAACTCCATCAACATGCTCTGCCATGTGTATTCACTTACACCTTAGATAGGTCTTCCATAGCTTTTTCGTAGCGCGCGAAACCAAAGCCAAAAGCATTTTTGACCTGATCAAGATGAGTCGTATCATCACTCATTGCCGCTTGCGGAGATGCTACGATGCTCTTGTCACGAGGCGGAATGTACAATCTCTCTACCTTTTTTTGTGCGTGACCCATGGGTATACCCTCTCAAATTACTTAAAGCAGCCGATGCATAATGACTCAGCTAGTTGGTATCGTTTCCGATACCGGATAGAAGTGATTCTATAGCTGCAACGTGCAAGTTGCAACCAGACAAGTTTTTATCACTGCGATAGAGACTCTGAATGGAAGTTTGAACACCCCATTTTTTACATATACCTAAAGCAGCATTCAAAATGGAACTCTCTACGGCCTTCTCATGAGCTTTAATGCCCATATAAAATCATCAATTTTTCGTAGTGCGAGATTTTTCTTGTAAGAGCCTCCTCGCCTTCTTCGCCATGTAGTCATCAGTAAGCTTTGAAGCCAGTCGTGATAGCCAGCCCAATTGCATCCATCAGAGGGTCAATCTTCCTGACGTATGCGGGGCCAATGAATGGCCTTGGCGGGATGCGGTCTGTGCCAACTTCCTGCCACAATCCGATTTCGCTTTTGGTCCCTACTATTGCCGCCAGCCCCACTACCTGACTTTCAATTGTGTCGCGAAGCTCTCCGGAACGAAGTAATGGCTCATTGGCTGAGTATCCAGCTGATAAACGCCCTGCCATTGTTGAGTCAGCGAGTTGCGCCCAGGCATCGAAAGAGCCAACGGCAGGCTGGTAAATGCCCAGCTCTTCTTTTGCCGTTTCCTCAATGTCCTTGACGATCAGCTTAAACTGACTTTCAAGGCCAATCGCAATTGCAGCGGAAGACTGAGCAATCTCTCTTGCGAACATATCAAGATCCATCACGTGCTCTCCTCCCACTGCCGGGTTGTCCAGTTGTAAACGCCGCCCTCAAACTCTCTGGTTACAACACCCATCGCTATCCGCTCATGAGGGAGTAATTCATTCAAGCCAGGGAAAATCACGCTGAAAGGAACCCCTGACTTCATCAGCCAGCACTGGTTAACGAAGCCGGGGTTCTGGGCTAGTTTTTTGCTGCGGCATCCACTGCGTCAGCTGCGCTTTCTTCTTCGCTCTTAACCCGGAGATATTTGGTGACGGCCTTCAAACCTTCCTTGCCCAAAATCGAAAGCATCGTTTCAACCTGCTTTGCGTTCTGCGGAACCGCATAATCATCGCCATCAATTTCAGCTACCGCGGCAACGGGGAATGCATACAGGTTCATATACATCACGTTCATTGCCATCTCCGCACCGACCGCAACGGTCAGGCGAGACTCCTGAAGCGGATCCAGTTCGCGCAGTGTGATTAACCTGCCTTTTGAGTCTTTCACCTGGTTATCTTTTACTGCCGGTGCCTTCACTTCTTCATCTTTGGTTTCGTGCACTGTTACCTGAGCCATTTATTTTCCCTTAGTTAACTTTTTTGCGGCGGTTTGCGGTGAATGCCAGTGTCTGGCTGACGGTCTTTTCACCCTGTTTGTTACCAGCATCGGTGAGGTGGAATGACACGCCTTCATAACGGTAAACGCTGAGGGTACCATTTGATTCAGTGATGCTTTCTGTGATGGTGCCGCGTTGCTGATCGATACCGTTGAAGTAGTTCTCTTCCCACTGCGCCCAGAAGTCATCCAGCGTGCCGTCCATACGCTCGGCGGTGATAGTGCCGTTCCAGCCGATCGGGATTTGCAACTCATCACTCACGCCATTCAGCGGGGTGATTTTCTGGTTGGAGACCTGTGGCTTAGCGTCGAAGGTCATAATTTTCGGGATGCGAAGCTTGCCGGTAGGCGTGTTGATATCAACGGCGACGTCGCGGCCCAGAGTGTAGCCAAGTTGCGGCATGGTAATTCTCCAAGAAGAAGCCCCGGATTAGCAGGGCTAAGGTTGTTAGCTGGATGGGGTATTGGAAACCGCGATTGAAACGCTGCCACCACCTTCCAGATTCACCAGGAAGTAGCGCACCACGTTGAGGTATTTGACCTGCACGTCAGCCACCATGTAACCCAGTGCAACGCGGGAATCTGGGTTATTAGAAGCATCCAGTTTCACGGAGAAGGCCGGGCCGCCGTTCGGGTCACCAATCATCTCTGCATCTTCGAGGGATGTGAGGAATGACTCGATGGTGCTCTTCGTTTCCCTGCGCAGTTCGGTTGTCTGGTTCTGGCCCACAACATCACCAAAGCTTGCCGCGATGGTCAGCGATAAGTAGTTGGTCATGCGGGTGTAAGTGTCATCGTTCTGGCTCTGCACTGAGCTGGTATTCCGGCCGGAACGCATGCCGAAATAGTTTCCGCCAGGGCACGGGTTTGTGATGACGTCCAGACGAGCAGAGTTGATCGCACCAATCTCAGGGATTGAGTAAGGCTGATTTGCCAGTTGGCGCTGCGTTGCGATGATGGTGCTGATCCGCTTATTCAGCGTGGAAATATGCGGTGACCGGGACGCGATATTAGCTGCTTCGAAAGTTGCCGGCGAAATCATCCGGTTCACACCGTTCACCGTGTCTTTCCAGTACGGCCAGTCACCGACGATCACTTTCATGTGCCAGTCATCAACACCGGAAGTGTTGAGCAGTGTTGAAAGTGCCGAATAGGTCGTACCAGCCACACCCTGACTGATACCAAATGAACCTTCCGCTGCAGCAAAAGTTGCCATAGTCGGCCAGGCCGTTGAATCAGTCAGATCTGCCAGGTTGATTACCTGAGAATTGGTGCCGCGCAGCGCATACATACCCTTACGGGTAGTACTGGTGCCATCCGTACCCAGAAGCGTGGTATCAGTGATGGTCGCAGTGCCATCGGTGCCGCCCGCCATGGTATAGCTTGCGACAACATTCGGCACTGCGGTACTGGTTCCGATCGTTGCAATCGCTAACTGACTTGCTCCACGAACGCTTGTTTGCCCGTTATTCACAGCACTCAGCATGTTTGCCCATAGAGTCGCGCCGGTACCGGTGATGTTATCGAACACTTCAGCACTCTGGCCCGGCAGGTTGATCGTAAGCTTGTAAGAACTTACTGCTGTACCAGCCGTTACTGCTGCCTGAATGCTATTCCCACGCGTACCGGTATAAATGGCGGTCAGTGTGATACCAGTCACTGGAGTTGACGCCGTATCCTTCAGAGCGATACTGGCTGCCATATCGGTGCCGTCGGTCACGCGAACGCAGTTAAGATTAGTCGCGCCCAACTGAAGAGAGATTGAGACGGCCGTTGAAAGGTCGTATTTACGGTTCTGCGGAGATCCGAGATAGAGCGACTGGTCAGTATCCGAACCAACCAGAAACGCGCTGTTAACCGGGCCCCAACTGCCAATGCCGACAATACCAAGGCCGTCAGTCGCAACGCCATTGATGTATCGCGTTTTCGGTGCCACAACCTGAACATACAAATCAGGGGCCGTGAGCGCCGTAGTGTTTAAACTGCCAGATTGGTAAATCGGCATGTTCTTCTCCAAATACAAAACCCGCCACATTGGGCGGGTTGGGATGTCACAGGGGGTGAATTACGCGGCGCGCTTGATCACGTACACGGCCTGCTCACCTTCGAGGATTTCTTTGATCGTTGCTGAGTCGCTAATCTCTTCACCAACCTGATAGTCAGCAAAGGCATGGCGAACCACCAGGATGTAGCCTGGCCCTTTCGTATCAGCCTTAGCGACTGGCGCTGTTTCTTCTGCAGAATCTGCCATTTCTTACTCCAGAATGGTTTTAATGAGGTTGCCTGAGGTGTCGGTAATATTCATCACAGGAGCGATAACCTGCGGCGCTGCAATGGTTTGAGTTGTGGCGTAGTTGACGGTGTAAATCAGGTCGCGGCGATAAACGAGGTAGTTCTCGCTGGCATCAGTATCAAACTGGCGCTTATAAAGTATGTAGGCCGGGGCAAAGTCGCCCAGTGAAACATTGCTCTCTTCTGACAAAGCAGAGTCAAGAGCCGGGCCTATCAGGGAGCGCATTTGTGGTGAAGGCGCCCAAACGGTTATCTGAAAGTCCTTCTCCTGCCTGCGAAGTTCTCTCGAAGCCGTGCCCACGCCGCCAGTACGCGCAATAATGGTTCTGGCATCAGGAATGCTAATGACCGGCCCTGCATTACTCGCGCCAGGTATCTGGGATGCCATGGCGGTAGCTACTGAGGTAAGTGAATCGCCCCCCTGAACCGGATAGTGATATCCAACGCCATCAATCAGAAAGTAAACGTTCGTCGGCAGCGATACGGCACCGGAAAGAGTCACCTGCTGACCTGATACCGTTGCGATCATCGGAGGTTCGCCTGTACTGATTACCCGGTAAGGGCGCCCCAATTCACTGCCAATCTTCCGCTCAGTTGGTAATGCCCATACCGAGATATGAGCCCCGCCGGCATTGATATCCTGCTGCAATATGTTGGGAACCGGCCAGCCAGGGTAAATCTTGATGACTGCATTTGCGATGCTTAGTGATGCAGTGCCATTCGGATATACCGTGGCAGCCACTTTCGCGGCGATCACATTGCTTACTTCTGATTGGTCAGCCATATCACACCATTGCCTGCATCGCGGTCACGCGCCAGCCCATATCGGTTAGTTCAGCACTTGAGATGACATAGCGGCGCTCAATATCGTCGGTGATAATGTCGCTGGTACGCAGAGTGATACCCGGATAAGCGGGAAACAGGATTGCATACCATGGCGTTTTTGCATCAGCCGGTAGATTCAGGGAGCTTTTCTCCCCTTTCGTACCCTGCAGGATGCTGGCAGGCCAGCCAGACATAATCGCCAACTCGTTAGCCGCGGTTGTGCCTCCATACCCCTGTAGCCCACCACTCCCCGGCTCCTGCGTTGTCCGAAGAACCTTTATGATTCTGTTGGTCTGAACGCAATAGATAGGGAGAGTGGTTTGCATTGCGGCCACAAAGAAAGTGCCATCCTGAGGGGAAACCAGAAAATCACCGGTTAGGAACTCACGCCCATCAAACACACCTAGCCACGTAGCCTGCCCGTATTTATTCGGTGCGCTGTATGAGAAATTCGTGGTGAAGGATGCCGGCAGCGTTTGAAGTGATTCATTTGCAAGCGGATCCGCTGCACTTGTTGCCCTGAACTGCTGAGCATCATAACCGATACGCTTCGCCGCTTTACCGTAGCCGATATAAACCTTACTTCTCAGCTTTGCAGCATCCATATCACCCCCTGATAACTTGAGTGATACCGTTGCCCAGTGATGGTCCCGGAGCTATGCCGATGAAACCACAGAGCTGGCGACGCCACTGCGTGTAAAGCTTGGTGCGGTCACGAACTTCGTTTTTGTTGTGATACCACACCGCAGCCTGGTCTGTATCGAGGTTGTCGCCAGACGCCGGGATTGCGTCCTCGAGAGTAGCCAGTGTCGTGAGGTATTTAACGACGATTGTTTCCTCTTCCGGGCGCAGAGTTTTAAGGCGATGAGCTAAAGTCTGCCATGCACCAGCAGAAACCCAGCCATAGGCTGAGTCGCTGTTGTCATCAGCAACTATATCGCCAAGCATTGAATAACCCATATATCGCCGCGTGTCGGCCAGTTGCTGATCGGTGAGCATTACTTCGCCTCGTCTTTCTTCTCTACCCAGCCGCCTGAATGGTAGTTTTGGACTTCATCAGGATGAACACTGGCTTCGTGGGGAGCTTCGTAGATATCCGGGTCACGCACCATCGTCACAAGCTTGACGTTCTCTTTTGCTTTTAGTGCGTCAGCGTTATCCACATTGGCGAGATCGGTGGTTTGTTTATTGGTCTGGTCGTTATTAGCTTCTGACTTGGTAGCCATGATATTTCTCCAGAGTTAAGCCGCCAGCTTCCCGGCGGCAGAGTTGTTAGCCCAGCATGATCGCGGTGTGAGCTGGCTTGATGTTCTGGCAGCCCCATGCGGCCGCAATTTCGTAGCGAACGCGACGGTACTGTTTGTACATCGAAACTTCGAACGCCATACCGGTACGCGGGTCGGTGATCATGATGCGGTCATCGGCCATATCGCCTTCTTCAGGCAAAGCAGGCGCGCGAGTTGCCAATACGATGGCAGAGCGGCTGAATGCGAAGTTAGCAGTGAAGTTGCTGGCAACGGTAATCGTCGCGCCGGTGGCAACAGCAGCACGCAGGCCAGGTGCACCGATGGTGAATGAACCACCAGAGAGCGTTGAGGTAACCACGTATTTGAATGCCCCAATGGTGACGACATCACCAACCAGAATGGTGCCTGTACCGGTCTGCGCCGGGATGACGGTAGCGCCGATCGCCAGCGCGCCATTGGTCACATAGCTCGCGCCAGTACCAGCGGTATGGGTTGCCACGCCAGCTGACTCACGAATGTTGAAACCATGCAGTTCCAGCAATGTGCCCTGGGCGCGTAACGCGGTAGTACCCGCTTCATTAGCCTTGGTCAGTTGAGCCAGGGTGCGAAGTGCGGCGCCAGAAGTCGTGTCGATAACACACTGCAGATCACTCAACGGTGCGCCGTTATCAGACAGGATTTTACGAGCCTGTGCGGTGTCGCTCAGGTTAGTAGCGAATGGCGTGGTGCCGGCGGTACCGGATGCGCGTGAAGACAGGTATGCCAGTTTGCCCAGGTCGGTTTCAATCTCGTTAACCAGCGTACGCATTGCCTGAGAAATCTGGTCGCGGCGAATGTTGCTATAACCTGGACCGTTATTGATTCCTTTCTGCTCTTCACCGCTCCAACGGAACGGAACCATACGTGATTTGGAGATAGTGAATGGTGTGTTACCAATCACCTGATCGCCGTCGTCTGGCGGAAGCTGGCCAGGGGCGACATCTTCTGCAGCTGAAGCAGGTGAGATCGGGATACGGATAGCCTGGTTAAGCGCAGCACGCTCAGCGGAAGCATCCAGAGTCACGGACGGGATAAAGCCTGCCAGTTCACGAGAAACAACATCCAGTGATTCGTACAGGTCAGGGATAAGGCCGGTGAGGGTGTTAGCCATCGAATTTGTTTCCTATTAATCGGTAATTTGAACGCCTGATTTAGCCTGGGAACTCTGCTCTGTTGGGCTGAGTGCTTCGAACTGGGCGCGGGAAATTGTTTTGCCACCCGTACCGCCATTGCCACCGCCAGAACCACCGCCTGATGCGCCGGTCCCTTTGAGGATTTGGTCTTTGTATGGGTAATGTTCGACGAGAATCCCCAGCGCTTCATCAAACCCGGCAGCTTCGCCTGGATTGCTTGCACTAAAGATTTTGTTGCCTGATTTGTCGTAGGCGATGACGTTGTCACCCTCGAGCTTGAAGTTATTACCAAAGCGGGCTTCCACCATGTCGGCGGGAATACCCATTTTTTCCGAGATAAACTTCGAGCGGGCGAAGCTTCCACCAACTTTTTCGGCGATCAGTTTGTTGCTGAGGTCATCACGTTCCTGAAGAATCGGAGCGTATTTGTCTTCAACCGCCTTGATCGCTTCAGCGCGGACTTTCTCGACTTCACCGGCATCCACCAGTTTTTTAGCGTCGAGGTTTTGAATGGTTTCGAGTGCCTTCATCGCTTCTTTTGGGTCTTTGATACCCTCAAAAGCTTTCACAGCCGTCTCAGCTGACTCCGCACGCTCACGGTGTGACTTTGCTTCACCGTTCAGGCGGGAAATCGTCTGGACAGTGCCAGGAGCGTCAAAAGCAACTTCTTTGCCATCGTCATGCACATAAACAGGCTTGCCATCGGATACAACTACATGGCCGTTTTCGTCGAGTTTCAGTTTCATATCTGGTCATCCAACCTTATCGTTAGGCCATCCGGCCCGGTGCGCCGCTCTGCATCCGCAGAATTTCGGCAATAAAAAAGGCCCACGCGTTAACGTGAGCCTGAGTCAGTCCAACCAGCGGGGTGCTAGCCGGTGAGAGTTGTGCTTACTTTGGAGGCTTTCGGCGGCTGGGATGCAATGCGCCCTTTCTCCTCCAGCCATTTAACATCGCTGTTGATCAGGCCGCGCCGCTGCATCTCGTAGAACAGAGTTTCATCTGAAAGCGTTCCGGCGACATTCATATCCATCAGCAACTCAGCGGATGCTTCGGCTAGTGTGGCCGCGCCGAAGTCACGGAAGATTGTGATAGAACCGCCTTCCTTTTCGCCTATCCACTCAGCCATATATTCGAGTGCGAGATTTGTAGCGTCTGTAAGGTCACCTACTATGCGCTGTAATGCACATGTACCGGCCTCATTATCAGCCACAGTCTGAACAACCGTTTGCCGTCCAGGCTTCACAACAAGTAGCTCAGCACCGATTTGCCGCATCTTGTCCTCAAGGTCGAGGATATCAACACGGCCGGCTTCAATGGCCTTGCCGGTATGTTCGACGTACTTAAGATCAGCGCCCTCTTCATCAGAAACTATCGCTGAGGCGGCACCTACCGTGATCGGCCCATCACCCAACTTTCTACCGAAGAGGACCGGTACGCGGGCAACGTGAAGGATTGTCTGCTGGTCGCTTTTAGACTGCCAGTGCTCAACATTCAGGAAGGCCAGTTCAGCCATTGGCGGCTTGGACTGCATGAATCCCAGTCGGTCACCATATACCGGAACGAAGGTTATCTTCTGCAGGCTGGTTGTGCCCTCCTGATGCAATGTCCACTCTATGGCGCCAGTCGTCTCGTTTTTCTTCTCACGATAGGTTCGCCACCGGCCGATATTCAACACCCTGACTTGCTCAATTTGTTTCTCAGCAAACTCATTTAGCGGATCACGTTCTGACACCACTTCAACGAAGCGGAGCATGGTGAATGTCTCCTGACCATCAATCCGCTTTGAGTCGAAGTCCAGCAAGCTGTTGCCGGCTATCTTGGCAAAGTAAGGCCTTAGCCCACGGCGCTTCTCCTCAGCTACCGTCAGGTTTCCTTCAGTGGGTGGATGCTCAACCAGAATCCCACTCAGGCCGTACCCCATTGCCTCCTCACAAACGCTTGCAAGGAATGAGTGCAGGTTTGTTCCCTGCATATCGATATCCGGGAACATTTTTTGAATGCTCTCAGGCACCTTCTTCTCATCCCAAGTAACCGGCCGGGAAAACGGCTTTCCACTAAGCACCTCGATCGTACGGGAGAAGGCTGGGAATAGCGTGGCTGACTTCAGGCGATTTTTATAAAAGCCTTCGTCCTCATTCGGCCACTGAGGAAGATAAACCTTTCCGGCATCGCGCATTGCAGACGTACCGCCGAGTAAGGCAGTAATCATCGGCCAGCAAGTGGCGATGGCCTCGACTTTTGCTGACCTCTTGCGAACGTCATTAGTCATTGTTTTATCCAGTTATCCAGAAAATGGGCGAACGGTAGTTTTGGGGACTTTCTTGTTGTGCTTGGCTGCGGCAAAGTAACGGAATCCGTCAGATCCATGTGAAGTGAAGTCGTGAAGCGGCTTATCTTTCCAGCAACCTCGCTTCTCATCCCATTCTTTCCGGTAGCCCTCAAGATGCGAGATGCCCTCCGAACATTTGGCCTCATCAAACACACACTTAGGAAGAATTTCACGTACAGACTCAATACCCGTGTCCACGCCCACCTTTGGCACAACCTTGAAGGTCATTGAATACTTGTGCCCATCTATCTCGTAGCCTTCTTTGGCAAGTTGATTGCGAGACTTGGCATCAGATCCGAACTCGCGGTTTTCGATATCGTGCGGCCCCCAGTGCTCACCGTATTCATAGCCACGGTCTTTCAGCACCTTCATGTAGTGGCGCAAGCCTTCACCGGAGTTTTCGTAGTAGTCGATGACGTGAAACTCTTCACCAACCTCGCGCACGAACCAGATAGCCGTTGAATCTCCCACACCAATATCCCAGAACGTGTGAACCGGTAGATGTGAATTATCAGGCAAGGTGCCAATGCGTTTGTTGGTATAGAGCCAGCGGAACTGCTTGGCGTAGTAAGCACCTTCAACGGATTGCTGGAATGCTTCAGCGGGGATAGTTGGATATTCCCGCTTCATATCGTCGCCCAGCGTTTTCTCTTTGGCGAAGTACCAGGCTTTCTGGCGCTCGTTGAGAATGACCCCGTGCTTGGCTTCCATCTCGTCGAAGTAATCAACCAAACGCTGCGGTAACGCCTCTACCGGGTCAATTGCGTACTGGGGATTCTTCCACCATGAGAAGAAGAAAAACTTCCAGTCGAGGGGTGAGAGTTTCTTACCCTGCAACAGTGCCTTTTCGGCGGTCTGGCAGTAATCGAAGAAGTAACCAGCCCTACCCTCAGCTGTGCTTTCGATAGTCGCAAAACATCCGGTCGATACCGCCTCAAACGCACCAGTGACAATCTCACGGGCTTTGTCTGGATACTTGGCGCATATCTTCCCGAACTCGGAAACATGCAGGTAGCGCAGCGTACCGCCACGGAATGACGTGCTGACGTATAGCGATCCGCCTTTCTTGAAAACTAACTCGCCTGCAGAGTCATTGCTGGCCGGATTGGCCGCTTTAATCTCATCGGGCAAGTTGTCATATGCGTACTTCACTTTTTCACGGAACAGGCGCTTGGCGTCATTCAGCGTGTGGGCGATCAGGGCGCATTTGGCAGACTCGAACAAGGCCGCATCCAGCTGGATTATGCAGACCTCAGTCGTGAATCCAAGCTGGCGAGCCTTGAGGATGATATTGCGTGTGTGGATACCCTCGAAGTACTCGCGCTGCTCAGGTGTCATCCTGAAGCGTGCCGGCTTGCCTTCTTTGTCGTTTATCCAGTAGAGGTTGTTCAGCCGCCAGTCTTTGTCAGCCAGCAATTTGAGGTGCTCAGGTTTCATTACGCCCCCTGAGACAATGAATCCATCAGGTCAGAAAGTTTCTTAACAGAGTTGTCGCCTTCCGGACCGTCGATATCGTATGCCTGCCGCTCAAGTCCGATGAGGTTCTTCAGCGCGTCACTCAGAGCCTTAACTGACTTCACGCGCTCTGGCATGCTTATCACCTTCTGATAAATCTCATTCAGACGGTCCTGCCCCTTATCGTCAGGGTTGAACATCAACTCGCCCAACTTCTCCAGCGCAGCAATGTCAGCACACTCAGCGCCAAGCTCATCAAACAAAGCGTTGGTGATCTGCCTTGCCCGCTTGATGTCGCCTCGATGCTCCATACGGACATTGGCAATGACCTCTGCAGTAGCTTCAATCAGTACGCGCTCTGACAGTGCGCTCTCAGTGCGTACCTGCTTGCGTACCTCTTGTTTGCGTACCAGATCATCAGCTCGCTCTTTGACCTTTGCGGCAAGGTCACGCGACCAGTCATCACGCTTTGCTCTTTTTCGTATAGCCCCTTCACTGATGCTGTGTTGAGAGGCGATTTCGCGTAAAGACATCAAGCCAGCCCGGTAAGCCGATTCGATAGCCTCCCAGTCAGGTGATGCCATGATTTATTCCTTCGCTTTTTCTTCAGTTTCAGCTTCCGGCACGTACTCCAACTTGAGCACGTCGTCTGGCGCCAGGTAAACCCACGAGCCGTCTTCTTTGGCTACACCGATGAAGCCGTTAACCATCTCAGGCTGTGATCGGTTCATCAGGCCTTCGTGGGTTTCACCTGACTTAGTGGTTACGGTGATGCGGTAGGTGTCAGCCATGGTTTCTCCGGGCAATAAAAAACCGCCGAAGGCGGCTTAAAATTTAACAGTATGCGAAAAAACTAATTCGCATTGCTCATGAATGTGATCGCTGGCTTCCCTGCTTTATCTGCCCACTGGTTATATTCATCAACGAGGACTCTAAGTTTTGTTTCATATTCCTTTAGTTCTTCAATGGCCTTCTCAATTTTTGAGATGCCCATAGAGGTAATAGTATTACTGATAAAGGTGGAGCCTGTTGTTCTTGTAGCAGAACTAACCCTCTGTGCGTGCATGTCTCTTTTTGATAAGCATTCAGTGATCTCTTTGCGCAAATGCTCACAACGGCCCATCGCCTCAAAATTTAACTCAGACATCATAACCTCCTTTTCATAAAGTGAGGTTACACACTACCGTTAGGATTAATCCTAGTGAAGCAAAATTTATCATTCATCATCAGTCGTACTTGCAAATGCTACTTGTGATGCAATAAAAAACCGCCCGTAGGCGGTTAGGTCTCAATCAGGTTTTATCGCCTGATTCAGGTGCGCTATGTGGATCATCTTTAGCGGCATCATTTTCTTTTTGATCAGGCTTTGTACTTCCCGGCTTAGGCTCATAGTCAGGATGATCGCCTTCAATTGGACGTTCTGTCATGAATCCTCCACTTTTGTCTGAAACACATCTTAAAGTATAGAAGGTAATCTCATACCAAGCCTAACGGAGTGATTTTCAAAGGCTGATTTTAGTCAGGCAGCCTGGTGATTGGGTGGCGTACTACTTCAGGCACTGCTCACTGATGTAATCCTGCAATCCAGCTATTTGCTTTCCGGCAACTTCGATTCGCTCTCTGAGGGTGAAATAATCCCGTTGAGCGGTGTCAGTAAGTCGAATGCATTTTTCAGCAAAAAAAAACCGCCAGAGGCGGCTTTAATAAATTTGTTGCTTCATAAATTTTGGCGTGAAGCCCTTAGATGAATATTTCTTTCATCTGAATTCCTAAAGCTTTAGCAAGCTTACTGATGGTGGACAGAGAAGGATTTCTTTTCCCTGTCTCTAAGCCGCTGAGATAAGTACGGTTTAAATCACATGCTTCAGCCAGCGCTTCCTGAGTCAGATGCTTGTCTTTTCTCAGCAATGCAACCCGCTTTCCAAAGTAGACCTGTAGTAGTGTTTTCATCAGGATTTACCCATGGATGACAAAAAGTGATTTGCAATGCGGGCAAAGCATAATCTTTTCATGGGATTGTTTGCTAATGGACTGTTTTGATTTTTCTCCGCATACAGGGCAAGTCGCGTAAGAGGTGATTTTAGCAATTTGGTCCATTACCTGGTTAAAGTAGGACATCAGATTTGGCCTTTTAAGTGAATGGGCCTAACTATACCACCACTGGTTATTTTTTACTCAAACCATAATGTTTATCCGGTATTGGTGCATCCTGCGTAATCACTCACGGATAGATTCAATTTTGCGCAATCCAGCGCGGTCAATGTTGCACTGACCAAGCAGGCCAAATAGCTCAGCATTAAGTGACACGCTGTCACCAAACGTAATGCCTTCCGGCACTGGCGGCACGTCAATAGGGCTTGTCAGGTCAACGGGGATCGGCAGGTTTGGCTGCTTTATTGTCCTGTACTCCACTTGCGGCTTTTGCTGCGTCCCGCAACCTGTCAACAGCATCAGCGGGAACAGGAGCAACAGCGCACTTGTCATCCGCGAGGTAACGTTTGATTTCACTCTGGAGCTTCCTGTTTTGCTGTGCTGTAACTGCCCGTTGCTCGGTTACCTGAGACATGACGGCATTCTGTTGTTTCACTGCTGTGACCAGGTCTTTCACACTGGATGCCAGGTCATCATTTTTGGAACGAAGATCGTTAATCTGATCATCTTTGCTATTGGTTAGCTTCTCCAGCCTCTCGTTGGTTGCGGTTAGCTGAGAGTTGCGGGCATTAAGCCCCCACAGCGCCACGCAGATGAGTCCAATAACGATGATGTGCGAGTAATTTCTGAGTCCGGCGATGATGTTCATGTTTTGAATAGTTCCCTTTCTCTCTTGCGGCGTGGAAATAGCAGGTCAGGGATGTTTCCTGCTCGTTTCCACAGCAGCAACTGATCGGCAGCACCAGCGTAATCGCTGGCATTTAGCTTCTTAAGCAGAGTGGAATTCTCAAAGGCGGACTTGCCCACGTTAAAAACAAAGCTGCAGAGCGCGTCATACTGGTTTTGGGTGAGTGGCACTTTCACCGATTTACCGATGGATGATTCAACCCAGGCAATGTCACTCAGCAGTAAGGCCGTCGACTGATTCTGAGTGATCGTCATGCCGCGAGTTATTGGCTTCCCACTTACCGCGCCTGTGTGGCCGACACCTATAGTCAGGACGCCTACCGAGTCAGCATAAGCAGTTAGCTTCTCGCCCTCTTCACGCTTGATAAACGCAACGCCGTTATTGCTGAGCTTCATCAGTGCCTCCAAACTTTTTATCTGTCAGCTTTCTGAAGCGGAACGAGATGTAGTCGATTCCGATGAAGCCAATGAGAATGGCGGCAACCCAGGCAAAATCGTCACCTATATTCCATCCGAAGATTGAGATAACGACCTGAAGGGTTGGCTTGACGAAGAAGGCAAAGATACTGCACATGGCTGCGTCCATCAGACGGCGTGGCCACGTGTCTTTACCGAAGTATGATGCTCGCAGTAGAGCCATTGCACCGGCCAAGGCGGCATATCCTGATTCATTTCTATGGGCATAAAGCCAGGCTATCAGGCTCGCCCAGTAGCCCGGATCTTTATCTGGCATTCTATTCATTTCCACCCCCGAAAAGGGGACTTGTCCATTTTAGGAATTAGATACATTGTGAACTGAACAAGTCCGGCTATGCTTTACCTTGTCGAGAGAAAAAGCCCCGCCTTGTCACTGTGTAGTCAAATGCCGAAAATCCGCCACTGTGCGGATTTTTTGCATTCAAAAGTGCTGTGCAGCTTACAAAGATGAGAGAGTGATTTTTTGAAGCGGACAAAAAGAAAAGGCCCCGCATATGCGGAGCCTTAGAATTGGTGCGCCTGTTTATCATCTATGATTATGATTCATTCCATCGATTGGGCGGCGCATTGAATAACTACATTATTAATATTAGTAGTTACTGTGGAAATTACAAATAAAGAAGCCCTGACTGTAAGCCAGAGCTTTTTATGAAGAAATGCTTTTCCTAATTACTCTCAGTGAGCATTTAATTTTAATGGGTTAGATATGCGATTTTTAACTGAATGCTAACTAAGCTGCAGCTCAGTTCGCTTTACTTCCCAATCATATCTGTATTTAGTCCGGTTTATTGCCCAATGTCTTTAGCTATTTGTGCCATTAGACTGCTAATGCAGAACATTCATTCTCCATTTCTCGCTTAACAGCGTAATACAATTCTCCCTCAAGGACATCCTGCGCCCATTCCATTCTATTTCGGGCTTCTTTCGGTGTTACGCCAGTGAAGTAAATTAACGACTGAGCGAGGTTTTGCGCGCTCTTGCATTTGCAGTATCGTAATCTGGCTACAGAGCGGATCGGGTTATCCCGTCCAAACGTTTTCACGATTACCGATTCCATAAAGGCAGCATCATCTGATTCTTTGGCGAGAGCGATGATGTTGCCGGCTGATGATTGTGGGACCAGGATGTCACGGGCTTTACGGAGTAACTCTTCCCCTCTGTAACCTTCACAGTGAAGCTCTGTGACGACCCTCTCTATCTGCCTTGCTTTCTGCTCACTCCATTCACAGCGCATCATGAGCCTGCCGAGCACGTTAATTTCGCCACGCTCATACTCATCACCGGAAAGGTGATCACCCCATACAGTCAGGAGATTACGAATCCAGGCCTGCTGCGATCGGTTGATGGTCTTCCAGCCGGTTCCGAATAGCCTGCGCATGTCAGCGGCAGTACGTACCCCAGCGAGACGAACGATTTGCTGATAGTCACGCTCTATTCTCATGCTGCCTCTCTTTGCTTAATTATTTCCCGTAGCAAAGCCCTGTATTTCGCACGCAGCGAGTCCAGTTCTTCACGGGTGTATCGGTGAGGGTTGTTGTCAGATTCGAGCGCTATGACGCGCTGAAGGCCGATTTTCGTTATGAGGTTGATACGGTATGGCCCGATGTTGCCGGAGTGGTGGGTATTGCACGCACTGCATTGTGATGAAACATTGTCCTCATTGAATCTCAGGTGCGATGCCGCCGCAGTAGAACGATAATGCCCGGCGTGATAGCTGACCGCCGTTGTGCTGCCGCAACTGATGCAGACTTCCCCGTCCCGCGCCCTGATGTAGTCGTTGAATGCCCGCTGGGTCATGTTCATCCAGTGGCTTAACGGTTTAACATCGGCTTTGCGCTTGTTCCATGCAGCACGCTCAGCTTTCTCCTGTCGCTTTTGTTTGCGATCGGCTAGCTGGTTAGCGAGTTGGATTGCACATTTGGGAGAGCAGACGGTCTGAAGGCTGTTGCGGGGTGTGAACTTGGTGGCGCAGCATTTGCATTTACGGGGTTTCGGCGGCTTGATGACTGTTGCCATCGTATCCTCCTGCTATGTTGGCGTTCGGGTCTTCCAGCATCCAGGCAGCGCAATCGTCACAGCAGTGTGCTTCGTCTTCGCTCAATGGGCGGCCACACTCCGCGCATACCCTGTCATATGGCTCACTCATACCCTGCTCCATATCGGCTGTTCCCAGCGCTTGCTTGGGATCGGTTCGTATTTGGTTTCTGGCAGCAATGCCGAAACAGTCCAGGACTTGTAGTCGGCTGCGAGGTTCTTTTCGGTTTTGATGTTGCGGGCGGTGTAGCTGAGGATTAACAGGTTGGCTTCTTCGGTGGTGCAGTCTGAGTGGTGGAACCATGATTTAGCCATGACCATTCCTCTTGTGCTGCCCTAACTGACCGCGATAGACCATCAGCACGCCATTAACTATCGCGTGCTGAGTAGCCTTAAAGTCACGGGCATACTTCCTGATGGTTGCTCGGTTAGAGTTAATCTTCCTTGCAGCCTCAGTTTGATTGCCGCGTGTGAGGGTGAGTAATTCAGGTATCGTGGTGAGTTGTGCGTTCATACCCTGACTCCGCGCAGTTGTCGATCAATTAACCGATAAATGCTGCTGTATTCCCGGCACATATCGAATATCGCGTTTTCACGCTTTGGCTTGCCCGGCACACGCCCCATTGTCTTAGCCAGGTGAGAATGATTGGCCGTCTGACGCGCTGAGGCTTCTGTCGCTTTGTAGGCGGGATTAAGCTTCGCGAAGGTGTGAATGTGATACCCATCGATTAGAACCTCGCCTCTGGCAACCATCTTGGATAGTGCACCACATGAGCTGCATCGCTTATAGCCAAGTGATTCAATGTGGTCGTGGATGATGCTGGTTGATACGTGTCCGGTTCGGCCGGTCAGAAACTCTTTGATTCGGTCGCGTGCTGTCATGCTGCATCTCCAAAGCGCGAAGCCCATTCTGCTGCACGGGCTGATTCATCGCTGAAAGTTACATTGTGGTTTGCGCCGAATGCGTGAATCAGGGTTATCAGGTCCCGCATTTCACTGACGCGCATTTTGCTTGTTGACTGGCCCAACACGACAAAGCCCCCATCGATACCTGGTACTGTGTCCTGTTTCTTCAGGCTGGCGCTGAAAACATGCTTCCAACTTTCGGAGTCCATCTTTCGCCCATACCAGATGACCTGACGTGATACGTCATTCAGGCATGACCACAGCATCCTGTTTTGCGCGAGGCTTCTGGTGTCTTCCTGGATTACGATTTGGTATGGCTTGGAGAAATTGGCGGGTAACTGCTGGATGGTGCTGATGATGTGCTGTCGGATGTTGCTGTCACGCAACACGAATGTTTGCTTCACGGTTTACCTCCGGGTGTTTTGCTCCTGCAAGCTTGCTATCTCTGCATCAATGGTGCTGATGAACTCATTGATTACTTGGTAACTTTGTCTTTCGATTATCAATACCCTAAGTAAGAGAATGGAATTTCTGAGCTTTTGAAAACTCGAGCGATCTTGTTCAAGAGACTCTTTATTTGATTGCATCACAAAGCCTCGAATCTTTGTTTAAATAGTTATAATTCTTATATTTCCCTGGTGTAAATACATCATCTTTGTGGGTAAGGCCAACTTTTATCCAATCCCACTGCGGAAGATAGCCCGGTAATCAGTAAGTACGCAATCAGGATGACGAAGAGAGCCAACACCAACAACTCGATGATTTTAAGTAACTTTAAATTAAACCTCATTAGCAACTCCTTTAATGAAAGTGAACATACCCACAAAAAACATAGGCCGTTACCGGTAACATATCAACTTTCCCAAAGAAAAATAACTTCAATTTTGTTAACTAAAATGTCATTCATCTCTGATATTCATTTTCACTTTTATGAAGACCGTATCTTTCTCGCAGCTCAGCGATTTTATCCAGGCCCCTCTCATTGCTGACCGGAATGTGTAGTTTTGGAATCTGCACTACCGGTGCCGGGATGGGTTCGCCAGCCTGAATCCTACGTGACATAGTTTTCAGCTCTTTGGCACAGCGCTTGCGAAGCTCCGGATCGGTCAGGTTCAGCGAGCGCATTTCCGAATAGAGCTTTGTCACCATCCAGTAGGCCGGGTTGTTTGGCCACGGGTAGGCTTCGGGTGAAGAGAAATCACCGCGCCGCGCGCTGTAGGTCATCACCATGTCGTAAAGCTCGTCAGAGTCAGGCAGGCCATGACGACTTGCTTCGCCCTGATTGCACCAGGCAACAAACTGGCCGGGCGACGGGAGGAACGGTGTTTCCTGCTGGCGGGCTATCTTCATCCCGGCCTTCACCTGGTCCATGCAGGTTATGCCGTTCTCAGCGAAGGACAGCACCCACTGGCGGCGCAGCTCATTCAGGTCATCCTGCTCTTTGATGGTTGCCATCAGCGCGGGGAATGCCGCTTTAAGCTCCCGGAACAGTTCGTTGAATATCTTGATCGCCTGCTCCGGTACCTGCTGGACAAGCTTTTCAGGCGCGTACATCTGCTGAAGTGATTTGCCATCACGGTTCTGGATGGCCGTTACCAGGTTTCTCATAGCTGTAACCCCTCTGCCCAGTCAGTGTTGTTGAAGTCCAGGACAGGCTTGCCAGTTCCGGTACCGGATTTCGCCTTGTCGCGTTTGATTGCCAGCTGCGACCACTTCTCACGAAGCTTTGCAGGACACAGAACATTGCCGCACCAGAAACTGTCCTGGCTGGCCCAGCGGAACAGGCTGCACATGTCGCGATGGTCGCGGCCATCTTTCTCACGCATCAGCCGGATGTCATTTGCCCATCCTGCAAAGGCGGGCTTTCTTGCTGAAGGCTCGATTGCCTTCACCACATCGAACATCCACTCAGCCGCTTTCAGATCGTCAGCAGTCCCCCACTTGTCACCTTTCGATGATTGAATGGCTGCTTCAGGTCGTTGAGGTTTTTCTTGCTGGGCGGCAGGAGGGGAAATTCTCTGACTAGAATCTAATACGTTAGTATTAGATGTTATATTGTTTGTGGCACTTTGATGGCAATCTGTTGGCACAACCTCCCCGCCAGCCCTTGCCGTGAGCGGGATTGCGTTGGCACTTTGATGGCAATCTGTTGGCACAACTTTTTGCTGATAATCGTCGTATTTTGTGACCAGAATCTTAGAAAATTTCTTGTTCGATTCCTTGCTGATCATCCCCAATTTTTCGAACTTCAGTAGCAGATATTTAATCCGGTTTGGGTCAATGCCTGTTTCCTGCGCCAGGGTATGACGCCCGGTGATGAACTCCCCTCTCCTGCAAAGCAGATCACCAAACTCGGTAGCTACCGGACCAGGCGCATGGTTGGCAGAGAGGATGAAGTGAATCCACAGGTGAACAGCGTCAGAATCCGTCCTGTAGAAAGGCAGTTCCATTATTTTTCTGTGCAGCAAGGCAAACCCCTTACCGGTTGCCTCCGGTCTGTCAGCGGCCTTGTCAGGCCGTAATGGTGTTACGTTGGAATAGGCGAGGTTCATGATTTCTCCTGGCCTGTGTTGTCGCTGATGCCAGAGCGGTATTCAGCGAGGATGCGTTTAATCTCTTCAACGGTGCCTTGAGAGAGGATTAGTTGGTGAAAACCACCATCAACATCGAACTCAGCATCAACCAGCAATTCAGCAAGTCGACGTGCCTTGTGAGCGCTGAACTGAGGTATTGCCGCAGATTTGGTAAGCTTGGTCTTGCCAGATGCTTTGGCCTTACCCAGTTGAATCTCAGCGACTGCGGCGGCGTGTGTGCCGTGCTGGCGGGAAAGAGCGACCGCAGTCGTGGGCGCCACCTCACCTGCCCTGACCATTTCAATCAGACTGTCGCCGCACTCCAGCAGCTGAAGATGGTGATCAACATCCGCAATGCTGCGTTTTACCTTCTTCGCTATCTCAGCTGTTTCCCATCCTTGGTTGCTCAGGCGCAGATAAGCCGCTGCACGCTCAAGGGGAGCCAGTGCTTTACCCTGCGAACTTGTAACCATGAAGGCAATGCGATCGGCTTCCGTGCCAACAAAGTCTTTGCACTCCAGGCGGGGGATTTCGGTGCCGGAATCAGTAGCCAACTTTGCGCCGTAATACCGGTGATGGCCGTCGATGACTTTGACGCCTTGTTCAGTGACCTGAACCGCCAGCGGCGGAACAAACTCACCGGCAATGAATGCATCCCGGAATTCTTCAACGTGCACCTGATCGATATCTCGGACGTTATATCCCGGCTCGACATAGATTTCTGACAGCGGAACAAGGAAGGTCTTTCGTACCGTGGTTTCAGTGCCGTTCTGGTCTTTGTATTTGTATAACTGTGAAAGTGATGACATAATTACCCCTGTGAATTGATCCAGTCTTTCGCATCAGGCCTCGAAGCTGTTAGCGCAGCTCGGGGCTTTTTCTTTTGTCATTTCCAGCTGCAGCCGTGAATATTCCAGCTGTATCCAGATCAGGTGCCGGTAATGTTCCAACGGCATTTTCCGTTCTCCAGACATAACAAAATCCTCTACACCGCAGGCGGCGAGAGTTTCCATGATTTCCGGGTATTTTTCGGTTCTTCTGAGGATGGTCGAATCAGCTACTTCAAGCAGCCTGGCAACCACTGACTGACGGGTGTTCGATAATGCCTGGTGAGCGGTGGCCAGCAGGTGGCGACCGATAAACGCAATGCTTCCTGATTTGCGTGATGTTGCGTGTTCCATTTCTTACTATCTCCGTGTTGATTAGTTAGATACGTGAACAAGCCGTGGGGCTTGGCACTTAGTTTTGTGCCTGCGGTTAGGCTGGCGGCCTGATTATTTAAAGAGCGGTATTGCTAGTTACTTAAGCTGCTGCCGTGTTACCTGGTGGGAACACATCATCAAGTGCCGCATTTGCACCAAGTTTGTTGAAAATGCTCACAAACTGGCGACAAAGCTGGATATCCATTCCTCTGCGGCCTGTTTCCCAGTGACCGATAGCACCTGGCGTGTATCCGGCAATTTCCGCTAACTGCGTTTGGGTCAATCCCACTCGCTCGCGGTAAAGTCGCAAATTGTTCATATGAACCTCCATTAGCTTAAATAGAGTATACGTATTGTATCCTTAGCAAGCAAGCTAGTTATACATTTTGTGTCTCGATTGAAGTTATACAGATTGTATAATCAGGGCATGAATATGAAATGGTATGACGTGGCCAAGTCCCGCATGAAGGAAATGGAAATAACGCAAGAGACACTCGCTGAGCATCTTGGAATTACCAAGGGTGCGGTAAGCCATTGGCTAAATGCCAGGCGGGAGCCAAGCATCGAGGACATAGCCAAGATTCTAAGGTTACTTGGAATGAAGGAGTTTACCGTTAACTCGGATGGGACGATTGCTCCATCTGGTTCGATAAGCAATGTTTCCATTGCTGGCCCATATACCAAAGGCAAAAAGTATCCGGTCCTTAGCAAGGTTCAGGCAGGGGCATGGGCAGAGGCTTGCGAAGTCTATACTTTGAAGGATATCGATCTCTGGCTTGAGTCTGACGCACATATTCAGGGTGATGCTTTCTGGCTTGAGGTTGAGGGTGACTCCATGACTGCGCCTGCAGGCCTGAGCATCCCAGAGGGAACTTTCGTCCTCTTCGATACAGGGCGGGAGGCAGCTAACGGGAATCTGGTTATCGCTAAGTTAGTAGATGATAATGAAGCAACATTCAAGAAGCTGATCATCGATGGTAATCAGACATACCTAAAGGGGCTGAACCCAGCCTGGCCACTTATTCCCATTAACGGCAACTGCAAGATCATCGGTGTGGGTGTAGAGACAAAGCTGCGGCTGGTTTAGGCCAGTGGCAGGAAGAGACGTTCGGTAAATTTACAATTAACTTAAGCTAAAAAGGAGTTTGTATGGATGAAGCAGACTTAGCACAGGAACGTGAGGAAGCCCTCATAATAGCGGCCATGTCAGCCAGAAAGCCAGGACTAAAAAGCCCTAATGGCATGTGCATTTGGTGCAAGGAAGAACCTGTAGTACCCAACTCCGCGTTTTGCTCGGCGGATTGTGGTGAAGATTATTTCAAACATGAACGCGAAGCTAAACATCGTTATAGCCCCCCTGACCGAGATTGATGGCTAAAAGGCGATTAAAGCCCAGGACCTGCTAGTGAAGAATGCCCTGCTTACTGCATATGTCTCGATAGTTTCAGTTACCCTGGCCTTCCTGTGGCTCAAGGGTATTTACGCTTAAGCTGGAGCCAGAAGTTCATCCAGACCCTACGACAAGGGAGCATGGTGGAATTTACTCACAGTAGATGTTGGGGGCGATCAGACATCCGGGCGAGGAGAGAATATGAATAGATTCATCATGCCGCTGTTGATTCTCGCAGTAATTGTCGTTTTCGTTGTTGCGTTCTTAACGCGTGTTTAAGGCCGGAAGAAACGTTCAGCTAACCCCAGCGCTCGGAACGAAGAACTTTAGTCGTGAGGAAGTCATGAAAAATCTGATAGTCCCGTCGTGTGAAGTGCTGGCTGTGATAATTGCTGTCTTCCTGATAATAATAGATTTAAAGCCTCTACCGTGGTTCTGATTTGGCGGAAGATGTGCTCAGCCAGAACCCTACACCAGGGGAGTACGGTGGGATTTGCTCACAGGGCATGTGGAAGAATTAAGAATCGATCAGTGCCGGGGGGGCTGATTGATATGGAGAGTAAACGTAAGGATGCGGTAATCACTCCGCCAGGGGTGGTTAGGAGTTAGTCGCTTAGGAATGAGCACCCAACGAGAGAGTATCTCTGAGGAGGAGAAATGGTATTCAATGACCTTGAACGTTACCGAACCAAAAAAATAGTCGAGCAGTTTGTTGAGCTTCATCGCCCGCCGGTCTCAATACGATCACTGGTTGATATCACCTATGCTATCGCCGGACAAACTGTCGAGCTTATAGAGATCAGGCCATCATTAGGTAATAAATATTCCTTTGCCAAAATTGTTTACGTTCGCACTAAAGACGTCTGGATGGTTTATCGCACAGACAGCAGAGCCAACTGGAGACCCTATGACGTTGCTAGAACGCTTGAGGCAGCGTTGAGGATGATTGGAACAGATGCCAGAGAGTGCTTCTTCGGTTAGGGTAGGCCCACCTCGCCGGGTGTTTTGTGCCTGTAGCTTCATTTGCCTGCTAACTTACACCCGCTACATCTTCCGCACTAACTCCAACCAGCCAGAGATTAAAGCTAAGTTCACAGCATTACGCAATCCTGACAGTAGTGGTCGAACCACTATGGTAAAATTCCTAAACTACACATGGGATGGTTACCGTATGTAGTACGAGTGTAAATATTGTTCTTTTTCCCGGCCACTGCGCCGGTTTTTTTGTGCATTCTATTTGACGCCTATCACACAACGGCTAAATTTAACGCTTAACGAATTTTCAGCCCGCCTCTGTGCGGGCATTTTTTTTGCACTTTGCATAACCCCCCTCACCAACCCGAAAATACTCCTCAAGGTTTGACAGGCGCAACCGATAACTTAACTACCGGTAGATCACTATAGTTTTCTCTGTCGGGCTGTAGTGAGGGCACTAGCGGAACCCAGAATGTTTTTGATGCACTTTATCTCCCGGCCATGATGGTCGGGATTTTTTTTGCCTCTTTACTGATCATTTTTTTGCTTAATCGTCACGATGAAAATTGCTAGCTTTCCACCGATGAACAAGCTGGTATCTTGCGCGAGCGTGATTCTTTGTACGCGAATTTCTTTGCTCTTCTGGCCTTCAGGAGCCGACAATTGTGTCGGTTTTTTTTCGCCTGGCGGCCCCAAAACATTTCCGCATCAGAACCATCCTAACTTTGACAACCTAAGAACATGCCTGGAGCCAGTGCTGCTATTGAATAGTAGCCTGAAGATTCTACACATGCGGATTACGTATGTGTGGTTCAAGAGCTTCGATCATTTTCCGGCCTTAGTGCCGGGATTTTTTTGCCTGAAATTCAGCTATACTGCTTGTGGTGCCGAAGAGCGCCTGGTAACAGAGAAGTATCCCAACACCGATTCTCCCGCCCAGTATGGCGGGATTTTTTTGCCTGTAATTTGCATATTAGATTGGTACTACTATCATTACATTAACGATATCCATCGTTAACCTCATAAGACATTCCTGTGCACCACAAATATTCAGCCCGTCGCCAAAGCGGGCTATTTTTTGCCGTCACTTCATCGCCCTGCTCCCGCACCGAACTATCTCAGCTGCATCTCTGTTTACTCCTTTACCGATGACGTTCCCGCGCTCATGCCGATACTGCTCCAGCTTGTCTGCTATTGAGTGTGGGTTAATGCATGCATCAGCCAGCGAAAGCTCCATAACAGCCCTACCCATAGCATAAACCAGCATCTCTAGACGTTCTTCGCTCATATCCATACGACGCCCCCGCTTACAAATCGACTAAATCAGCATATCTCTGCGGCGTTTTTTTGGCGAGATTGAAATTTTAAAAACCTTAAAAATCATCACATAACGTATACAACATGAAATTAGTATACATATCGTATTGCAATGTATGGATACGTTTTGTATATTTAATCCCACAGCAGGACGCTGAAGCAGTACGACAGGGAACGCAGTCACTTTAACAATTTGCTCTCCGCTCTAATCGGCGGGGCCAGAATAAGATGCTTTTGGGATTGGATGAATGCGCAGGCTGATGCGCAGTGGGACGTGGCTGACTCACGAGGATGGCTCAAGCGAATAAGCAAGTTCGACGCCGACGAATAAGCTCCTTATGCCGGAAATCAGCACCGGCCATCCAATCACCAAAATCATCTAACCCGGAGGTCAATCATGGCAACCATCATCTGGAAAGAACCTAAGCCGCAAGGCACAGCTAAAAGCCGCTACAAAGCACGCAGAGCAACGAAGGTTGCAGACCGGACTTTCGATAAGTCGCTGGCGCGTAACTTTGCTGAGGCGGTTACAGGATGCAGCAGCTCGGTATTCAGAGCAGTAACAGCACCTGGAGTGCGTAGTAAGCCTGAGCCAGGTGCAGGGAGTATCTGCATGGGTGATGTGGCGTTGTATCAAGCCGGTCACCGCGGAAAGCCAGTTAACCCTTATCACATTATTAAATAGGAAAGATTATGAAACTGAACATCACGGTAGACCTTGAGTGGCTTGGCCAAGATGGCGACATGGACGCCGAAGTCAAACATGAAATCATCAGCGGCGTGAAAAATGCAATCTCCCGCGATTGCCTGGCTAAGGTTGAGAAAGAGGCTTCAGCGCAAATCAATGCTGCTATTCAAGAGTCAATTGGCGCGGCGAAGTTAGCCATTCAGGAAAAGGCAATTAAGTTCGCTGATGACTGGCTTGAAAAGGAAGTGACCATCACTGATAAGTGGGGTGACACACAGGATTGTCTGACAATAACCGACCTGATTAAGCGCACATTTGATGGCCTGATGGAGAAAAAGGTTAATGACAATGGCGATTTTTCAGACAACTACAGCGGCAACACGCGACTCATCAACTGGCTCACTGGAAAGCGTGTTCAGGATGTTGTTCAGCAGAAGCTGAAGGGGATAAATAAGGACATCGATCGCCAAATTACCGAAGCTGTCAATGCTGGCATTCGTGAGAATGTAGCCAATAAGTTTGCTGAAATGGTCGTGGCCACAGCCCAACACAACAGTCGAACAGCCATCGAGAACAAACAATAAGTCGCCTAGAGCGGCTTTTTTTATGCCTGAATTTCGGAGCACACCATGATAGTCGACCGCAAAGACGGTAAATGGCGCGTCACACAGATGGCCTGTGGCTGTCATTGGCGTGCTGATTTAACAGAAGGGAAAGGGGTATTTGCAGGCAAGGTAATCAGCCAGCAGATGAACAAAGACCAGTTTGAGAGGTGGAAGGATGAGCGGAAAAGTAGCGAACCTGTCGTGGAGTGAGGCAATTAATGCAATGGAAAAGGGTCAGCTCGTCAGAAACCAATATTTCACTTCTGATGAGTTCTTTGAAATGCGAAATGGAAGCATCTTCGCCGAGGATGGTTGCCCCATGGCTGGATGGTATCGCGGGGAAGATTGGCAGAAAGAAGGGTGGCAAGTAATCAGCGATCCTTGTGGATTATAAACGCAAAAAGGGGGCATTTATGGAGCCAAAGTCTGGAGACAAGATAAGGATTGTACGGGATGACAACTGGTATGGGACTGAGGTTCTCACATTCAATCTTGAAATATACCGCTTTACGCTGGGCTTTTTTGCCAGTGATAACGACCGTGAGGCGTCAAGGTTTACGCCTCTTTCTGATCCGGACTTGTATGGAGATGGGCCTGAAAGTGAAGACAATTACATATGCAATTATGGCCCATACCGAACAAAACAAATCGCTCTATTTGAAATCATCTCCACGACTGATTGATATCGCAAAGCGGTTATAAGTGACCGCTTGACGATGGCGCCCAGTCATCAACCAACGCGCTTTAGACAAGGTGGCGTTGGCCGTTATTGTTCAGCTTGGCCTCTCCGGAGGCCTTTTTTATGCCCACAGGAGAGGAATATGAGCGAAACAACGGATATCGCAGTACTCGAAATTAAGCCAGAGCAGGCGCCGGCGGTTTATGTGCCGAATGGTCTCGATCAGTACATTGAGCAGATTAAGCAGGCTGTGAATGAAGTCCCTGACCTGACCACTGCAAAGGGCCGCGCTCGGGTAGCTTCACTGGCAGCTCAGGTATCACGTAGCAAGACGGCCATTGAAAAGCCGGGTCGTGAGTATCTGAAGCGACTTAAGGAAGCTGTAAAGCCTGCTGAGGCGGAAATTAAGCGGTTCGTTGATGCTTGTGACGAGTTGCGCGATGCCACTCGCCAGCCACTGACTGAGTGGGAAGCTGAGCAGGAAAGGATTGCGGCTGAAAAGGCCGCTGAGGAAGAGCGCCAGCGCATCGCAGCTGAAGAGCTGGCCGCCGCTGAAGCGCTGAAAAAGCAGTTCGAATCAGATCACGAAATCGCCCTTCTGCTTAATGACAAATTCGACCGTGACGCAGCTGAAGCAAAAGCCGAAGCAGAACGCCAGCGCGTTGCCCGTGAGGAAGAGATTAAGCGGCAGGCTATCGAGCAGGAACGCATTGATGCCGAGCAGAAAGCACAGCAGGAACGTGAAGCAGCAGCCAAGCGTGAGGCCGATTTAAAGGCAGCTGCTGAGCAGGCAGAGCGTAACCGTATCGAAGCACAGGAACGTGCGGAGCGTGAAGCTAAAGAGGCAAAGGAAAAGGCTGAGAGGGAAAAGCAGCAAGCTATCGAAGCAGAACAACTAAAGGCTCGGCAGGATGCCAATCGCATTAAGCGGGAAGCCGAGCAGAAAGAAGCCATTCGCCTGGCTGAAGAAAAACGCATTGCCGATGGGGCCGCCTCCCGCGCTGCTGATATTGAGCACCGCAAGACAGTGAACAAAAAAGCACTGGCCGATCTGGTTGCCGCTGGCGTACCGGAAGACTGCGCCAAGGCCTGCATTACAGCTATCGCTAAGGGCACCGTTAGCGCCATTCGGATTACCTACTGATTCAGTTTTACAACTACCTGATAAACCAATATTTGAAATTAAATTTTGTCGTTAATTCTCAGTAAAATCATTGTCATTACTGCTCTCAACATATCGGGTAATAGAAATGAGTTGTTTGTAGTACTTCATAACTAAATCAACGTCTGAGGAAAGAAAGCTTTCGGACGATTTTAATGCGGAAATGAACGCTTTATCGACATCTCCATTCATTGATTTTACGCCCCCATTTTTACCCTGCGTAAGCGTTAATACACCAAGCAATAGGGACTGGGCTTCGACCTGAGCTGTTAACTCTTTAGCCTTTTCATCCATTTTAGACATCTTCATTAGTATTCCAATCATCAGATTTCTCATGCGCATCTCCTATTTACTCAAAAAATGACCTTAACAAAAAAGCTACGGCATTAATTGTCCCGGAGTCTTAATTCAGTCATTTCAGTTGAAATTTTCACATAAACAAAAAAGGAACCCACGATGTCATATGCAATCGCGGGCGATGCCGTCGTGGCTCGCCCTTATTTTGATGCGTTTAAATCAATTCAGTTTCACCCTAAAAACATCCTGACCAGTGCCAGCTTCACTCCCCCGCCCCGTAAGAGCTGGCTGGATAAGTTGGTTGAGTTTCTGCGCTCGGAGGGTAAGCCATGAGGCTCACATTCAAAGACAGGCAGGAAATCGAAACCATCATCAAAGGATTTGGTGATGTTGAGAATGAACAGGTGCGGGAGATGGTCGAGCGGATTGTTGAACCTCTCAAACACAACCCTGTGGAAGCCGCTATGACGGTGTTCTTCTCCAAGCAAGGCGACGATATGGAAATGGTTGGAAGGGCTCAGGATGGCTCTGACGCGCAGGATATGGCGCATAAATTCCTTTGGGATTACGTGACCAAAAACGAAGAGCAGCGCCTGGCTGAGTCAATCTGGAAGGGCAAGCACTCGTATCGTGAGGTGGCCTGATGGAACCGGGAATGTACCTCGATATCAGCAACGAGGATTACCACTCAGGCGCGGGTGTTAGTAAATCTCAGCTGGATGACATTGCAACTAACCCGGCCATCTACAAATGGCGCAAGGAAGCGCCAGTGGATACCGAAAAGCTTACGGCACTTGATATGGGTACCGCCCTGCACTGCCTTTTGCTGGAGCCGCTGGAGTTCGACAAGCGATTCATCGTGGCGCCGGAATTCAACCGCCGCACAACCGCAGGCAAGGAAGAAGAAGCTCGCTTTCTAAGGGATTGTGAAGGCAGCGGCATGACAGTCATGGATGCGGAACAAGGCAGGAAACTGAAACTGATGCGCGAGAGTGCGCTGGCGCATCCGGCGGCCAGATGGCTGCTTGAAGCTGAAGGACAATGCGAGGGTTCAATCTACTGGACAGATGATGAAACCACTGAGCTATGTCGCATCAGGCCGGACAAGTTCCTGACAGGCCAGCCGGTAATCGTTGACGTCAAAAAGGTGGCGGATATGGATCGCTTCCCCCGTCATCTGGCTGAGTTCCGGTATCACATGCAGGAAGCAATGTATCGCGAAGGTTATCTACGCCACTTTGGCGAATACCCAATGTTTATTTTCCTTTGCGTCAGCGAAACCATCGACTGCGGCCGCTATCCGGTTCGCACCTTCCAGATTCAGCCTGATGATACCGAGGATGGTTACAACCTCTTCCGTACCAGCCTGAACACTTATCACGAATGCCGGACTACCGATAACTGGGGCGGCATCGAAGAAATCACCCGCCCAGCCTGGGCGAAGAAAAAGGATTACTCATGAGCAACGAAATCATCCACGCCCCGGCTAACGAGGCCGATACGAAAGCAGCCATCTTCAGCCCGTCAGGTCTGCAAAAGCTTCAGGCATTTGCCGCGGTCATGGCAGAAGGTAAAACGACAGTGCCGGCACATCTGGCCGGGAAGCCGGCTGACTGCCTCGCGGTGGCATTACAGGCTGCTCAGTGGGGTATGAACCCGTTCGCTGTGGCGCAGAAAACTCATCTGGTGAACGGCACGCTGGGATATGAAGCCCAGTTGGTTAATGCGGTAGTGACCAGCTCTACTGCCGTTCAGGGTCGCTTCAAATACGAGTATGGCGGCAACTGGGATGCCTTTAAGCCGGGTGCAGCCAATGCCGCTAATGAGAAAGGTTTGTGCATTCGCGTGGGTGCTGTGCTTCGCGGTGAAACGGAAATCACCTGGGGCGAATGGCTGTTCCTGGAATTCATCACCACCCGCAACTCACCGCTATGGAAGACAGCGCCAAAGCAGCAGATGGCATATCTGGCCGTGAAATACTGGGCGCGCCTCTACTGCCCGGACGTCATTCTCGGAGTTTACACCCCGGACGAGTTTGAGCAAAAAGAGCGTATTGAGCGCGATGTAACCCCGGCACGCACCCGGCAGGATTTGAACCACCTGATCAACCAGAAGCCCGCCACTGAAGAAACCGCGGCCCAGCAGTCGGCTGAACGCACGCCAGATGAACTCCTTGCAGCCTTTACTGAAGCAGCCAGCAAGGCGACTGATGCCAAGGAACTGGATCGTATCTATAGATACGCCGCTAAGCATCTCGCCAATGACACGGAAAAGTTGGATTTGGCTACTGACGTCTACAGCATTCGCCGGGATGAACTCACCGAAGCAGCGTAACTAATCTCCGGGCTGGTTGCGCCTGGCCCTCATTACGAAGCAATAAAACAAGAGCAGCCTGTGAGCAGGTGAAGAAGCGGATCATCGAGCATAGGCCATTTTTTCAGCTTGAGTGTGGCGAGGTAAGGCGGTAAAAATGCATTACTAATTCCACAAGATATAAGATGATCGAGAGGAAGATAAATTGATCTCATCACGGATACTGGTTTTGCTTTTGCCGCTTTTTCTTACTGCTTGCATGTCAACGCCCAATGAGGCAAGGCGTGATACTCCTGTATTTTCTGGCACGAGCGGAAAATCTCCTGATAATCTCTCCGAATGTATCTATGAAGGATGGACGAATACCCGGGTGATGCTGGAGAGAGACAATACAACTCATACTGAGCGCTCGGGTGGGAGGGTAACTGTATTTACATGGAAAGACAGTCTGTTTGCAGACATATTGTCAGAAAAGGACGGCTCTCGAGTGAAATTCTATAAGACGTTCGGTATGGGATACACCGTTTCATCTAATAGGAATGATGTCGTAAAAGACTGCCTGTAATTTCAAATATGCTTCCAAGCGACCTGGCTCCAGCGGGTTTTTTATAAAACAGGATCATCAATCTCCTCAACCAACTCACTTCCCTGATGCTTCACGCTGCCCACTGACTTCGATACCGGGTGCCAGGTGAAATCATCTGATGGTATGGATTGCTCTTTGGCTATGTCCTTAGCCTCTTCAGAACTGGTATCGGGATTGAGCCAGTCCAGCACAGCGGATGTGCTCAGAACCAGCGGCCGGCGGTCATGGATATCGACCAAACCTTTATCGCTGGCGGCGGTGACAATCACAAAGCCCTCATTCTCGTTCTGCTTATCGTAGGGAGCTTTGCCGATCGCAGCGAAGAAGATGGGTTTACCGGATTTGTGGTAGATGAAGTAAGGCTGCTTCTTGCTGCCGTCACGCTTCCACTCATACCATCCGTCGGCCATTACGATAGCGCGACCGTTGTTCCACAGCGGCTTGAACATGCGCCCGGTGGCTGCGGTCTCTACCCTGGCATTAATCAGCGGGGCTTTGTCCCACCACTCGGGCCCATAGCCCCAGTGAACCGGATCAAGATGAAGGGAGTCATCACGCTGATTTAGCAGCAGGACATTGGTGCCGGGCGCCACGTTATACCGGCCGATCGGGTCAGGGTCGTAAGCAATCTCCCGCTCTACTTCGTCGGCAAACTCTTTCAGGTATTCTTCGCGTGTTCTGTACTGCGTGAATCGTCCGCACATAGGCACCTCTGTAGTGGCACACTGAATTTGGCCACCTGAATAGAGGTGATATCATCACCTCATAGTCAAAACAGGTGACATTATGACCGGACGTAACAGACGCAATTTTAGCCCCGAGTTTCGCCTCGAAGCTGCCCAGCTTGTACTCGATCAGCATTACACCGTTGCCGCCGCTGCTACGGCAATGAACGTCGGCAAATCCACAATGGACAAATGGGTTCGACAACTGAAAGAAGAGCGAGCGGGAAAATCACCCACTGCTTCACCCATGACACCTGAGCAGATTGAAATACGCGAGCTAAAGAAAAGACTTCAACGCGTTGAAATGGAAAGGGATATATTAAAAAAGGCTACCGCGCTCTTGATGTCAGACTCCCTGAACAATTCTCATTAGTTGAGAAATTCAGGGCGCGGTTTCCTGTTGCCGTTGTGTGCAACGTGTTTGGGGTTCATCGCAGCAGTTATAAATACTGGCGGCAGCCCAGGAAGCCTGACGCCACGAGAGTGGCATTACTGAGCCTTGTGCGTGAAGTTTATCGCGAAAGTAACGGCTCAGCAGGAGCGCGAAGCATTGCCGCGATGGTCACCACCAAAGGTATAAAACTGAGCCGCTGGCGGGCAACAAAGCTAATGAAAGCGCTCAATATTATCAGCTGTCAGCAACCTGGCCATCGTTATAAGAAGGCGTCTAAGGAGCACATTGAGATCCCTAATTATCTGGATCGCCAGTTTGCTGTTACCGAGCCTAATCAGGCCTGGTGCGGTGATGTGACTTATATCTGGACGGGAAAACGCTGGGCTTATCTGGCTGTTGTACTCGATTTGTTTTCCCGTAAACCGGTTGGCTGGGCGATGTCATTTTTCCCGGATTCTGCACTGACAGCTAAAGCGCTGTCCATGGCCTGGGAAGCGCGAGGAAAGCCGGCTAATTTACTGTATCACTCGGACCAAGGCAGCCACTATACCAGCAGGAATTTCAGGCAGTTACTGTGGAGATATCAGATAAAGCAAAGCCTGAGTCGCCGGGGAAATTGCTGGGATAACAGCCCAATGGAACGATTCTTCAGAAGCCTGAAAACAGAGTGGGTACCGGATAATGGCTACGCGAATTTTAGCGAAGCCAGCACGGCAATAACGAATTACATCACAGGATATTACAGCCAGCTCAGACCTCATCAATATAATGGTGGTTTGACGCCGAATGAATCAGAACGATTGTTCTGGAAAAACTCTAAAGCTGTGGCCAGTTTTTGTTGACCGCTACACTCCTGCTTAAAGATAGTGCAGGCAGGCCATTTGTTCAGCTTGAGAGCTCAACTGTTTACAGATATCCTGGTTATGAGATTCTATGTTAGCTAGCTAATAAGTCTGTAGATAACTTATCTCTCTGGAGGGTCAATAAAGCACGATTACATTATTTTCGGGGCTGGACATGATGGGAGCATTTTAACGCTTGAGCACTTTTGCACAGAATTACCCATCTTACCTTACCCATGCACCTTTAATAAGAGCGATGAAGTGCAACCAATCAAACTGGAGCTATTTGATGTTTTCCAGGCTGAAGTTGGTGGCAAGCAATACAACGTTGCTTCTAATGATGGGGTTCAAATTAGCAGGGTTGCAAAGGTGGTTTCCGAAAGAAAGCCTCGACCAACCAACAGTTAATATACCGCTAACAAGCCGCCCACTGAGGCGGTTTTTTTACACCTAAATTTCAGGAGTCATCCCATGCATGCAGACATAACAGACCAGGCCGCTGAGCTTGAAGAACTGGAAAGGACTATCGCTTTGGCTAACAGGAAGAAGCCGGAACCGCCGTCACCCATTTGCCGCAATGGCGATTGTGGGGAGCCATCTCAGCCGGGTGCGAGCTACTGCTGCCCGGAGTGCAGGAAAGATGATGAGCTTAATCAGTGGGCGGCC
Organism: Erwinia billingiae Eb661; assembly: GCF_000196615.1. Lineage (NCBI taxonomy): Bacteria > Pseudomonadati > Pseudomonadota > Gammaproteobacteria > Enterobacterales > Erwiniaceae > Erwinia > Erwinia billingiae. The sequence goes on from NC_014306.1 coordinate 3,580,154, forward strand.
AAACAACGCCTTGTAGCGTGAGGATGCGCTATGTCGCCGGAGTCTCAGAACGCGATCAACAGCACAGCCCGAGCTGCAGTTAAAGAATACACCAACACATCAAACACCCTCACCTACCGTCAGATACTCGATAAACACGCCAAGCGCATTGAAACCCTGATACCTGCACAACATCGCGGGCGGGCATGGCTATGGCTGAATTGCGTGTATCAGCGGCTGGGCTGTGGTGGATAGGAGATGAAGTCATGAGAGGACGCGATGAATGAGCTGGCTCTTTTCGCAGGCGCTGGCGGAGGAATACTCGGCGGGCACCTCCTTGGATGGAGGACAGTTTGCGCAGTTGAACGTGATGCCTACGCCGCACAAGTTCTGGCGCAACGACAAAACGATAGATGCTTGCGACCATTCCCGATTTGGTCTGACATCTGCAGTTTTGATGGAAAGCCATGGAGAGGCATTGTTGACATCGTTTCTGGCGGCTTTCCCTGCCAGGACATTAGCTCGGCTGGACGTGGCGCAGGAATCGAAGGTAGCAGGTCAGGGTTGTGGTCAGAGATGGCAAGAATCATTGGTGAGATACGACCTTCATTCGTATTCGTGGAGAACTCACCCCTCCTTATCGGAAAAGGACTTGCCCTGGTCATCAGTGACCTTGCCAAAAATGGGTATGATTGTCAGTGGAGTCGTGTTTCAGCAAAAGAATTTGGTGCGCCTCATAAAAGAGACCGACTTTGGTTGGTCGGGAGAAATGTTCGCGACACCACAAGCCCGGGATTACCGATCGGGTTCAATTGCCAGATGGAAGGATCCGAAGAGGTCCAGAAACCTGAACGACCAGGTTGGTGGCCTGCTGAACCCGAACTGGCAAGAGTGGCTAATGGGATGGCCCATCGGGTGGACCGAATTAAAGCCCTTGGAAATGGACAAGTTCCGCGAGTGGCAGCAACAGCATTCAGCATCCTGAAGTGATCACCCTTCCCCATGTTCTCATCGCAATAGCATTCGTGATCGCCGCCTGGGCGATATTCAAAATACTCTGAACGAGGAAACAACTATGCATCAGCATCAGTTTCAACCAGACTCGCTTGTTGATCTCAAATTCATCATGGCTGATACTGGTTTCGGCAAGACATTCATTTATGACCGCATCAAAGACGGCACCCTTCCAAAAAGCAAAATCATTCATGGCCGGGCAAGATGGCTTTACAGTGACCACTGCGCATTCAAATCTAAGCTTCTGAATAACCCAGATGGGTAAATGCGCGGGTAAAAATATTCTTCCACTAAATAAAACCATTCAAATACAACCTCCTGCGTGATGAATTAGGTGTCTGCAGGGGACACCATCTGACCGTTCGCTACCCTCCGCTTTAGTTCGCAAATCCCAAGTCAATCAACCTCCCCTTAAATCATTTTACGCATTGTTTTTTTAGCCGTTTACCTCAGCGGAAAAGAGGCAGGCGGTGAAAAGTTATTATGAGTTTTTATGCCTCTTTAGCATGTTATGCAGCGCCAGAAATATCAGACCAACACCTATCAGTATCAGGAACGCATATCCAAGTGAATGGAACAACCCTATTCCTGCGATCCCGCCGGCCAGAAATGACAGCAAGGTGAATGAGTGCAGCCTGAGTCTCTCAAGATAAAGCGGAGCGTCCTTAGGTGATTCCTTTCGCCTGAGCACGTCGAAGAGCAAGGCCAGCTCTATACCGATATCCGTAGATGTGCCTGATACATGCGTTGTTCTTACACGCGCGTTAGATATTCTCGTGACGACAGCATTTTGTAAGCCCATTAAAAAGCTCAGGCTTAAGATAAGTAACACGCCGGGGGAAACTGGCGTGAGATAGCTCTCAACAATACCGAGCACGACAAGCCCGACACCCTCTATAAAAATATTAATGGCGTATACCGTACGCATTTTCTTTCTGCGACCTGAATTGATAACAATTGTCGAGAATGCAGAACCGGCAATGAAAATGCTGACAATCGACAGAAAGAAAATAGCTGGTGCCAGGTTTGCTTTGGCAAGATGATCTGACAGTGAAGAGACGTTTCCCGTCATGTTGGCAGAGAAAAAACCGACAGCTTCAAATGCTGCGGTGTTCAGGGCTCCGGCAACGGCGGCGAGCGTACAAGCGAGTTGTGTATCTGCAACATGACTTCGCGAATTCTCAGTGCTAATTAACATGGAACCTGCCGTGTTCACCTGGGGTAGACACATGATCCGCTCATTTTTCATCAGTGACAAGATGACCAGCCAGACAAAGACAGTACGGCGAGTTTGTACAACTCTTTTCATTTTCGCGTCACATAGATCGCTTCATAAGGCGCACCCGCAAATGTACCTTGGGCTTAAAAAACCGCTCGGAGGCACTTTAAGTTTCTACTTCAGTACATTACAAACACTTTTTGAAATTCTTCGACATCTTTCTCAAAGTTGTGCCGATCCGGGGCTGCATTGTAGTGTTCAGTAAGGCAGAGTGAAGAGAAAAGCGTTATAACCTTCGGATGCATCTTCATTAATGTTCTCAATAGCAAGATCATTATTCTCTTTAATTTTGCCTGCGGCCACGAGGTCGGATTTGCTGTCCCAGGTCATATTGCCATCTGGGCAAAACCCTGACACACTCCAGTTGCCACATTCAATACGACCTATGAAAATGTTCCTTTTTGTTGCTTCTTCGCACAGCTCCTTTGCACCTTTAGGCGTAAATTTCATGGTGCTATTGCCATTCAATTCAAAAAAGTCAGCTCCTGTATCATATAACACATGACGTTCAAAATTCTGACCAGCCATAATTCTCTCCTCAGTACAGGTCGTTAACCCTATAACCACTATTTTTCAATTATTATTGAGCATTAACGGATAAAATTACGGCAAGTGCAGGATAAACTCACCCATCGAGTTTCATCACGAGTCCGGATTGCCAATGTCATTTACCAAGTCACTCCCCTGATTCTTAACATTCCCCACCGTCTTCAAAACAGGATGCCAGGTGAATTCGTCTGAGGGAATGGATTGCTCTTTAGCGATGTCCTGCGCCTGCTCAGAAGTGGTATCGGGATTCAGCCAGGCCAGTACTGCGGATGTGCTCAGAACCAGCGGCCGGCGGTCGTGTATATCAACCAGACCTTTATCGCTAGCCGCAGTGACGATCACAAATCCTTAGTTCGCGTTCTGCTTATCGTAGGGAGCTTTGCCGATCGCCGCGAAGAAGATGGGCTTACCGGATTTGTGGTAGATAAAGTAAGGCTGTTTCTTGCTGCCGTCACGCTTCCATTCGTACCAGCCGTCGGCCATGACGATAGCGCGCCCGTTGTTCCACAGCGGCTTGAACATGCGGCCGGTGGCTGCGGTCTCTATCCTGGCATTAATCAGCGGTGCTTTGTCCCACCATTCGGGCCCGTAGCCCCAGTGAACCGGGTCAAGATGAAGGGAATCATCGCGCTGGTTTAGCACCAGGACGTTTGTACCGGGCGCCACGTTATACCGGCCGATCGGTTCAGGGTCGTAGGAAATATCCTGCTCTGTTTCGTCGGCAAACTCTTTCAGGTATTCTTCGCGTGTTCTGTACTGCGTGAATCGTCCGCACATAGGCACCTCCTTTTTCAAGGGTAGAGCATGCAGGTTAAGTGGTCAGCTTGACGACTTATAGTACTAAAGGTTTCAAGTGGGATGTCGATGAAACATTTACTTAGGATGAACGTATTTTACAAGGATTAATGATTGAAGTGGCTAGTAGTTTGTTTGATTTTTATGGCATCCAGTGCTCTGGCAGAGCGAGAATATGAGCCACCACTCGTAAGATGCCTCAATGACAATGTTCTCCCTGAAATCCCATCAAATAGATCAGCAGTTACAATCGTGGACGAAGCATTCAAAAAATGCTCCAAAAATGTAAACATCTGGATGAAAGAGCGGGAGTCACTATCCCCAAATATACAGACGAGTCAGTACGGTGAACTTCATGATTTCTATATCAGGATGATTGAGATACGAAGGAAAGTCATCGCAAAACGAAACCACGAAACCGCTCAATGAAGCGGTTTTTTTTATGCTTAAAAATAAGGAGCCCCCTCAAGCATGCAGACCTAACAGACCAGGCCGCTGAGCTTAAAGAACTGGAAAGGACTGTCGATACGACCATGGGATGTTCTTGTGGGCAAAAAAGCAAAGGCAAATTGCATGACTGAAGCAGCGAAAGCCTTTGAAGACCGCATCAAAGACGGCCCCTTCCAAAAAGCAAAACCATTCAAATACCCCCCCTGCATGATGAATCAAGTGTCTGCCGTTAACATCATTTTACCGTTTTCCTACTTGTTAAAAGCATACCAAATTCAGCAATAATCCCTTATTTATGACAAACGCTGACTCAATTTAATCTATCTCTTAGAATCAGAGTGAAACTTCGCAAACCTATCGTTAATCGAAAAAAGTTTTAATCATTTGTTTTTTGCATTCTTGAGATTTCAGATTCGTTTAAAGGAAAACCTTCAACATGTCCACCCGAAACTTTAACGCCAACAACAAAACTTCTGATTGAATCATCCCCCGTCGTTTTTTTCAGAATAAACTTTACGATATATTCTTTGTTCTCTGCTGGTTCAAATTCAGCAGGAGAGAGACATAATTTGTCATTTAAAAAATTTATGTCACCTACGATTCGATTGCGCTGAGCTTTTGGTGGAGTGTCCCTCAAATTGATCGACAGATAAGTAGGTACATATCCCTTTGAGTGAGTAACTGGAAAACAAATATCTTTTCCGTTACGGACGGCTGGTATTGTTTCATCATGCCGCCCTCTGTCTCCAATACCAGGGCAGCCAGTAAGTACAAAAGAACTGCCAGATAACATCAATATAATAACGGAATTTTTAAGTGATAAATTTCTCACCAAGGGAATCCTCGTAAAGCACTTTTATAACTCGACTCAATTTCAGAAAGTCGTAAATCACCGTCAAGCGTTACAACTTCATTTCCATAAAGCCATAAAAATGACTCGTATCCCCATGAGCTAAGAATAAAATTATCCGCAATAATTTGTGCCTGCTGCTCCATCGGGTACTCGCAGAGTAGTCTGCCATCAAGCCTGTAGCGATAAGACACAATCCAGCTTGCCAGCCCCCGGCAGATTACACACATCCCTCGTTCGCGTTGCCAGACATGACTGAGTTCATGAATGAAAGTGTGCTGCTCAGTGGAGGACGTTTTTGAATAGTCATCCTTGTATAACTGAGTCCGGTAATAGATCTCCCCGTGAGGAGTCATGACAGCATGCTCATGCTGGAGGCTAAACGGTAAATAGCTATCATGATGGATCCAGACTTTGTTGTAAGAGATCCTGTCACCAAACACCCTTTTAGCGAGTTGTATTTCTCCTGAGCTCATAAGACGTAGGCTACCCTCTTTGATAGCTTTCTCATTAGCTGTCTCTACACTATCCATGTCGACTCCATGTAAGATGGTACGGATATTTTCCATGACCACAATTTCCCTTTTCGTACTGCACGAATATATATTATCTAAATCACATGAAGCAATAAATAAGAATGAAGCTTGACGATTTCTATATGAGAATATTCTTAAGCATTGGCGTAGATTGCTGAAGGAAGTTAAAAAAAAGAGAAAGTTTATCAAGATGATAAACGTTAATTTAATACAGCTTTTACTTCCTAAAAATCTCATTTAGCCAATATTATTAAGCTACTTATTATTTATCGGCGGTTTGTTTAATGAAGCATAATAACCCCGCAGTGTTTTCTCGGGGCGTGGATGAAAACAGATTAATGGCCCAAGCTAAAACGATGGCCCTAAGAATTATTCTTCCCGGATAAGCGTGGGGGTCTGTGCATATGCATACACATGTCCCCAGCCTACCCCTTCCCTCAGGTCTTACTCACCGTGTAGCTTTTAACCTTGCCGCCATCGAGTTGCACCGTTAGCGTTTTGCCTTCAGTGGTACTGCCGGCTTTCGCCTGGCTGTAGCTCCACATCATCAGCAGATGATTCTCCGGGTATGGTGTTTCCGTGGTCGGCTGGCCGAACAGTGAAATCAGATCCTGGCGGCTGGTTTGGCCGTACTGGATTTTGCTCAGCTTGGCATCATCGAAATCCTTGCCGGTTGAAGAGGTGCAGCCGGAAAGAAACAGAACAATGGCCAACACAGTCAGTATTTTTCTCATCAATATTCTCGTCAAACTGAAGGGCTATCCGACTTTTTCACAGTCGTAGGAACCGCTGATGCGGATCTGGCTGGCGCTGGTTCGCACCACCTGCACGTTCAATGTCGCCTTGCCGTGCTGAACAGCCTGGTCCATATCCAGCATACCCGGTGCCTTGGTGTTCTTAACCCGCAGATGGATTTTCACATTATCGTAATCCCCTTTATCACCGGTAAAAGTGACTTTCTGCTGGGTGGGCTTGGTGTTATTGACGTAAACGCTACCGTCCTGGTGGCGATCTAAATGAAAAGGACCGCATTGCATTGCCGCCATTGCTGGTGAAAGGCACAGCATTAGCGTGGAGAGAAGCAGGGATGTTTTTATCATAACGGAGGCATGACCTGTTGAAGCGGAGGCAGGAAGTGGACCTGCTAACCAGGGTAAAGTGTGCATCACTGCAATGCATACTTTACCGTTCAGGCCGTCAGTATAACTGATGACAGGGCGAAAGAGATCTGTCGCCCTGGTGTTGAAATTCTATTTGGTGCGCCACATGCGATATTGTCCCCAGAAACCCACCTCGGCGACATATTCCTGATCGGTACCGTCTGCGGTAATATCCAACGTTTTTCTCATTCCCATCGTCAGCACACTACAATCGTTACTGACGCGTAATTTATGCGGCCCGTTTTTCAAATAGGTCGTCACAAATTGGTTCTGACGCAATAAAGCCACTTCAGTATTATCAACGGTAATAACAAACCTACATATCCCACCACTCATGCTGCCAATAAACTGCTTCTGCCGGGTGATGGTGACCTTGGTCTGCTGACCGGATGAAGATGGGGTAACAATCTGATTATCCAAAATTTTATCTGCAGGACCATAAGGCCTTGCACAGCCTGCCAAAGTTAACACTGCTAAGGCCAAAACCAACTTTTTCATTTCCCTGCCCTTTTATTAACGAATTTCCTGAAAGCACGCAAAACGGCCAGATAAAAATAAGGTTATCTGCAAGAGTATTATGTTGAGGGTCGATATATTAACGCCTGACCATGGTGTGAATCAATAATTATATTTACCATTATCCTCTTTGAAGTGAAAAAAGCGCGACCTCAATTGAATCAATTAATTCTCATTCAATAATATTTTAAAAAACGTCGCATTAAGACAAATTAACAGGGTAAACTCCAGTCATCTGAATAAGGAGATGCACTGAATGCCTACCACTTTTACCCTGCGTATGGCCCACCGTGTGAGTGATGTTTTGCTGCCCGATCTGAAAGCGCTGATCCCACCCGAGTCGATGCAGTTCTTCTCCAATGAACTCGATGAAGAGTGGCATTACACTTTGCTCTGCCAGCAGAGTGACGAAACCTGTTCGCTGGCGGTATCGGCTATCCTGGTCTGGCATCAGTTAAAACGGATCACCCTGATGAATTACAGCAATGCCAGCGTGCAGAAAGATCTTTCCCATTGCGCTGCGGCCGACCTGTTTAACTTCCTGAAAATGCCCGGTGCGGTATTGCACCTGTCCTGATGCGTTCGCCCGATTTGATTAGCCACCGTTATGCCAGTGTATTCCATTGATTGATTTTTACTCCCTGCCCTAAGCTGATGGAAAATAAATACCGAATCATGGCGGAGTACCCTATGTCAGAAAAAGATCCTATCGTTGAGCGCCTCACCGTTGAAGTCGTTGCCCTCAGGCATATCGTGCAGATGCTGATTGCCTATGGCAACGTGCCGACCGGCGGCAAACTGAATAAATACCTGATGAAAGTGGCCGAGGACGCGGAACATCGCGACGATCGCCACGCGAATAAAGCCATCGCTGACGCTATCCGCAGCTATATTCAGAAGTAATAAAAAACCCGGTCCAGCATCTGGACCGGGTTTTTGCATTAACATCCGGCCGTTACGAGGTAGCCACCTTAAACGAAGAGATGTCCTGAGCCAGCTGTGAAGCCTCTGCCCGTAGTGCCTGGGTGTTTTCCGCGTTCTGATTGACCAACAGCAGGTTCTGCTGAATGCTGCGCTCCATCTGCGAGACGGCCAGCGTCACTTCACCAATGCCTTTACTCTGCTCATCGCCCGCAACGCGGATTTCACCAACCACCTGCTTCACTTTCAGCACGTCGTTCACCAAACCTTCCAGCTGTTCGCCTGCACCTTCCACCAGTTTACTGCCTGCCAGCACCGTGGTATCCGACTGGCTGATCAAGGTTTTGATCTCCTGCGCCGCATTAGCGCTTCGCTGTGCCAGCGCGCGGACTTCGGCGGCCACTACCGCAAATCCACGGCCCTGCTCACCGGCCCTGGCGGCTTCAACCGCAGCGTTCAGCGCCAGAATATTGGTCTGGAAAGCAATGCCATCAATCACACTCAGGATCTCGCCGACGCGGCTGGAAGAGGTTTTGATGGTCGCCATGGTATCAATCACTTTATGCATTACTTCGCTGCTGCTGCGGGCAATCTGCGCCGTCTGCTCGGTGAAGGCATCTGCCAGGCGGGTGTTCTCGGCATTCTGCTGCACGGTGGCGTTGAGCTGCTCCATCGCAGCGGCACTCTGCTCCAATGCAGCGGCCTGATCGCCAATCTTCGCCGACAGAGCCTGATTGCCCTCTGCCAGGAAGGTGGCATTGGCAGCCACGTTGATGCCGCTGGCCTGCACATTAGTGATAACGCCGGCAATCTTGTCGACAAACTGGTTAAACGATACGGCAATTTCCGCGATCTCATCCTTGCCGGAAGCATCCAGACGACGGGTTAAATCCCCATCGCCATTGGCAATCTCATCCAGCGCGGCACGCGTGGATTCCAGACGCGTGGTCAGCCCGCGTGCAAATAACCAGGCACCCGCCAGCAGAACCAGCAGCGCCGGGATCAGCACCACGAAGATATCCTGCATGATATTTCTGGCCAACGCGGTCACGTTTGCTTCCGGCGTGACCAGGCCGATCACCCAGCCGGTATCCGGCATCTTAAACAGCGTGACCTGAGCACGGGTATGCAGGTAATCATCCTGCAAATTATTCAGCGTGGTGGTTCCCGGCTGATGGGCTGCCGTCGCAAGGCCTTTTACCACCGGCGCCAGCCACTTCTGCTCATCCGCCAGCGCGCTGAATTTCTTCAACGCTTTGTCTTTACTGCCGGGGAAATACAGCACGTTACCGGACTGGTCCAACGCGAAGGCATAGCCGCCGGTCAGGTTGCCATTCTTGGCCATAAAGCCAGACAGGTTATCCAAAAGCACGTCAAAGGTTGCCACGCCGGCAAACCTGTCGCCCGCGCTGTAAGGCACGCTACAGGTGACCATATTCACGTTGGAAACCGGGTCCTGGTACACTTCGGACCAGTTACACTTGCTGCGCGATGCCGCTTTAGTTGAGGTGTACCAACTTTCATTGTGGTAACCCGCACCGGCAGGATCGTTGTAGCCGTCGGAGTAATCCAGCGTGCCGTTGGCGCCGCGTGACCAGAAGAAGCTGCGACGGGCAACCCCCTCGGTAAAGGCATTCGGTTCCGGCCAGATGCCGCCACCGGCAATGCTTTTGTCACCTTTGCTGTCGATAATCTGCGGCAGCACGCTTTTGAATAAATCGTCCTGATGGGGCAGCACTTCCGCCAGACGCGCCATGCTGACGACTTCGCCTTCAATGCGGATCAACTGCTGATTCAGCTGGCCAACAATGTTTTCGCCGGTCTGCTGGATCAGACTGTTACTGGCTTCGATCACCCTCGGTTGGCCGCGCAGCGAGATGGCAAGATAAACAATTAATGTGATGAGTAGCAGCATCGAAATGCCGCCTAGTGTCAATTTCCCTGACAGACGAACTGGGATCCCCGGCATAGTGATTTCCTTCATAGTAAAGAAGTCGTGATAACTGAGAGAAAGGGTGGCGTAAGAGATGACACAGCGTGATTGTTAACCATCACATCCCCGGGTTATCGGCCTGCCGCGAGAAAACCTTAAACAGAGTATGTCAGCGCAGGTAAAGGATCGGATTTACCCTTCATTCATCGCCGCGCTTAATTGATAATAACGGCTGGCAGCGGAACGTCTGCGCTGTCAAAGGCCGGGTGGCTGGGGTTCGGATGAGCCCAAAGGCCCGCCTGAACGATATTTTTTGACTGAAACTGCACTCTGGACAGCTTCACCTGAAGGGATAATAGCCACATGCAACTTTTAATAACCGGATGGCTGACCGCCTTCGACCTGCCCTACGCGCCCCTGATTGCGCTCTTCGCCATCATCGCCCTGATTGCCATCATCTCATTGATTGTGCATGGCTTACTGCACCGCGCGGTGCTGCCATTCCTGCGTCGGTTTGCCGACCGATCCTCACACCTGTGGCCAAAATCCATCATTGATAAAAAGCTGTTCAGCCGTTTCGCGCTGCTGATGCAGGGCGTGCTGCTGCAAATCCAGCTTGAGGTGTTCCTGAAGGGCGACGAGCCGATTTACTCCGTGCTGATGATCGCCAGTCAGGTCTGGCTGATGATCTTCACCCTGCTGATCCTTTACTCGCTGCTGGACGTGCTGCTGGAGCTCTCCGATAACAGCAGCTTTGCCGGCCAGCTGCCGTTACGCGGCATTTTTCAGAGCATCAAACTGATCGCCACCCTGTTGATTGGGCTGATGGTGATCTCGCTCCTGATTGGCAAATCCCCGCTGGTGCTGTTGACCGGTCTGGGTGCGATGACCGCCGTACTGATGCTGGTGTTTAAGGATCCGATCCTCGGCCTGGTCGCCGGCATTCAGCTTTCGGCCAACAATATGCTGAAAATGGGTGACTGGCTGGATATGCCAAAATACGGCGCGGATGGCGACGTGATTGATATCGGGCTGACCACGGTGAAAGTGCGCAACTGGGATAAAACCATCACCACCATTCCAACCTACGCACTGATTTCTGACTCGTTTAAGAACTGGCGCGGCATGTCCGAATCCGGTGGCCGCCGCATCAAGCGCAGCCTGAATATTGATGCCACCAGCATTCATTTTCTGTCAGATGAAGAGATCGCCCGGATGAATCGCGCGCAGCTGCTGACGCCGTATCTCGACGGCAAGGTCGCTGAAGTCGCTAACCACAATGCCAGCCTGGGCTGCGACCTCACTACGCCACTGAATGGCCGGCATATGACCAATATTGGCACCTTCCGCGCCTGGCTCGAAGCCTGGTTGAAGTCTCATCCCCAGATCCACAAAGATATGACGCTGATGGTTCGCCAGCTGGCGCCGGGTTCTGAAGGCCTGCCGATTGAGATTTATGTCTTCACCAACACCACGGTCTGGCTGGAGTACGAGAAGATCCAGTCAGATATCTTTGACCACATCTTTGCGCTGCTGCCTGAATTCGGCCTGCGCGTGCACCAGACGCCGACCGGCAATGATATGCGCAATATGCGCTTTTCCCCCGCGGAATAAGGGCTGAACCGGCGGACGGGATGCTGAAAAGCCCGTCCGCCAACGCCCGCTGTGTATTTCGCCATGCCATTCATACCCGCTAACAGGCATTTCATTCCGCTCTGACGGCAGTTCATGCCCTATTCTCCCCGCGCGCGAAGTCCCGGCTTATCATCTGCTCATTCTCTTAAACTTTCCCCCGGGAGCTTTCCATGAGCACACAGCCCGTCAGCACAAGCGTTAACCGTACCCGCTGGTTAACCCTGTTCGGCACCATCATTACCCAGTTCGCGCTGGGCTCCGTTTATACCTGGAGCCTGTTTAATGGTCAGTTGTCGCATAAGCTGGATGCCCCGGTCAGCCAGGTGGCGTTCTCCTTTGGCTTGCTGAGCCTGGGGCTGGCGATTGCCTCTTCCCTGGCCGGCAAGCTGCAGGAGCGTTTTGGCGTGCGCAACGTCACCATCGGTGCGGGCGTGTTGATGGCGATTGGTTTTTATCTGACGGCGCACTCCAGCAACCTGTTTATGCTGTATCTGAGCGCGGGCGTGCTGGTGGGACTGGCGGATGGCGCCGGGTATCTGATGACCCTGTCGAACTGTGTGAAGTGGTTCCCGGAACGCAAAGGGCTGATTTCCGCCTGTGCCATTGGGGCTTACGGCCTGGGCAGCCTCGGCTTTAAATTTATCTGCGGCTACCTGCTCAGCGTCTACAGTCTGGAAAATACCTTCCTGATTTGGGGTCTGCTGGCGATGGCGCTGATTGTCACCGGCGCACTGTTTATGAAGGAAGCGCCGAAACAATCTGCTGCAGCGCAGGGAAGTCACAGTAAAGCCCGCGATTTCTCTCTGGCCGAAGCGGTGCGTTTGCCGCAGTACTGGATGCTGGCATTGATGTTTCTGACCGCCTGCATGAGCGGCCTGTATGTGATTGGCGTGGCGAAAGATATTGGCGAAGGCCTGGTGCATCTGTCGACGCAAACGGCGGCCAATGCGGTGACCATTATCGCCATTGCTAATCTGAGTGGACGACTGATCCTCGGCGTGATGTCCGACAAGATGGCCCGTATCCGGGTGATTACTCTGGCGCAGGTGGTCTCGCTGGCGGGCATGAGCATCCTGCTGTTTACCCAGATGAATGAAACCACCTTTTTTATCTCTATCGCCTGCGTGGCCTTCAGCTTTGGCGGCACCATTACCGTTTACCCCTCGCTGGTCAGCGACTTCTTCGGCCTGAACAATCTGACCAAAAACTACGGGCTGATTTATCTGGGCTTTGGTATCGGTAGCGTATTGGGGTCGTTGATTGCTTCGCTGTTTGGCGGCTTCACCATCACCTTCAGCCTGATTATGGCCCTGCTGGTGATTTCGCTGATTATGTCTGCCACCATTCGCTTACCGCACCGTGCGGAAGAAGAGAAAAAGGTCCTGCAGCACGCGTAAAAAAATGGGGCGATAATTCGCCCCATTCATACACCGTTGATATGTCCCTTCCCGGATTATTTCGCCTGAAATAGCGGCTCGGCAATTCCCGCCACCGCCACTCTTACCGCAAACACATCGCCAGACTGAGGATAGCGTGCCAGCTCTTCTGCGGTGCGGTCTTCGCGTGAACTGGTGATATACAGCGTCTTCAGATCCTCCCCGCCGAATGCCACCATGGTCGGCCAGCGAACCGGCAACGGGATCTCATCCACAATGCGTCCATCAGCGGGATCGAGACGGATCACCCGGGAACCATCAAACATTGCTGCCCAGTAGAAGCCTTCACTGTCGACGGCGGCACCATCAGGCAAACCGCCCTCTTCCTGCACAAAGCGTTGCAGCACTTCGCGTGGGCCGATTTCGCCCTGTTCATCCATCGGATAACGCCAGAGCACGCCGTTTGGCGTATCGGTCTGATACATCCAGCGACTGTCTGGTGAGAAAGCCAGCCCGTTGGAGATTTTGATATCTTCAGCCTGCACCGTCAGCGTCAGGTGTTCATCCAGACGGCATAGCTTGCCGCCGTTGCGATCCTGCGGTTCCCACAGGCTGCCACACCAGAAACGACCGTGGCGATCGACGCGGCCATCATTAAAACGGCTGCGTTCCGCATCACCCGGATTTGGCGCGATGCGCTGAGTAATATGCCCGTGATCATCCAGCATGCAGACGCCGCTGCGTAATGCGGCAACAAATCCACCCTGAGCATTCAGGCCAAAGCAGCCAATGTCCTCAGCTACAGGGAAAACCTGATGCTTACCACTTTGTGGATCGAACCGGTGCAAAGCAGGCGCCAGAATATCGACAAAATAGAGGACCTGTTCCCTGACAGACCAGACCGGACACTCACCCAGTTCAGCCTGCGCCGACAGCACGTTTTCTACCTGATAACTCATAGTTTCTCCTTAGTCAGTCTGCCTAAGTCTACTGCATATTTGATGTCGGTGGCGGCCTGAGGTGAAATTGATTCGTATTAAGGTTTATTCGTCGCTGGCGCTAAATTAAGAGCATTCCGGATGGAAACGGCTTATTTTAGGTCTTATCTTATTTATGAATATTACGCCGCGATTATTAAACTGAAATTTGAAATATCTGGAAATACCTGATTAAATAACTCTACACAACCGGCATTATTCCTCCACTTTTCTCAAGTAAAGTTGTAGTCATTGAAAAAGTGAAGGAGCATTCACAATGAAAAAACTCATTAAAGTTGTCTCGGTTCTGGGCGTAATGCTGATGTTGAACGGTTGTATCGTGCATGATGGATATCGTGGCGGACATCACGGCGGCGGTTATCATAACGGGTATCATGGCGGCTATCACCACGGAAATGGCCCGCATCGGGGCTGGTAAGCAGAAATTCTAAGAGGGTGAGGTAACTCATCCTCAAGCGGGCAAAGCCTGCACACGGCAATATAATAAGATCGTTGAAAAAAATATTGGGCGGGAATTTTCCCCGCCCTTTTTTCGTTTTAGCTTTTAATGCTGTAATTACACTGATACCAGGCGTTCATTAATCCAGGTACCCGACTTTCCTGCGGTTTAATCGGTTCCACTTTATCAAACCCGCGTTCTGTACAGTAGCGTTCCACATCCTCTTGCATCGCCATCTTATTGACGGTGGACGGATTAAAACGATACTGCACAGTATTTACCGCAGGATCTTCATCAACTTTTTCAAATGCCCCTGGCTTGCTGGAAGTACAACCGGCTAATACAAATACAGCCAGCGCAACGGCGCCAGTCACTAACTTCTTCATTTTAGCTCCTTCGTTCGGTGCGGCATGATAACAGCCGACTTTCCTGACGCCATCGGAAAATCCCGCATTTGCAGTTTCTTTACCGTGCAAATGCATTGTTTTACCAATTGAATCGATTCAGGAAGCCGTCTGGCGCTATCTGGAAAGGGATGCGATTATCCGTACAGACATATTTTAATGTCTGCCAACACCATGAATGACTTACAATAACAATGTGTTATGCCCGCGGCGAGCGGGCTTTTTTTTGCGCTTAATTCGCGTTACCGTCGAGAATAATACGTAAAACGTCTGCAGAATTATTAACCGGAAGTGCCAGAACCGACTGATAAAGGTCAATGGTCATATCGCAGAGTTTACCTTTATCAGAACCCGCTTCGGCCGGGGAGTTAAGCGTTTGCAGATCGCTGCCCCACTTGCCGTATAGCGAACGCACGATGGTTTGCAGAGCGGCACGGCCCTTCGCCACATCGACCTGCTGCTGTGCGCCGTGGCTGTGCAGCAGGAAATCATCAATGCTGGCCATCTCTTTGTCGATCAGCGCCTTGGGTAATATTTCTGCGGTGTTAACGCCACCTTCCACCTGAGGGAAAAGGTATTTGAAACAGAGTGCACTGTCCTTCTGCCTGATGACTTTCATTTCTTCCAGCGCTACGGCCATATAATCATGTAGTTGCCGATCGCCGGCATAGCTGATGCGCTGATTCAGCAGGTCTGACAGCATCGGACGTAACCGTTCCAGCGCCTGTTGCTCGCTGTTGCCTTCACGTAAGGCGCGAATAAATTCCTGATCCAACGTCTGGTAAAGTGCCGGCTGCTGATCTTTGATGGTGCGGTAGACCGGCAGCGTCGCCAGACGTTGCTCTGCCGCAGCCAGACGGGCTTCCTGCTGCTGTTGCGGTGCCACAAAACCAAAGTAATAAAGGTTACCGGCAAACAGCAGCATAAAGGCCAGCAAAACCGCTTTGGCTTTACTGAGGGAACCCCGCTTTGACAACCACGCGAGAAATAAAACGACCAGCAGGCCGCTAATAAAGGAGATGAGTGTAGCCTGGGACATGACAGTAAATACCTGTAGAGGCGGGCCGCGATGCGCGGCCCAATAGGCGGAGTTAATCTAGCCGAACATCCACCAGCACCGGGCAGCTGGCGCGCTCGATCACGGCAGCACTGACAGAGCCCTTCAGCAGACGGTTAAAAGAGGAAAGATGACGGCGGCCCATAATGATCATCGCAGCAGCGAGTTCGTTGGCCTGCGCGACGATGGTTTCCGCAGACTCACCGGCCACCACACGCCCGGTGGAGGCGATGCCGGCGCGCTGCAGTTCCGCCAGTGCCTGACGCACCGCGGCTTCAGCGGTGTTTTGCTCATCCAGCGCGCAACCGAAATCATTCGGGTCTTCCCCGGCCTCGATAAGGTAGGTGCCGGTGGTGCTGGCATAGCTGGCATCGATACAGCACAGCACCACAACGTTGGCCTGCAAAGCCTGCGCCTGTTCAGTGGCCAGTGCCACCACCTTGCGGGCTATAGCGGAATTATCAACGGCGACTAAAAGCGTTTTCATTTCCCTCTCCTGTCAGTCACGTAAGGCCGCTTTGCCTATCTCATCCACCAGCGCCTCTTTGCATTTAAGGATCTCTGTACGGTAGAGCGCCTCGTGCTTCTGAAAACGGGTAGACGGAACCAGCAAGCTGATGGAAAAACGGCCCAGAATGGTATCGATCGCCACCGCCATGGTGGAGATCCCTTCCAGCGTCTCGCCCCGATCGTAAGAAAGACCGGTGCGGCGGATCTCCTTAAGGCGTTCAATCAGTTCAGGAAACGCCTTAACGGTCAGATCGGTAATGGCTTCATAGGCATCGCCGACGACGGCGCGAGCCTGTTCATCGCTGTCCAGCGCCAGCAGCGCTTTGCCACCGGAGGTGCTGTACAACGGCAGATTCAGGCCGATGCGCGGAACCACGCGCAGCTCACGATCGGCCACCACATAATGCACGATCGCCAGCTGCAATCCGCTGGCACGCGCCAGAGAAACCGTTTCACCGGTGGCATCGCACAGCGCCTGCAGCCAGGGCTGAGCAATCGCCACCACGTCGGTATGCAGCGTGGCAATGAGCCGAAGCAATGCCGGCCCAAGCCGGACGCCACCCGCGCCGGGACTGCGTACCAGCTGCACCGAATCCAGCGCCGCGACGATGCGTTGCACGGTTGAACGGGGTAAATCCACCGCCTGAGCGATTTCGCCCAGGCTCATGCCGTCGGGACGGTTGCCCAACGCATCCAATATTTTCGCCGCACGAGAGATCACCTGGATCCCCCCAGTGCGCTCATCCTCACGCTGTGTAATAGGGTCAGACATACGCGTTGCTCCTTGCTTGATGACGATACTTTAGCACTTATTTACCGTTCGAGGCAGGCTGTATCGCATTGCAATACACCCATTCACACTGTAAACTCTGCGGCAAATGTACCACAATGCAATACAGTGCATCGTAATTTTATTTCCTTCCTGACGGAGCCCCTGCTATGACTGCTCAACCAGCAGCGCCGCCTGCTCCCCACCCGTTTACTCTACGTCTGGCGTTGGGACTGGTGGGTGTACTGATCGCTGCGTTGACCTCAGGATTAAACGACCGCGTCACTGACCTGGCGCTGGCCGATGTGCGGGCAGCCATTGGCTTCAGCTATGACCAGGCCAGCTGGATCACTTCGGTGTATCAGGCGGCAGAAGTCGCCGCGATGATGATCGCTCCCTGGTTTGCGGTGACGTTTTCACTGCGGCGCTTTACCCTGACCGTCGCAACCGGCTTTGCGCTGGTGGGTTTATTGCAGCCTTTCGCACCCACGCCTTCTTTATTTATCGCGTTACGCGTGATCCAGGGGATTTTTGGTGGCGCGCTGCCGCCGATGCTGATGACCGTGGCACTGCGTTTTCTGCCGCCGCCGATCAAGCTTTATGGTCTGGCTGCCTATGCCTTAACCGCCACCTTCGGCCCCAACATTGCCGCGTCGCTGGCGGCGTTCTGGACCGATTCGGTCGGCTGGCAGTTCGTCTTCTGGCAGGTGATCCCGCTGATCCTGATCGCCAACCTGTTAATTGGCTGGGGGATTCCGCAGGATCCCACCCGCTTTGAGCGTTTTAAACAGATCGATTTGTTCGGCATGTTGACCGGCACCAGCGGTATTGCGCTGTTAATCCTGTCGCTGAGCCAGGGCGAACGCCTTGACTGGTTTGCCTCGCCGCTGATTAGCGGCATGATGCTCAGCGCCTTTGCCTTGCTGATCGTCTTCCTTATCAACGAGTGGTATCACCCGCTGCCGCTGTTTAAGTTGCAGATGCTGGAGCGCCGGAATCTGACCCATGGCTTGCTGGTGCTGGCGGGCGTGCTGATGGTGTCGCTGTCCGGCTCTGCTCTGCCGTCGGGGTACTTCGGTCAGGTCAGTGGATTCCGCACGGTGCAGTTTGCGCCGCTGGCCCTGACCATCGGTTTGCCACAGCTGATCATTGCGCCCTTTATGGCAGCGTTACTCAACCGGCGCTGGATAGACTGCCGCTGGATGCTGGCCTGCGGCGCGGCGTTGATGATCATCTCCTGCCTGATGGGCATGCAGTTGACTGACGACTGGGCGCGACAGAACTTCTGGCTGATCCAACTGCTGCAAGCCTTCGCCCAGCCGATGCTGATCCTGCCGGTATTGATGAGCGCCACCAGCGTGGTTCTGCCACCGGAAGGGCCTTTTGCCTCGGCCATGTTTAACACCGTGCGCGGTTTTTCCAGCGTGGCGGCCAGCTGTCTGGTGGAGAATTTCCTTACCCACCGCGAGAAGTTTCACTCGCATACGCTGGTCGATAACCTGGGCAATCGTCCGTGGCTGATGACCGCGGACACCTCTGCCAGTGCCAGCAGCCTGACGCCGTTATTGCCGGATGGCAGCGCCAGCACAACAGAAAACCTGAGCCACTTCGCCACGCTGCTCAAGCATCAGGCGGTGATCCTTAGCATCAGCGATGCCTATCTGCTGATCATTGGTTTTGCCCTGTTGATGGTGCTGTTGACCGCCTGGCTACCCAAGCGTGTTTATCCGCCGCAAACCCTTTTACAACAAGCCGCAAAAGCAACGAGATAATAATATGAGCTTCACACCTGCCAAAAGAACCTTAATGTTAGTGCTGCTGTTAGCGATCCTGCTGGGCATCGTGTTTTTTGTCTGGACAGCAATGAATCGCCACCAGTCACGCACTGATGACGCCGTGGTGACCGCGGATTACACGCTGGTTGCGCCAAAAGTATCGGGGTATATCCGCACCGTTAACGTCAGCGATAACCAGGCGGTTAAGGCCGGTGCCCTGCTGGCGACTATCGATGACCGCGATTACCGCGTCGCGCTGGAAACCGCAGAAGCCAACCTGCAGGTCAGCCAGGCCAAGCTCACCAGCGTTCAGGCGCAGCTCGATCAGCAGCAGGCGACCATTGCGCAGAATGATGCGGCGGTCAGCTCAAGTGAAGCAACGCTGAACTATGCCGGACAGAATGCCGAGCGTTATCGCCGCCTGCTAAAAAGCGGCACCACCACCGCCGACGAGCAGCAGAAAACCAACGCCTCAATGCGTGAAGCCTCGGCTCAGCTGCGTCAGAGTCAGGCCGCTGCCCTCGCCTCACGCAAGCAGGTGGGTATTTTGCAGGCCAGTATCAAACAGGCTGAAGCCGATATCGCCGCGTCAACCGCCAGTGTCGATCAGGCGCGCCTGAACCTGTCGTACACCACCATTAGGGCGCCGATTGATGGCTCAGTGGGTCAACGCTCGGTCCGTCAGGGCGCGTGGGTGGCCGCCGGAACCCGCCTGCTGGCGGTGGTTCCCTTGCACCAGACCTACGTTGTGGCGAATTTCCTCGAAACTCAGCTGACCGACGTCAAGCCAGGCCAGCCGGTTTCCGTTGAGGTTGATGCGCTGCCGGGCGTGACGTTACGCGGGCATGTCGACAGTATTGCTCCGGCCACCGGTTCCACCTTCGCGGCAATCACGGCTGATAATGCCACGGGTAACTACACCAAGGTGGTGCAACGCCTGCCGGTGAAGATTGTGTTTGAACCGGGCCAGGCCGATGTGGCGCGTTTGCGGGTGGGGATGTCGGTGATCCCGTCCATCG